>CBDTTW010000079.1:0-13680 GCA_965363675.1 uncultured Rhodothermaceae bacterium
AAGTCGGCCTGCCACTCCTGAAGCTGCCCGGCGCGCCCGATCCGGTAGGGCGCCAGCTCCCGGACGCGCGCCTCCAGGGTGTCGGCGAGCGCCGCGTCGGCGCCGAGGAGGCGGGCGGCCTCGGCGGTGCGGCCGAACACTTCGCGCACGATGGCAAGGTCCATCGTCGGCCCCTGGCTCGCGGCGGCGCGCAGGCCCTCGCCGTAGAGGAAGTTGTTCTCGGGCGACGTGCCGACCGGCGTCGTCCACTGCCCGGCGTCGTTGCGCACGATCCAGTCGAGATAAAAGAGGGCGGCCCCCTTGAGCGCCGGGTAAGCCGTCTGCCGCAAAAACGCCTCGTCGCCGGAGAACAGGTAGTGCTCCCAGAGGTGGCTGACGAGCCAGCCGGAGCCCATCGGCCAGAAGGCGGCCTGCGTCTGCCCGTCTACGGGCTCGGTGTTGCGCCAGATGCCGATGTTGTGGTGCGCCACCCACCCGCGCGCGCCGTAGAGGCGCCGCGCCGTCTGCGCGCCGCGCACCGCGGCCTCGCGCACCAGTCGGAACAGCGGCTCGTGGCACTCGGCAAGGTTGCCGACTTCCGCGGGCCAGTAGTTCATCTCGGTGTTGATGTTGATGGTATAGGTGGCGTTCCAGGGCGGAATGACGAGGTCATTCCAGAGGCCCTGCAAATTCATCGGCTGGCCGCCCGCGCGCGAGCCGGCGATCATGAGATAACGGGCAAACTGAAAGTAGAGCGCCGCCAGGCTTTCGTCGGCGCCGTCGGCGAAGCCCCGGATGCGGGCGTCGGTGGGCTGCGCAGCGGCCGGGCCGGGCCGCCCGAGGCGCAGATACACCCGGTTGAACAGCCCCTGGTAGTCCGCGACGTGCGCCGCATGCAGGCGTTCGTACGGCTGGTCTGCGGCGGCCTCCAGGGCGGTTGCCAGACGCGCGCGCGCGATTTCCGGGCGGCCGGCGGGGCTGCGGTCGAAGCCCTCGAAGCTCGTCTCGGCGCCGACGACCAGCACGACCTCGCGGGCGCGGCGCACGTGCACCCCTCCGGCATCGGCCCACACTTTGCCGCCCTCGTGCGCGGCCACGGCAAGGCCCGCCGCGAACGGCATCCCGAGGCCGCCCACCTCCTCCGGGTAAAGCACCCTCGCGGCCTCCGGGGTGCGGCCCCCCTCGGCGTCCCATAGTTCGGGGTATTTGCGCTGCTCGCCGTCCTGCTCCACCTGCTCCAGCGGGCGCCGCAGCACCAGGCCGGGGGCGCGGCCCTCGATGCGGTAGCGCAGGCCCCGGCCGCGCACCCGCGCCGGGTGCGGCGTGGCAAAGCGCGCGTCGAAGCTGAGCGCCCCATCCCGGTCCGCCGTAAGCCGCACCACGAGGACGCCCGCCGGCCTGCTGGCGAAGACCTCCCGGCGAAACGCCACGCCCCGCTGCCGGTGCTCTACGGTCGCTACGGCCGTCCTCAGGTCGAGCGCGCGCCGGTAACCGGTCACGGCCGAGGTATCCGTGAACGCGATCCAGAGGTCGCCCACCGGCTGGTACGACTCCTGGTTGCGCCCCAGCCACCGCCGGTCGATGAAGGCGTCGGCCTCGCGGAAGCGCCCCTCGGCCAGCAGGGCCCGCACCTGGGGCAGCTCGCCCCGGATGTCGATGTCGCGGAACGTGTGGTCCGGGTCGCCGGAATAAAGCGTGTTCTCATTCAGTTGCAGCCGCTCGCGGCGCGGATCGCCGAAAAGCATCGCCCCGAGACGGCCGTTGCCCAGCGGAATCGCTTCCGTCCATGCCGAAGCCGGGCGGTCGTACCACGTCGTAAGGTCGGGAGCCTCCTGCGCCGACGCGCCCGGCAGGCCCCTGCATACCACCGCCGCAAGCAGCGCAGCCGCGCAAAATCCGAAGCGCCGGGGCGGGAGCATCCGAGCAGACGAGCGCATAGGGGTCATGTAAGGCGAGAATGCAGAGGCGGCGGGGCGGTAGGTCCGAAGCAAGTTACGGCATATCGGCGCAAGCAGGCGCCCGTTCGTCAGGGGCTTCGGAGGCGATACCAGGCCATGCCGAGGTATTCCTTAAGGCTCAGGTCGGCCACGCGGAGGTTGTCGGCGTCGGGGAAAACATTCGACCACCACGCCGCCGCGCCGCCTTTGAGCAGCCGCCCTGCCGGCGCCGGAAGCGGCTGCAACCCTGCCTGCCGGAACAGATACTGCGCGCGGGGCATGTGGAATGCCGACGTGACGAGCACGAACGGCTCGGCGCCGACGATGCGCCCGACGTTGCGGGCCTGGTCGTCGGTGTCCATCGAGGCTTCCTCCACGAGGATGCGCGCCTCGGGGGCGCCCAGCGCAAGCGCGGCCTCGCGCAGCACCGAGGCTTCGGAGAGGCGCGCCCCGCCGATGCGCGCCCCCGAGACGACCAGGCGCGCCGAAGGGCACGCCCGCAGGCGGCGCAAGCCCTCGGCCAGGCGCGCCAGCGCCGCAAAGCTTAGCTGCTCGTTGGGCGGCAGGCCCGCCGCGTCCGAAGCGCCGCCGCCCAGCACGACGATGTAGGGCGTGCACACGGTCGCCTGCGCCGTATCGGCGGGCGCGGCCCCTTCCAGGCTCCCGAGGAGCGCCCCCGGCAAGGGCGGATACGAAAACACGAGCAGCAGCCCGAAGGCCGCCGTCAGGAGCGCCCGCCCCCACCGCCGGCCCCGCCCCGCCCAGAGCAGCGCCAGCCCCGCCGCCGCCAGCACGAGCGCCAGCGGCAGCGGAAAGAAAAGCGTGGTGACGAGTTTCTTGAAGGCGAACATACGCGCTCCGGCTGCGCGGCTAGACCGTCGCCCCAAGCAGCGAGGTCACGAAGTCGGACATGCGCTGATCCCTGCCGATGTCTTCCAGGAGGCGCTCGGCGGCGGCGTCCAGGTGCTCGGCCAGGCGCCGGGCCGCCAGATCCGGGTCGCGCGCGAACACGGCCTCCAGCACCGCGTCATGCTCCGCGACCAGCTCCCCAACGATGGAGCGCTTGTCCGTGCCGGTTTTCATCCAGATGCCGAAGAGCATGCGCATGCCGTCCACGAAATGCACGATCACGCTGTTGTGGCTGGCGCGGGCCAAGAGCACGTGGTACTCCAGGTCGCAGCGGGCGGCGGCGGCAGGGTCGCCGAGCGCGGCGCGCATGCTGCCCATGACGGCCGTGAGCTGCGCCCGATCCTCGTCGGTGTGCCGGAGCGCCGCCAGGCGCACCGCCTCGACTTCGAGCAGACGCCGCGCCTCGATGACCTCGTGCACTTTCGAGCGCTGCACCATCAGCCCCAGGCCGAGCAGCCGATCCACAGCGCCGTTGCCGCTGCCGCTGACGTAGGTGCCCGAACCCTGGCGCGCATGCACCGCCCCAATGAAGGCCAGCGACCGGATCGCCTCGCGCACCGACGAGCGCCCCACGCCCAGCATTTCGCTCAGCCGGCGCTCGGTGGGCAGGCGCGTGCCCGGCTCGGCGGCGGCCACGAGCTGCGCCAGCCGCGCCGTAATCTCGATGTGCAAATCGTCGCGCCCGAGCGGCGCATGCGACGGCTCAGAAACGGGTTCCATGACGGAAGGCATAGCCGGGGAAGGTTCTCGGCGGCCCGTGCAAGGCCGCCATGCGGGGATGAACGCTAAGATAGGACCGCCGCGCGGATAACGCCGCAGACAAGCGCCCCCCCGGCCGTAAGAAAAACGGCAGCCCCCCGAGCGTTACCATCCTGTCAAAACGGGGCCTGCGCCCTCCGACGGCGCCCGCCCCGGAGAACCCTTTTGCCCTCTCCGGGATTCTGGAAACGTAGCGCTTGAACCGCACCCCTCACCCTAATGCAAACAAAAGAGATGGCGCAAGAAATAGCAGACCAGTTCATGCAGGCGCTCCAGGCGGCCGAAGCCTCCCGAGACGTCGCCCCCCTTACACCCCTGTTCGCCGACGACGCGACGCTGCGCAGCGCCGCACTCTCGCAGCGCTACGACGGGGCCGAGGGAGCCGAAGCCTTCTGGCAGCGCTACCTGGATGCGTTCCGGGAGATTCGCTCCGAGTTTACCGCCGTCACGTCGGCCGACGGGCGGGCCGTGCTCGAATGGGTCTCGCGGGGCAAGCTGCCCTCGGGCGCGCCCATCACCTACGAGGGCGTCAGCATCCTGGAGACCGCCGACGGACGCATCCACGCCTTCCGGACGTACTACGACTCGGCGGCCTTCACGCCGGTCGTCGCGGCGGAGAAAAGCGGCGCCTAACGATGGTCGCCGCGCGGCGCGTACCGCTCCCGGAGCGCAAGAAACTCGAACACCATCCGGTGATACGAACTGAACTCGGGGTCCGGAATGCCTGAGGGTGGAACCTCCGGCGCCCCCGCGCCCGTCTGGAACATATCGTGGTGGTACACTACGTAGCCGCCGGCCGCCCAGACGCCCGCGATGTGCAGGATGTGGTCGAACGGCGAGGTCCGCTCGCCCGGCCCGCCGAACGCCTTCGTGCCGTTGCGCGCCGGCTCGTCGTCCACGACCGGCTTGCCGTATTTCGCCCGCAGCAGCCCGATCTCGTGCGGCGCAATGCGCCAGTGGGCGTCGGTGTGGCGCGAGGTGTGGGGCGAGAGGAAGTCCAGCGCGCGGTTTTCGGCGTCGCTGCCCAAGTCGCCCGAAAACCCCGGCGCGTTGGTGACCAGCCGCGCCGGGTCCACGCCCTTGATCGTCTTCACATGTTCGGCCACCCGCTCGTCGTGTTCGTTCCAGATCTGGAGCGCGACGTTGCGATACGGCCGCAGCAGGCGCGCCACGGCGGCCGTGGCCCGGTCCGACGCCTCAGGGCTGAGGCGGATGTTCTCGCGCCGGCTTTCACGGGCGTAGAGCGCCAGGAGCAGCGCCATGCCCTCGGCGTCGGCGTCGCGGGCGATCTCGACGAGCCGTTCGGCATAGGCAGGCTCCAGCGAGCCGTCGGCGCGGTAAAGCGTGCAGGTGGGGCACGCGTCCACGAAGCCGCGCGCGTTGTCCCACTGCCCCCACACGCGGATCACGTTGACGCCGTAGCCCTTGAATTTGCGGAGCCACGCCCGCCGCGCCTCCGAGGTTTCGTTGAAGGCCGGGTTGAAGAGCGCGTTGAAAAAGCTGACGCCGGTGTAGGAAAACGGCTCGCCGTCGAGCGTGAAGCGCGTCCCCTCGATCCCGAGCGTGTGACCCGGCGACGGCTGCGCGCGGCTCGCGGCGGTCAGTGTCAGGGAAAGGACGAGCGCGCAAACAACCTGGGGAAGACGCATGGCGGGAAGCCTTCAGGTGGGGGGACCCCTGCACAAGGTGCAACGACAAAAGGCTGCGCTCTTACGGGAGCACAGCCTGTAATCGTCCACCGGATCGCCGCCGACCCGCCGCCTTACGGGGAGGGCGCTGCCGAGCGCAAAAGGTTCTCGCGGCGATAGGGTACGCTGCTAGAGACGCCGCGCCGGACGGTAAAGATTCGGCCCAGGGTATTACGATCTTGAAAACTATACGCTCGCCATTCGCAGAACGTAACACCTTGGCCGGATCCTGTGCGACCCCCGGCGTTTATGTTGCTCATAGAATGAAACAGGATACTGAAAATGCCTAACGATCTGGAGAAGCGCACTGATTTTGAGGCGGGCAACGATTCGATGGTTGCCCAGGCGGAGCACCATGTGCGCCAAGCCGTCAGCAGCCTCAAACACGCTGCGCTCGCCTCGCGCCATGAGCGCCACGAACACCAGGCGGACGCCCTCGAAGCCTTGTGCGCGGAACTGGAAGCCAAGGCCACGCTGCTCGGCAAAATGCGCAACCTGAAGGACGCCCCCCAGGACCGCGCGCCCTGAGCGCGGCGCCCGGAGGCGCGAACCTTATAAGCCGACAAGAGCGGCGGCGCCTCAGGGCGCCGCCGCTCTTTTGTTGTTTCACGCCGGGACAAGCCGGACTCAGGCCGAGAGGTAGTGTATCGTAGCCTCGGAGGTGGCTTCCGTCGTGTAGGTGACCGGCATAAGGCGCATCTCCATCATGCGGCACTTTACGCCCAGGTCCTCACATGCCTCGCGGATAGCCGCCTTGCGCGCCGGGGTCATGCGGTTGGCGCTGATGATGACCTCCGAGATTTCGTGGCGGCTGCACAGCAGCGGCAAGTCGCGGAAGGCGCCGACGATCTGCAAGCCGTGCAGGGTGAGCCCCTTCTTGAGCGGGTCGTCGTCGATGAAGCCCACCGGGATCAGCTCGTGCTCGGGGTTCTGGCGCAGCTCGCGCAGAGTCAGCGAGCCGGCGTCGCCCGCGCCGTAGAGCAGCACCTTGCGCCCGTTGCTGCGGTGCACACCTATGAACTGGCGCAGCGCCCGGAACCCGAACCGGATGCTCAGCAGCGCCATCACCACCAGCAACCAGTCGATGATGAACACCGACGAAGAAAGCAGCAGCCCCGGCGAGGCGACGCCGATCACTATGGCGGCGGCCGACGTGGCGACCATTGAGGCCAGCGCCACGCGGAACAGCTCCATCGTGCCGGCATGCCGCCAGATGCCCCGGTACAGCCCCGACAGGTAGAACACGGGGATTTTGACGAGGATCAGCAAGGGCAGGTGCCGCACGATCATCGCCATCTGCGCCTCGGGCAGGCGGCCCTCGAAGCGGATGTCGTAGGCCAGAATGTAGGCGGCCACGATCAGCACCAGGTCGGCCAGCATGCCGAAGGCCGACTTCCACTCGCGCCCGAAGAAGGCGTAGAGCACGGTGCAGATTTTGGCGGCCAGCGGCGCCGGCGACGAGGCAAAGTCGCCTTTGCGGCTGCGGGCGTACACGTCCACCGTGAACAGGTACACGCCCACCATGATGAGGCCCGAAACCAGGAACGCCCCGATGCTCACGGCCAGCCACTTGTTCGCGTTGAAGAGCAGCAGGCTCAGGCCGCCGAAGACGCTGCCGATGAACCAGAGCACGGCCACCGCCCGGCGCTCCGAAAGCCCGAGCAGCACGAGCCGGTGCATGCTGTGGTCGATGCCGCCCTGCGTGATGCTGCGGCCGTGCATCACCCGGGAGATCGTCACGAGCGTCGTGTCGAAGATCGGCACGGCCAGAATAGCGAACGGCACGAAGAGCACGACGAGCTGGTTGTTGCCGGTCGCCTGAGACTGCACGTCCAGCGACAGAATGGCGAGGCTGTAGCCCAGGAACAGGCTGCCGCCGTCGCCCATGAAGATGCGCGCCGGCTTGAAGTTGAACACCAGGAAGCCCGCCGCCGCGCCGACTACGGAGGCGGCCATCTTCGCCGTCGTGGTGTCGCCGAGCTGCCAGGCCAGGGCGGCCAGCACCGCGGCGGCGATCGTCGAGAGGCCCGAGGCCAGCCCATCCATGCCGTCGATCAGGTTGACGGCATTCGTGATGCCGATCACCCAGATGAGCGTCAGCGGCAGGCTGACGAACACCGGCAGTCCGGCGAACGAGGCGCCGGAGTAAAGCGGCAGGCCGGCCGCCACCACCTGCGCCAGCAGCTTCACCGACGGCTTGAGATCGAGCCGGTCGTCGATGACGCCGGTCAGGAACATGATCGTGCAGCCGATCGCCATCCACGGCGGGATGCCGCCGTTGAGCAGCAGGTTGGCCGCCATCGCCGCCGCGTAAATCGCAATGCCGCCCATGAGCGCGGTCGGCTTGGTGTGCCAGCGGTCCCCGCGCGGCTTGGCCACCCATCCGAACCGGTGCGCCATGCGGATGACCAGCGGGGTGAAGACCATCATCAACAGAAACGACACGAGCCCGATTGCGGGGCTGGCCATCTCGAAGACGTTCGTAAAAAGGTTCATATGCACACAGGCGTTATAGGCGGAATCTTCAGGCGCGGCGGCGGGACCCGTAGCCGGGCCTCCATTGCTGCATTCCAAAGATCCGAACCCGACTGTATGCGTAGGTCATCCTATTGCCTACATCGCAGGACCTATCGGCGCGCCGGAGAAGGTAGGTTTGGCGCAGTCCCTTGCCGATTCTTGCAACGCCCTTCCGGCATATCCACCGACCGCCGCGCCCGGCGCATGCGCCGGGGCGCCTCCCGACGCCCTACGGCTCAGGCGGCGCGCCGGCGCGCGGCGCTACAGGCGCGTTTCCAAGGCGCATAGCAGTTTGCGTCATACCAATACCTGAGCAGCCGGGCCGGCAAACATACTATTTCGTTACAAGATCTTGCGCCAAGACGTGCAACCTACTCCACGTTTCTTTTAATCTTCATTTCCATTTTCGTTACAGCTTCCATTATTCCTCCGCCGACTTGTTCTTTAGGGAAAAACCCTTGTGAATTGCAACAAAACAGCTACGCCTGAAATCAAAAAAGGGACCACCCAAACGGATGGTCCCTTGCAAGAAGCTTCGAGGTTTGCAGGCGGCGGCCCTACCCGGCGCCTAGCGTCCGATGGTCGGCAGGCGCAGTCCGAAGCCCAAGCCGAAGCCGAAGCCGGAGCAGGTCTTGGTGGCGGTGTCGTAGAGAATACAGTCCAGCGAGCCCGTGCCCGTCTGCTCCAGGCCGGTTTCCGGCTCGATCACAATGCCGTTCTCCGCATAAAAGTAATCCGTGCGGGTCGAGGATCCGTTGGCCCCGGTCAGATCCAGGAGCCCGCCCAACGCAATCAGTTCCGGTAGCGCGTACTGTTTCATGGTTTCTATCTCAATTAGGTGTAATCAAAGGAATGGCTGCTGTAAGGCTTAGTATACGGCCCTGTACCCTGCATAGTTTACGCGTCGGACGCTTATTACGGCTTCTGCACAAGGCCCGCTTCTACGACCGCCCGCTGCAAAGATTATCGTCTGTGCGCCTCCACAGCTTTCCCCCAGCTTCTCCTATTTAACCCTTTTCAAGGTTTCTTCACGTCAGCATTTTGATTTAAAACAGTGCGCCGACTCGTGGTGTGACTTTCGGTTTCCGCCCGACAGCGTATGCGCTTTTGGCGTATGGGCGCAGGGGTTTTCCCGGTCATACCGGCGTTGCCGGCGCATACGGAGGCTTCAGCCCGGCGGCCGGCCGGGCGCGAGGAAGCGCAAGCAAGCGCGCAGCGCTCAGGCGGTCTGCGCGGCGTACCAGCGGACCGTCTCGCGCATGCCTTCCGCCGCACTGTAGACGGGAGCATACCCGAGGTCGGCGGCGGCGCGCGAGATGTCGGCGAGCGAGTGCCGGATGTCGCCCTCGCGGAAGTCGCGGTAGACGGGCGGCGGGGGTTGCAGGCCGGGCGATTGCTCGGCCAGGCGCGCGGCGATGAGGGCGTGCAGTTCGTTCAGGGTCGTGCGCCCGCCGGCGGCGATGTTGTACACCCCGGCGGCGCGAGGGCTTAGGGCGGCCAGCAGGTTGGCCTGCACCACGTTTCCGACGAAGCAGAAGTCGCGGCTCGTCTCGCCGTCGCCGTTGATGTAGCACGGCGCTCCGGCTACGACCGAGCGTATCCAGAGGGGAATCACGGCGGCATAGGGGCCGCCGGGGTTCTGGCGCGGCCCGAACACGTTGAAATAGCGCAGGCCCACCGCCTCCAGGCGCCCGTCGAGCGTAAAGACGTGCGCGTACAGCTCGTTCATGCGCTTGCCGGCGGCGTACGGCGAGAGCGGCGCGCCGATGCGGTCTTCCTGCTTCGGCAGCGTCGGCTCGTCGCCGTAGACGGCGCTCGACGAAGCGTATACGAACCGGCGCACCCCTGCTTCGCGCGCGGCCAGCAGCATGTTCAGAAAGCCCGTTTCGTTGATCTGGTGCGTCATGAGCGGCTCGGCGAGCGAGCGCGGCACCGAACCGGAGGCCGCCTGATGCAACACGTAGTCCGCCTCGCGGCACACCGCGCGGCAGGCGTCCGGGTCGCGCAGGTCGGCCTCGACGAAGGAGAACCGCGTCGCCGCGCCCGGATACACGGCCTCGGCGCCGGCGCACGCCGCATCCAGGTTGGCCTGAAAGCCGGTCGAGAAGTTGTCCAGGCCCACGACGCGCTGCCCCAGGGCCAGCAGCCGCTCGGCGAGGTGCGACCCGATGAAGCCGGCGGCCCCCGTCACGAGCCACCGCTGCGGGGCGTGCCGCAGCGCCGCTTCGGCATGTGCAAGTGCTGACATAAGCGTTGCGTATGCGCCCGGCCTCAGGCGCGTTTCAGGGCCGCCCGCGTATCGACGACGAGGGGCGCCAGGCGCTTCACGAGCGCCCAGTCGTAAGCCGAGTGGTCGGTGGCGATGACCACGCAGTCCGCCCCGGCCAGCGCCGCCTCCAGGTCGGGCGCGCTTTCCTTGCGCAGATGCTCCACGCGAAGCGAGGGCACATGAGGATCGTGGTAGCTGACCTCCGCGCCCTTCTCCTCCAGAAGCAGCATGATGTCCACGGCCGGCGACTCGCGCATATCCGATACGTCCTTCTTGTAGGCGGCCCCCAGCACCAGCACCTTGCTGCCGCTCAAGGCTTTGCGCACGTCGTTGAGCGCATCCTGCACGCGCTGCACCCAGTAGCGCGGCATCGACGTGTTGATCTCGCTCGCCAGCTCGATGAAGCGCGCGTTGTAGTTCAGGCTCTTGAGCTTCCAGGAAAGGTAGAGCGGGTCAATCGGGATGCAGTGGCCGCCCAAACCCGGCCCCGGCGTAAAGCGCATGAACCCGAACGGCTTGGTGGCCGCCGCGTCGATGACCTCCCACGCGTCGATGCCCAGCTTGTCGCACATCAGCAGCACCTCGTTGACGAGGCCGATGTTAACCGCCCGGAAGGTGTTTTCCAGCAGCTTCGCCATCTCGGCCGACTCGGTCGAGGAGACCGGCACGATGGTCTGGATCGCCGCGCCATAGAGGGCGGCGCCCGCCTCGGTGCAGTGCGGCGTGATGCCGCCCATCACCTTGGGCGTGTTGCGGGTCGTCCAGTCCTCGCGGCCGGGGTCCACGCGCTCCGGCGAAAAGCACAGGAAAAAGTCCTTGCCCACTTCCAGGTGGTCGGCCGTCGAGGCGAGCGCCGGCAGAATGACCTCGCGCGTGGTGCCGGGGTAGGTGGTGCTCTCCAGCACGACCAGCAGACCGGGGTGCAGGTACGCCGCAAGCTGCTCGGCCACCGACACGATGAAGCTCATGTCGGGGTCGCGCGTTTTCGTCAGCGGCGTCGGCACGCACACGCTCACGGCGTCGCAGGCGGCAAGCTGGGCAAAGTCCGTCGTCGCGGTAAGGCGCCCGTCGGCGACGAGCGGCGCCAGGCGGGCGTCGGAAATGTCCTCCACGTACGAGCGCCCCTCGGCCAGCGAAGCCGTCTTGCGCGCGTCCACGTCGATGCCGACGACGGTAAAGCCGGCCTCGGCAAAGACCACCGCCAGGGGCAGCCCCACATAACCCAGCCCCACGATCCCGATGCGCGCCGACTGGTCGGCGATCCGCCCGAGCAATTGCTGTTTACTCTCGTCCTGCTGCATGTATCTACACTACGGTTGAGCGGGGCCAAACGAAACGCTGCAAGATAGCCCAACAGCCTGCCGAACGCGCCGGAGCGCGGCGCGCACCGGTCAAATTGCCGCTTCCTGCGCCCCGAGGTAGCCGGCGGCCCGAAGGGCGCCCACGACGGCCTCGACGCTCTCGGCCACGCTCTGCTCGCCGGTGCGGCAGACGACCTCGGGGCGCTTGGGGGCCTCGTAGGGGTCGTCGATGCCGGTGAAGCCGGTGATCTCGCCGGCGCGGGCGCGGGCGTACAGGCCCTTCACGTCGCGCTGCTCGCATACCGCCAGGGGGGCATCGACGTGCGCCTCGATGAAGCCGCCATGGGCCTCGATCAGGCGCCGGTTGTGGTCGCGGTCGGCGGCGTAAGGCGCGATCGGCGCGCACACGGCGATGCCGCCGTGCCGGGTGATCTCGGCGGCTACGTACCCGATGCGCTGCACGTTCTCGGAGCGCCCCGCGCGGTCGAAGCCCAGCCCCCGGCTCAGGTAATGACGCACCACGTCGCCGTCGAGCAGCGTTACAGGGCGGCCCGTCAGCTCTTGCAGCCGCACCTTGAGCGCGTTGGCGATGGTAGACTTGCCCGAGCCCGAGAGGCCGGTAAAAAACACCGTGAACCCCTGCGCCGTGCGCGGCGGGTGCGCCCGGCTCCAGGCGGCGCGCACATCGTCGTGCAACGCGGACTCGGCGGGGCGGGTCGGAGCGGGTTCCAGAAAGGCGATTTCTACGCCGGCAAGGGCGGCGGCGCGGGCGGCGGCCTCCGCCGCCTCGGCGTGGAGCGGCCGGTGCGTCAGCAGGCGCCCGGCGCCGCAGTTCCGCGCGATGACCGCCCGCAGGAACAGCGCCTCGGGCAGGGGCGCCCCGCCGAACGGCATCGGCAGCAGCGCCGGCACGGCCGGGACAGGCCCCATGTGGCGCGCCGCCATGCCTGCGCAGCGCATCCGCGCGAAGAACGCGGCGTCGCCTTCGCCCTCGGGCGGGGCCTCGGCGTGCAACAGCAGCCGCGCTCCCGCCGCCTCGGCCGCCGCCCGCACCTCCTCGACGTGGGCGCGCGTCGGCACGGCGGCCGTCTGCCACGCCCAGACGGGCCCGCCGCCCCCGGCAAACCGCGCACGCAGCGCCGCCGGCCGGAGGCGCAGATCGGCGTGGTCGTAGTGCGGCGGGGCCTGCGCCCCTTCGAGCGCCCCCCCGACATGCCACGCGCCCTCCGGGGCCGCCGGGTCGGCGGGCCAGGCATCCTCCACGCGCAGAATCGCCAGGAGCAGCCCCGTCGGGTCGCGGAGCGCAAGCACGCCCTCGGCGTGAGCCCGGCGCGCGGCGGCGGCCCCCACGCCCAGCAGGATCGGCGCAGGCCAGGCCCCGCCCCCCGCCCACGGCTCCCCCGCGCGGGCGGCGGCCAGCTCGGCGCGCGTCATGTAGCCGCCCAGGGGCCAGAGCGCGCCGGTCAGCAGCAGTTCCAGCAGGGCCAGGTCCGCCGGCTCCAGCACGGCCGACGGGTAGGCGGCGGCCTGCCGGGTGCGCGCGGCCTGCTCGGCGGCGGCCGGCTCGGGCAGCAAATCGCCGTAGGAGGCGGGCATCTCGAAAATCGGAGGGGAAGGCATAGCGGTGCAGAGCGCAGGCGTCGGGGGGCTGCGAAGCGGCAGTATACCACAACGAAGTCAGCGCCCGAACCGGGGGCGCTGACTTCGCGGAAACGACGGATGTTCGGGGCGAGGCCGCCGCTCAGACGACCGAACGCGAGGCGGCAACCGCCTGGAAGTCGCGAGCGTCGAGCAAATCAGCCTCGACCATCTCGCGGACCATCTCGTCGAGGGTGCAGCGCGGCTCCCAGCCGAGCTTTTCCTTTGCCTTCGTGGCGTCGCCGAGCAGCAGGTCTACCTCGGTCGGGCGGAAATAGCGCGCGTCGATCCGGATGAGTTCCTCGCCCGTTTCGGCGTGCAACCCCTTTTCCTCTATGCCCTCGCCGGTCCAGGCCAGCGGGATGCCGGCGGCGGCGAACGCCTTCTCGCAGAACAGGCGCACCGTTTGGGTTTTGCCCGTAGCAAGCACATAGTCGTCCGGCGCGTCCTGCTGGAGCATGCGCCACATGCCCTCCACGTAGTCGCGGGCGTGGCCCCAGTCGCGCTCGGCGTCGAGGTTGCCCAGGTACAGGCACTCGTCGAGCCCGAGGCTGATGCGCGCGGCGGCCCGGGTGATCTTGCGCGTCACGAACGTCTCGCCGCGGATCGGGCTTTCGTGGTTGAACAAGATGCCGTTGCAGGCAAACATGCCGTAGGCTTCGCGGTAGTTCACGGTGATCCAG
>CBDTTW010000080.1:0-13652 GCA_965363675.1 uncultured Rhodothermaceae bacterium
GCCGACCTGCTCGGCTCTGAGCCGTGACCTACCGCCTCCGCCGCTTCCCGCCGCGAAACCCTGTCTCCCCTCACCGGACCCGGCCCATGAACCAGCCTCTGCGGCGCTCCTGCCTGCTCCTGCTCGCCCTCCTGGTCCCCGCGCCCGCCTTGGCGCAGCCCGCCGGGATCGCACGCGGCCCCGAGGCGGCCCCGCACCGGGGCGTCTACGAAGTCGTGCTCCGGCCGCCCGGCCGCCCCGCCCCCGGCGCCGCCCTCCGCGTCGCCTTCACCCGCCCCGACGGCTCCACGGCGACCGTAGACGGCTTCTACGACGGCGACGGCGTGTTTCGCGCGCGGGCCTATGCCGACCAGGTAGGGGCGTGGACCTGGCGCGTCGCCTCGGGGCCGCCCGGCCTGCCAGGCCAAACGGGCCGCTTCGCCGTCGCGCCCTCGGCCCTCAAGGGCAAGCTCCGCATTCACCCCGACGACCCCTACCAGTTCGCCTACGACAACGGCGCCTGGTTCCTCCACCTCGGCGACACCGGCTACCGCTACGTCGTCGCCTCGGAGCCGCACTGGCAGCCGTACATCGACCAGGCGGCCGAAATGGGCGCCACGAAAGTGCGCGTCTGGTTCGCCCAGGCGCGCGGCTCCGTCGAAGCGCTCTTCACCCCCGACCGCTCCGCGCTCAACCTCCCGTACTGGCAGGAGATCGACCGCCGCATCCGCTACGCCCTCGAACGCCACCCCGAGGTGCAGCTCCAGCTCATCCCCTACGCCGAAGACACCGACGAGCTGCGGCGCTACGCCGCCGCCGGCGCCTCGGGAGCCATGGCCCGCCGCGTCGCCGCCGAAGCCCAGGCGCGCTGGAGCGCCTTCCCCAACGTGCAGTGGACCATCTCGAACGACCGCGAGATCATCGCCGAGGGGCCTATGGAAGGGCGGCAGATCACCAGGGCCATCATCGACCGGATCGGGCGCGACATGGCCGCCCGCGAGCCGTGGGGCACGCTCCTCACCAACCACCAGTCGCGCTTCGGCGGCTACGACTTCGCCGCCGCCCCCTGGTCGAACATCGTCACCCTCGAAGACCTGGACCAGGTCACGGGCGCCCTCCTTCTGGAGCACCGCGCCCGAGTCCGGCAGCCGGCCGTGCTCGACGAAGACCGCTACGAATACTGGCGCAACCCGGCGCACGACCGCTACTTCTTCCGGCGCCTCGTGTGGGCCTCGCTCCTCTCCGGCGGGCACGCCACCTACGGCGGCCTCCGCACCTACGAACCCTACGACGGCGGCCCCACGCGCGGCGTGCAAGGCTACTTCGACGCCAACCGCGCCGGCGCCCTCGAACAAGGCGCTCACGACTTCCGCCGCGTCCACGCGTTCTTCCGGGAAAGCGGCCTGACTATGGTCGGCATGGAGCCCGACGACGCCTTCTGCGGCGCCGACCCGCTGCGCTGGAAGTGCGCGCGCAGCGCCGACGCCTTCCTCCTCTACCTCGCCAACCCGAGCGGCCGCGCCCCCGCCGACGACGCGCCCGCCGAAGCGCCCCCCGAAGTCTCCTTCACCCTTCCCGAGGGCGCCTTCGCCGCCCGGTGGTTCCACCCTTCCACCGGCCTGTGGTATGCCGCCGAGCCGCTCGCCGCCGGCCCCCACACGCTCAAGGCCCCCGAAACCCCCGGCGCCCGCAGCGGCGATTGGGTGCTGCTCATGACGCGCAACTAACCCGCCGGGACGCCGAGAACGCTCGCCGGGTCATCTCTCCGTGAGCAGGAGCAGCCAGTCGCCGGGGCCGGGCGCGTGGAAGGTCTGCACGCCTCCCGAAGCAAGCCCTTTCTGCACGCGCACCCGCCGGAAGCGCGCCGGGTCGATCCAGACGGCTTTCCGGAGAGCAGGCATGCGCCCCAGGTCGATCGCTGCGCTTCCGCCTTCGGGAAGGAACGCCACGGCCAGGCGGCCGTCGGGCGTGCGCGCCAGCACGGGCCGCGCCGAGTCGGGCGCGGCCGCTCCTCCGGCGATAAGCTCCGGCGCCGGTTCGAGGCGCGTCCAGGGGATGCTGCGGAAAAAAGCCGCCATCGCGCCCACCTGCCGGGCGCTCGGCCACTCCAGCGCCTTTTTCCAGTGGTCCGGCGTGTCCGCGCGCTCGTTGAATCCCCACAAGCCCCCGTTCGTCCCCCGGACGTGCCGGTCCGTCTCTCCGGCGCCGTAGGTATAGCCCGCCGCGCCCGAGAGCCAGGAGACGTACCCCAGGCGCCGCACGTCCTTGGCCCGCCAGTTGGGGCCCGCGTCGGAGCCTCGCCCGTCGTACATGGCCTCCAGATTCAGCACCGGCTTTGTGGGCGTCATGGCGCGCAGCGTCGCTGTCCACTCGCGGGCCGCCCGGAAAGCATCGTTCACGTTGCCGTTGTGGTGCCCACTCTGCATCCCATCGAAGTCCAGGTAGGGCTTCGGGTGGTATGCCACAGGGGCGGAGAGGCTCGTGTTTACGTGCTGCGTGATGAGGTGGCGCGCCGTCGCGGCGCCGAGATAAGCGCCCATTGAATCGTTGACGGCGGCATACTCCGTATCCATGCTCGGCGAGAGCACGACGTGGGAGCCAAACATGCGCCCCGCCACAAACCGGGCGAAGCCGCGCGTCGGCATAGGAGCGGCCGGGTCCTTGCCGGAAGGCCGCCCGATGCCGACCAGCATCACCACCATCCCTTTCCGGTTGGCATACGCCACCTTTTCATCCACAAGCCGCCAGTACTCCGGATGAGGCTTCCCGGCGACGAAAGAACGGCGGCTTGTCTTCGCCGTATCCTCGGCGGCGGGTGTCATCATGATGCGCGCCTGGATCACCGTGAACCCCTGAGCGGCCCGCCGGTTGACGTAATGCCGCCACTCGTCCAGCGTGGCCCCCCAGAGCACGTTCCAGGCCGTGTCGCCCATCCACAGGAAGGGCGCGCCGTCCGCGTGCGTCAGATAGCGGTCGCCGGGGCGAACCGTGAGAAACCCATGACGCAGAAGCGGATTCCCGCCGCGGTAAGCGGTCACCGTCACGGCCCCCTGCCGCCCGTGGAGCCCGGCGTCGGTGGCGTCGGAGCAGGTGGTCCGCCAGCGCCAGCGTCCGGGCCTCGGAAAGGCGGCGCGGAGGCGAAAGCGCTCCGCGCCGTCCCAGAAGGCCGGTCCCTCGAACGTTTCCCCTCCGGGCCCCGTGTACCGAACCTGAACCTGCACGCCGTTCACCGGGTCGTCGTACGGCTTTGCCGCATGCAGCGTGTGCTCCCACCGGCTCCATACGGAAACGCGCTGCACGCCGCCCGCCGCGTGCGGCCCCGCGAAGGCAAAGGCCCCGAACAGGGCGAGCGCCGGAAGCGTCCGCCGTAAGGAAAAGCGTGACCTGCCGGGCCTTGCCGTCGTCGAAAGCATGCGTGCGGAGGGGGTGGGGCTTCAGCCGGGGGAGTGCGCGGCTTCGGGCAGGCGCGCCGAAAGCTTCGAGCGCCGCTCCGGCAAAGATAAGGCGCGTTGGGGGAGGGCCGTAACGCACGCTCCGGATAACGCGCCCCCTGCGGCCCGCCCCCTGCCGGGCAGCGGGCGGCAATATGCTTTGCCCTATCTTGTCAGCATTGCCCCGCAGAACCCCAAGCCCGCCCCCTCCATGAAACACCCGCGCAAGCCTCGCCTCGCCGCCGCCGGCGCGCTCGTGCTGTGCCTGCTTTGCGCCGGCCCAGCCCTCTCGCAGCCCGCCCCTCTCCCCGAGGGCTACACCCTCGAAAACCCCATAACCCCGGCCTACCTCCGCAAGAACCTGCGCCGAGACCGGCCCCGCCTCATCATGACGCCGGAAACCGTCAGGATGCTCCGGGAGAAAACGCAGTCCGACCCCGTCGTCCGGAACGTCTACCAGGCCGTCCGGCGCAACGCCGAGCAGGTCCGCGCTAAACCCCTGCTCGAACGGAAACTCACCGGCCGCCGCCTGCTCGGCGTCTCCCGCGACATGCTCCACCGCATGAACGTGCTCGGCGCCGTCTACCTCCTCGAAAAAGACCGCGCCGCCCTCGAACGCATCAACGACGAGCTGCTGGCGGTCGCCGCCTTCCAGGACTGGAACCCCGCCCACTTCCTGGACGTGGCCGAGATGTCCATGGCCGTCGCCCTCGCCGTCGATTGGGTCGGCCGCGACCTGCCCCCGGCCACGCTCCAGCAAGCGAAGCAGGCCCTCATCGCCAAAGGCCTCCGCCCCAGCTTTCCCCCGACCGGAGATCCGGGATGGGCCACAACCAACAACAACTGGAACCAGGTCTGCCACGGCGGCATGATCGCCGCCGCCATCGCCGTGGCGGACGACGAGCCCGAACTCGCCGCGCGCACGATACGCCGCGCGCTCGACGGCCTACCCTACGCCATGAAAGAGTACGGCCCCGACGGCGTCTACCCCGAAGGGCCGACCTACTGGGGATACGGCACGGCCTTCACCGTCCTGACGGCCTCGATGCTCCAGAGCGCCCTCGGCTCCGACTTCGGCCTCGCGGCTTCCCCCGGCTTCCTGGAGAGCGCCGACTTCCTGATGATGAGCACCGCCCCCTCGGGCGGGTACTTCAACTTTGCCGACTCGGGCGACCGGCGCGGCGACGCCGGCGACTTCACCCTGGCCTGGTTTGCCGCCGAAACCGGCAACCGCACGTACTTCGAAAGAGAGCGGTTCCTGAGCCCGCCCGAGGAAATGGGAACGCTCGCCCGGCATGCCGGCGCCGGCCTGGTCTGGCTGGCGCAGTTCGCGGAACGCGCCGAGAAAAACCCGCCGCTCGCCTGGAAAGGCGAAGGCCACAACCCCATCGTCGTGTTTCGCGGCGGTCCGGACGACCCCCGGCGATACTACTTTGCCGGAAAGGGCGGCCGCGGCAGCACCAACCACGGCAATATGGACGCCGGGTCCTTCGTCTTCGAGATCGACGGCGTCCGGTGGTCCCTCGATCCCGGCAACCAGTCGTACAACGAACTCGAAAGCGCGGGCTTCGACCTCTGGGGCCGATGCCAGCAGTGCCGGCGGTGGACCCTGCTGACCAAAAACAACTACGGCCACAGCACGCTCACCGTCAACGACTCGCTGCACCGCGTCGACGGCTTCGCCCCGCTCGCCCGGTTCGACGCCGGCCCGCAGCCCACGGCAAGCTTCGACCTTACCCCCGTCTTCGAAGGCGGGCTCGCCGGCGCCCGGCGCACCTTCACCAAAGAGAGCGACCGGTCCCTGCTCATCGAAGACACCCTGACCCTCTCGGACGCTTCCCGGTCGGTGACGTGGCAGATGATGACCACCGCCGAGGTCATCCCCACCGCAAACGGCGCCGTGCTCCGGCAAGACGGCCGAGAGCTGCGCCTGGAGATCCTCGCGCCCGCCGGCGTCGCCGTCTCCGTGGTCTCGCTCGATCCGCCCCCGCTCGCGCTCGACCGCCGGATCGAGCGCCTGAAACGGCTGGAGATACGCATCCCCGCCTGGCATCTCAAGGCTTCCGACCCCGCGATTCGCGTCCGCCTCGCCGCCCCCTGAGCCCGCGAAAGCCGCAGCCCCGGGCAGGGAGATAAAATGAAAACAGCCTGGACCCGACGCCGAGCGTCAAATCCAGGCTGTTTTCGGCGTTGCCCTGTCAGGAATCGAACCTGAAACCTCATGATCCAGAGTCATGCGCTCTGCCAGTTGAGCTACAGGGCAATCGTGCAGAGGAAGGCCAAGATACGGCGCCCCGCCCACCTCGTGCAACCCGCCGCCCTGCCGCTTCGCGCCGTCTTCAAGCAGCGTCCCGAAGCGCCGCCCTGCTCCGCGTAGAATAAGCCGCCCCCTGGGTGCAATACAGGCGCTCCGTAGCTACCTTTCCGGAACCTCACCCCCCGCGCGTTTCCTCCCTTCCGCCGACCGGCTATGGAAAGCCCGGAAACCCTCGCCCCGGAGCGCCGCCGCAAGCGCAACTTCGTCCCGCGCCTCAAGCCTGAGACGATCCACCGCGAGCGTTTGTTGACCACGCTCGGCCGGCGCCACGCCCGCATCGCGGCGGTGCTCGCGCCCGCCGGCTTCGGCAAGACGACCCTCGTGCTGGACTGGCTCAAGCGCGCCGGCTGCCCCCACGCCTGGGTGGCCCTGGGCGCCGAAGACAACGCGCCGCACGCGTTCTTCGCGCACCTCGCCCTGGCCTCGGACCCCGAAGCTCCGATGGCCCGCTTGAAACACGCCCTGGAGGCCGCCGCGTCCCTGCCCGCCCGCGCGCTGCTCGAAGCGCTGCTGGACGACCTCTACGAGCAGGAAAAAGACGTGGCGCTCGTCTTCGACGACTACCACCACATTCAGGCGCTGGAGATCCACCGTTGCATGGCCGAGCTGATCGAGGAGGCGCCCCCGCGCCTCCGGCTGGTCGTGCTCAGCCGCGTCGATCCGCCGTTCCCCCTGGCCCGCCGCCGCCTCTCCGGCGAGCTCGTCGAGATCCGCGAACGGGACCTGCGCTTCACCCCCGAGGAAGCCCGCCTGCTGCTGGAGCAGGCGCTGGGCCGGGAAGTCGATCCGGCCACGGTCCAGGCGCTCGAAAGCCGCACCGAAGGCTGGGCCGCCGGCCTTCAGATGGCCGCCATCTCCATGGCCGGCGACGCCGACCCCGCCGGGTTCGTGCGCCGCTTCAGCGGCGGCCACACGCTCATCGTCGATTATCTGATCGAGGAGGTCGTGCGCCGTCAGCCTGCCGAGATGCAGGAGTTTTTGATGCGCACCGCCCTTCTGCCACGCTTCAACGCCCCTCTGTGCGCCTATGCGGCCCAAATGCCGGAGGCGTCGGCGCTGCTGGCCCGCGCCGACCGCGCCAACCTGTTTCTCGTCTCGCTCGACGACGAGGGCGAGTGGTTCCGCTACCACCATCTGTTCGCCGAGCTGCTGGCGCTGCGCTTCCGGAGGCTCCACCCGGCCGAGTGGGAGGCGACGCATGAACGGGCCGGCCGCTGGTTCGAGCAGGAAGGCGACCTCGACGCAGCCTTTCACCATGCCGCCTGCACGCCGCACCAGCCGCGGCTGCTCCTCCTGCTGGAGCGCTACAGCCATGACATGCTCGACCGCAGCGAGGTCGCGGCGCTGGCGCGCTACGTGAGCATGGCCCCTGCCGATCAGGGGGCGGGCTACCCCGCCTACCTTTCGGCGCGGGCCTGGCTCATGGTGCTGCAAAAGCGCTACGCCGACGCTGCGCCCCTCATCGCCCGCGCACAGCAAGCCATCGAAAATCCCGTTCCGGCCTATACCCAGGCAGAGCTGGAGGGTCTCCGATGCAACGTAGCCACGCTCCAGGCATTCGCCGCGCGTTTTCAGGGCCGGTTCGAGTACAGCATCCGCTTGTCGCTCGAAATCCTGCCCTCCCCGGGCGCGCAGTCGCTGCACAACCAGGGCATGCTGCTTTTCAACCTCGGCCAGTGCTACGCCCAACTGGGCCGCCTCGCCGAGGCGTTCGAGGCCCACGAGCGGGCGTACGGTTGCAACCGGCGAGGCGGCGATCACTACCTCAGCCTCTACGGAGCCGGCCAGCTAGGCATGCTCATCGGCCGCCGCGACGGCCTGCATCACGCCCGGCAATATCTGGAGACGGCCATGGCCGTCGCCGAGTCCGAGGGCCTCGCCGCATACCCCGCCGCTGGATCGATTTGCTTTTTCCTCGGCGTAGTCTGCTATCTCCAGGACGAACTGCCGGAGGCCGAACAGCACTTTCGAGACGCCATAGAGCGCTCCGGCCTCAGCGTCCCCGACGCCGCCGGCAACGCCTGGCTGGCCCTGGCCCAACTGGCCGCCTCGTGCGGCCGCACCGACGAGGCTCTGGACGCCCTTCGCCAGGCCGAAATCCTGGAGCACACCTCCGACGTCACCTTCTTCCTCTCCACCACCGGCACGGAGCGCGCCCGCCTGGCCTTCTACCAGTCCGACAGGGACTTCCTGCGCCGCTGGGCCGAAGAACACCGCGACCTTGCAGCCCCCTTTGCCGCCGTCTCCGAGAGCGCGGCCCTGCTGCGGGCTCAGGTCCTCATCGCGCTGGGCGATTACCCGGGCGCCGCCGAGATCCTGGACCGCTTGCACGAAGACGCGCACGCCCACGGCCGAAGCCTCACGCTGCTCCATATCCAGATCGGCAGGGCGCTGCTCGAAGCCGCCCAGGGAAGGCGGTTTGCGGCCGTCGATCGCCTGCAAGCCGCCCTGGAAGGCGCCGCCCCGCAGCGGCTCATCCGCCCCTTTGTCGAAGCCGGCGAAATGCTCCGGGCCTTGCTCCTTCAAGCGCTCAACGCCTCGCTGCCCGCTCCTCTGGCCGAGTTTGCCCGGGCCATCCTGGGGGCCGCTTCCCCTAGGGCCGCCGCGCGCCGCACGCCCATGTTCCGGCAGCCCCTGAGCCGGCCCCTCACCGAACGCGAACAGGAAGTGCTCTACCACCTCTCGCGGGGGCTTTCCAACCCCCGGATCGCCGACACGCTTTTCGTCTCCCTCGACACGGTCAAGACGCATCTGAAGCGCGTCTACAGCAAGCTCGGGGCCGCCGGCCGCCGCGAAGCCATCGAGAAGGCCCGAAGCCTGGGCCTCCCTCTGGCGGAATAGCCGAACAGGCTTCCAGCCCCGGGGGACGCGCCCGCTCACTCCTCCGAATCACCCCGATTTCAGCCCGACCGGGTGACGGATCTCACCCTGCCCGGCCGCATCCGCGCGTTTCTGCTGCCGTAACATGAGGCAGGCAAACGGAAAGCGACGAGACGATCATGAACCCCCCCTTCGACAGCCGAAGCGTCCGCTACGAGATCGTCGTAGCCGGCATACTCTCGGAAAAGGATGCCTTCTGGTTCGGGGATGTGGCGCTGAGAACCGACGGCGGCAACACCGTCATGACCGTTGTGGCCGGCGACCAGGCCGCTCTCCACGGGATTCTCCGCCGGATACATGATTTGCATATCCCGCTCCTCTCCGCCGCCTGCCTCGACGGGAACAACCCCTAACTCCAAAACACTCCGCCTCATGAAAACGCTCTACATACTCATCCTCACCCTCTCCTTCGCCTCTGCGGTATGCGCGCAGGACGCCCAAGACAGGCGTGGCATCCGCTGGTACGTTTCGCCCCAAACGCAGGTCACCCGGGTGAACGGCGAAACGGCCGGCATGTCCGGCTTCAGCATCGGCTGGCTCGTCAACGACCGGCTCACCCTCTCGGCCGAAGCTTATGACGTTCAGACCGATGTCGAAGCGGACCGCCTCTCTCCCAAGGGCAACCACAACGCCGACTTCTTTTACAGCGGGTTGGCGGCCGATTACGCCCTGCTCGTCACCCCGCGCGCCCGCTTCTCCGGCAAGGCTCTCGTCGGCGGCGCCGAAGCGCACTGGCACAAAGACCGCCGCCTCCTCGACACCCGCGAGCGCGATAAGAACCACACCACCTCGCTCGTGCTGGAGCCCGGCCTCAACGCGACCGTCGGCCTGACCTCCTGGATGCAGGCCGCCCTGGGAGGCAGCTACCGCTGGGTCGGCGCCGGCAAAAGCCACGCCCTGGAGCAGAAGGACATGCGCGGTTTCGCCGGGACGTTCGGCCTGCGCTTCGGCCGCTTCTAGAGCCCCCGATCCGGGGCGCCCTCTGCTTGCCCGGCGGGAAGCAGTTTACATAGATAAGAAAAGCTCCCGGGCCTGTAAGCTCGGGAGCTTTCGCTTGGTACCGCGTACGGGATTCGAACCCGTGTTACCAACGTGAGAGGCTGGTGTCCTAGACCCCTAGACGAACGCGGCATCGCGGCGGCAAACCTGCCCGCAGCCCAAGAACCCTAAGCTCGCTAATTTCTCCGCTCCGCGCAACTGCCCCCGCCCCCCGCCGACCCGGCCCGCGCGTTTTTCACGGCGCGCTCACACGCCCCCAAGCCCAAATGAAAAACGCTCGAACCCTCCTACAAAATGCACGCAGGCATCCCCCGGCGTAGAACAATTGCGTTTGTGAAATGTATGATCCGACTGTTTGTTAACTCGCAGACTTGAGGCTTCGCCATGTCAACCTACCTGCAACCCTTGCGGGCAGTGCTCAAAGGGCGCGCCGTATGGGGAGTGCTCCTCCTCGGCGTGATCGTCCTGCTGGGCTGTAGCAACAAAAAGAACGACGCCGAGGCCGCCACGGCCGAGGCCGATATGCAGTACAAAATCGGCGCCCCCATCACCGACTCCACCGTCGCCGCCGTCGTCGTCTCCGCAGCCGGCTCCGACACGCTCAGCACGGCCGAGTTCCGCGGCCGCATGGACATGTTCCTCCAGCGCTACCCGATGGTCCAGGGCAACCTCGAACAAATGCGCGAGATCCGCCGCCAGATCGTCGAGGACTTCGTCATGCGCCACGCCCTCGACGCCGAAGCCGACCGCCTCAAGCTCGTCGCCGACACGGCCCGCGTCTCGGCCCAGCTCGCCCGCATCCGCGGCCAGTACCCCGACCAGAATACCTACCGCCAGGCGCTCGCCGCCGAGGGCCTCACCGAGGACTCGCTTCGCACGATGATCGGCCAGGAAGTGCGCCTCCAGACGCTCCAGGAGCAGATGCTCACCGACGCCAAGAACCCCACGCCGGCCGAGCTTGAAGCCTTCCGCAAGGAACAGTCGCAGCAGATCCGCAGCCAGCATATCCTCTTCCCGGTCACGCCCACGGCCTCCACCGAGGAAGACGCCAAGGTGCGCACCCAGGCCCAGGCCGTCCTCGACAGCGCCCGCCAGGGCGTGGACTTCGCCGCCCTCGCCCGCCGCCACAGCGCCGACGCCTCCGCCGCCCAGGGCGGCGACCTCGACTTCTTCAGCCGCGGCCAGATGGTGCCCTCCTTCGAGCGCGCCGCCTTCGCCCTCGCCGACTCCGGCGACGTGACCCAGGAACTCGTCCGCACCCGCTTCGGCTACCACATCATCCGCCTGACCGGCCGCCGCACCTCCGAGCTGATGGATACCAGCGCCGCCCGCGAAGCCATGCTCAACGTGCGCCGCCAGAAAGCCGTCGAGGCCGCCGTCGGCCGCATCCGCCAGACGGTCACCGTCCACCTCAACGACGCCATCGTCGATACCAAGCTCGACGTGCCGCAGGACCTCTAGCGCTTCGGCGCCCCCACGGATGCCCCCGCGCCTGCCCGGCCCTCCGCCGAGGCAGGCGCGCGGCGTTTTAGCCCCCCTCTACGTCCCGCTCCATCCGCACGTGCAGGATGCCCGCCTCGTAGAACGGCGGCCCCGGCGCCCTCCGGAACCCGAGGCCCGCGTAAAACCCCTCCAGGTGCGCCTGCGCGTGCAGCCGCAGCCGCCGGAAGCCTGCGCGCTCGGCGTCGGCGGCCACGTATGCCACGAGCAGCCGCCCCAGCCCCTGCCCCCGCGCCTCCGCCCGCACCGCAAAGCGCTCCAGCTTCGCCGGCGGCGCCGCGCCCGGCTCGCCCACGGCCCGCCACCGCGCCGTCGCCACGGGCCGCCCCTCCAGCAGCCCCAGAAAGTGCCGGCTGCTCGCGTCGTAGGCGTCCCACTCCTCCTCGGGCGGGCACCCCTGCTCCCCGATGAACACCTCCTCGCGGATGCGCGCCGCCTCCTGCCAGTCCTCCGGCCCGGCCGCCGGGCGGACCTCGAAGCGGGGCGCCCCCTCCGGCGCGCGCGGCCTCATGGGCGCAAAGCGGTCGGGGGCCGCAGTGGGCCTTCCAGAAACGCCGCCGTGCGGCTCAGGCTGCCCGGCAGTGAAAGCGGATCGTGGGCGCCGCCGGGGTAGAGGAACCCTTCGAACGCCGGCGGCGTGCGCCCCGCGCGCTGCATCGCCGCCATCAGCGCCTCCGTCTGGCTGACGTGCACCGTGCTGTCGGCCGTCCCGTGGTGCGCCTGCGTCTCCGGCAGCCGCTCCGCAAAAAGCGCCGCCGAGCGCCGCGTCAGCTCCAGCCGCGCCTCCGCCATCGTCACCGCCCCCGTGCGCAGCGGCAGGATGTACCGCTCCGAGAGGTAAGCCAGCCCCGGCAACGCGCGCGGGCGGCCTCGGAGCGCCTCGGTCGTCAGCCGCTGCACATACGGCCCGAAAAAATCCGTCGGCCCGAAGAAATCGACCACCCGGCGAATCCGCGCGTCCCGGATGCCCATCAGCAGCGCCACGCCGCCGCCCCGGCTCACGCCCAGCGCCGCGAGGCGCGCCGGGTCGGCCTGCGGCGTCGTCTCCAGCGCCGCGTTCAGCAGCGCGAGCGCATCGTCTACGTCGCGGTCCCACGGGCTCGGGGGCCCCTCCGAAGTCCAGCGCCGCCCCCCCCATCGCAGCGTCTCCGACCGGAACGACGGAATCACGAACACGAACTGGTCGGACGCGCGCGCCAGGAGCACCCCCAGCATCCCGAGCGTCGCCCCAAGGTCCACGCCGTCGTCGCCGCCGTGCAGGAACACCACCACCGGCAGGCTGCGCGCCGCCCCCTCCGGCGCCACGATCGCCCCGTAGTGCAGCACGCCGCCTACCCGGTGCTGCACCACGCGCAGCGTAAGCGCGCCGCCCCCCGTCCCGAGGCGCTCGCGCAGCGCCTCCGCCACGTCGCGCGCCGCCACGTCCCGCGCCTGCCACTCCGCCAGCACCGCCGCCCGCTCCGCCTCGGTCGGCGGCGCAAACAGCCGCCCCACGTCCACCCCCCCGACCAGCGCCGCCGGCGCCTCGGGCTCCGCCACGTCGCAGCCCACCGCCGCCCACAGCAGCACCGCCGCCCACAGCAGCGGCAGGGAAGAAGCAAAGTTAAACTTCATAACAGATTGTAATCCTAAGCCTTGGACCCTTCTCGCCCTTTCCCGCAAGAAGGAAGGGATGATTTTGAACCCATATTTACTTAGATTCAGTCTAAATAAACAATCTCGAAGCTCAAGGCTTCCCCCGAAGCCGTTGCTATAAGATACAAGGGTCTGGCGTGCGTATAGGCAGTATGTTACACGTGTTCGGCATGCGGCGGCGGCCTACTGCCCCGCTCCTCGAACGGATGTACCTCTCGCTCGGTACGGTGGTTCGCTTCCAGGTATACCACCCCGACGCCGAGGCCGCCGCCCAGGCCGTGCGCGAGGCCGCCGCCGCCGTCGAGCAGGTGCACCGCCTCATGAGCGTCCAGGACCCCGCCTCGGAACTCTCCCGCTGGAACTGCGCCCCCGCCGGCCTCGACGCCCCCTTCCACGCCTGCACCGCCCGCGCCATCGGCGAGGCCCTGCGCTACCGCCGCCTCACCGACGGCCGCTTCGACCCCACCGTGGGCGCCGCCGTCGCCGGCGCGCGCAGCGGCCCCGGCCCCTCCGAACGCCTCGGCCTCTGGGACGCCGCCAACCGCCGCCTCGAAAAGCCGCACCCCGCCGTCGCCCTCGACCTCGGAGGGTCCGCCAAGGGCCTCGCCGTCGATCTGGCCGCCGAAGCCCTGCTGCGCGCCGGCATCGGCAGCGCCCTCATCAACGCCGGCGGCGATCTGCGCGCCATCGGAGCCCCCCCGGGCCTGACGGCCTGGCCCGTCGGCATCCGCGACCCCGCCCGCCCCGACGGGGTGGCCGCCCTCGTCGCCCTCCGCGACGCCGCCCTCGCCACCAGCGGCGGCTACGAACCCGACGGCGGCGCCCTCATCGACCCGCGCGACCTCGCCCCGCTTCAGTTTGCCGGCAGCGTCACCGTGCTCGCTCCCACCTGCGGGGCCGCCGACTGCCTC
>CBDTTW010000081.1:0-13573 GCA_965363675.1 uncultured Rhodothermaceae bacterium
TGGATGTCGAGCGTGCCGTTGAGGAAGCGGCTGCCGGTGCAGCCGGTGCCGTACTGCGCAATGGCTTTCTGGGCCGCTTCCCGCACGCGCGGGTCGGCCGTGAGCCCGAGGTAGTTGTTCGAGCCGGCCATGATGACTTCGTGGCCGTTGATGATGGCGCGCGTGCCCTCGTTGCGGGCGATGGGCCGGAAGTAGGGGTAGAGGTCGGCGCCCTTGATTACCGAGTAATCGCCCTCCGGGTCGAAGAACCGGGAGCACTTGGTAAACAGCGTCGGCGCGGTCGCCGTCGGGGGGCCGCCGCTGGCAGCCTTGACGGGATGCCTGAGGTTGAGGTCCGGCATCGTCATAGGCGGCTCCAGGGGGTATCGTAGTGTATGGTCAACGGCATAACTGCTGCTTCAAGGGTCGGTAAGCGCTACTTTACGGCGCGTACGCCTTTATTATCTAAAAAATATAAAGAAATCTGCATCTGCTAGGTGTCCTGCACGGTTTCGGCCTGAGGAAACGAGCCGCTGCGGGCGGTGTGGGCTGGGACGGCATAGGGGCGGGCGCCGAGCCGGCGCAGCACGGTTTCGATGCAGCGCACCGCATCGAGGTTGCCGGAGGCGCGGCGCCCCTGAAGCCGGGCGGCATAGGTTTCTTCGGCCTGTAGGAACGTCTCTACGTCGCGCCGCTGAAGGCGCCGCCCGAGGACGGCTTGGCCCAGCCCCTCCCGCTCCAGGAACAAGGCGTTCAGCGTCTGCTCGAAGATGCCCCGGTTCGGGACGACCATGAGCGGCTTGCCCAGAAAGATGCACTCGCTCATGAGCGTAAACCCAGCAGTACACAAAACCCCCCGGCTGGTTGCAAGGTCTCGCAAAAATTCATCCAGCGAGGGCGCTTTGAACCGGATATTGGGATAGCGCGCGTCCGGGCCCGGCTCGCCGAAGTTGTACAGCACGAACTCAGCGTTGACCCGGCGCAGCACGTCGAGCACGTGGTCGGCGCCCTCGGTCTGGTTGTAGTACACCAGCACATGCTCGCCTTTGCGCGGCTCCAGCGCTTCGACGGCGGGCCGGATGATCGGCGCGACGATGGTGGCGGCCCCGGGGCGCTTGAGCGGCGGGAAGTAGAACGACGTGATGAGGATGTGCTCCGGGCGGCGCGGCGCGATGTACTCGATAGCGTTGGTCGTCACGAGCGCATCGAGCAGGCAGGCCGGGGGCATCTCGTACTGCGTCTCGGTGACCACCTGCTGATGGTTGAACGAGAGCACGGGCAGCCCAATCCGCTCGGCGGCGCGCGGCGAGAACGCCTCGAAATCCGTGATGAGCAAGTCGGCCTTTTCCCCGGCGAACCGCTCGGCGAGGTCGCGCGTGATGGCGTGGCGGCGCCAGAAGTACTTGAAGTTGTACCGGAGGGTGCGCAGGTGGCGAATCTCGTTGCCTTCGAGCATCTGCCGGAGGGCCGGCACGGGGATCACGCGCTCGCCCTGGGACTCCAGGATGTCGCGGGCGGTGCCGCCGCAGCAGAACACGATCTCATGGCCGCGCCGGCGAAGCTCGTCCGAGGTCGCCAGCACACGCGAGGTATGCCCACGGCCCTGACCGCTGAGTGCGTAAAGGATCTTCGCCATATCTGCCCGGACCGGCCTCATGGCCGCTGAGGCGGCGGTCGCTGCCTGATCGTGAGGGGGGCGCCCGCGGCCTCGCGCCCTGCGCTGCCCCGACCGTTGCGGTTAAAGGTACGCCATCGAGGGCGTTTTCTCATCGTGCAGCGCCCCGGCGCTTGCCTCGTACGGTGCAGCGGGGCTAAAGTTCATGCAGGCGGGCTTTGCCCCTACCACCGGTAGAGGCCGCGTACGCCGACGCGCGCGCCCACCGGCGCCGCCCCGAGCCGCAAATCCTCGCCCACGTCGAAGTCGAGCAGGTGCGCGCTCACGTAGGCGTCGAGTACGGTCAGCCCGTAGAACAAGCCGACGCCAACCACCGAAAGGTCACGGTTGCGCCGGTAATAATCGCGCTGGGTGCGCAGGCTCGCGGCGGCGATCTCGGTTCCGTAGCGGGCTACGAGGGCGTCGTAGTGGCTTTTGTAGCGGGCGTTGGCGTTTTCGGGGCGGCGGCCGGCGTCCACCTCGTCCTGCATCCATTTGTACAGGTAGGCCCGCCGGAAGCTGAGCCACTCGCGGTGGGAGTACACCACGAGGCCGCCGAGGCCGCCCAGCCCGGCGTAGACGACGGGCATCTTGTAGTACTGGCGGTTGTAGTACTGCCCCCACCCCGGCAACAGCGCGGCCCGCCGGAGCGCGGTGCGCGGGCTATGCGGCTTCAGGCTGTCCGGCGCCGCGAGGAGCGCCGGGGCGGGCGCGTCGGCGGGCTGGGCGCGCGCAGCCGCCGCTGCGCCGAGGCTCAGGGCAAGCACGCACAGCAAGCGGCGAAGCAGCATCAGGCGAGCCTCAGGGCTGATCGAGCAGCAGGTCGAGCAGGCGTTCGAGGTCGGCATCCGAGTAGTAGGCGATCTCGATGCGGCCGCCGGCGCCGTTGGCTTTGTGCTTGATCTGGATCTGCGTGCTGAGGCGGCTGCGCAGGCGGTCGCAGAAGGCGCTGACTTGCAAGGCGTCGCGGGAGGGCAGGCCGCCCTCGGCGGAGGCGGACTTCGGGGGGGCCTCCGGCGGCGGGTTGCGCCGCGCCTCGACGAGCGCGCGCACCAGCTCCTCGACCTCGCGCACCGAGAGGCCCCGGCTCTCGATCTCGCGGAGCGCCATGATCTGCTCCTGCTCGTCTTCGAGCGAGAGCAGCGCGCGGGCATGGCCCGCCGTGATGGCGCCGTCGCGGAGGCTGGCCTGGATGCGCGGGGGCAGCTTGAGCAGGCGCAGCATGTTCGCTACGGTGGCGCGGTTCTTGCCGATCTTGACGGCCACCTGCTCTTGCGTCAGGTCGCACTCCTCGATGAGGCGCTGGTAGCCCAGCGCCACCTCGACCGGGTTGAGCGCCTCGCGCTGCACGTTCTCGACGATAGCCATTTCGAGCATCGCCTCCGAGTCGGCTTCGCGGATGTAGGCGGGCACCTGCTGGAGACCCGCGCGGCGCGCGGCGCGCAGCCGGCGCTCGCCCGAGATGATCTCGTAGCGCCCCGCCTCGACGGTGCGCACCGTGATCGGCTGGATGACGCCGAGCTGCACGATGGAGGCCGCCAGCTCGTCGAGCGCCGCCTCGTCGAAGTCGCGGCGGGGCTGGTACGGATTCGGGCGGATGTGCTCCACGTCGATGTCGGCCACGCGGCCGGCCAGCCGCATCCGGTCTTCGATGTGGTAGAGCTTGGCCGACCCCGCCTCGGCGGCGGCGCGCGGGGCGGCGGCGCCCCGGTCGTCGGTCGGGATCAGCGCGTTCAGGCCGCGCCCGAGTACCGCTTTCCTGGAAGACATAGGCTTACTGCATGTGTACGGAGAACCACCAAGATAGGCGCCCGGCCGAGGCGCGCCCGCCGAAGCGCCCTAGCGCGCCCCCGCCGAGCCGTCGCCGGAGGCCCGGGGGGCCTCCGGCAGGTTGTTTTCGCTGAGGTGCTCGGCGTTGTTGCGCAGAATCTCGCCGGCGAGCGAGATGTAGTTGCGCGCGCCGATGCTCGCTACGTCGTAGAGCAGCACCGGCTTGCCGAAGCTGGGGGCCTCGGAGAGGCGCACGTTGCGCTGCACGATGGTCCGGAACACCTTGTCGCCGAAGTAGCGCCGCACCTCCTGGGCCACCTGGTTCGAGAGCCGCAACCGGTTGTCGAACATCGTGAGCAGCACGCCCTCGATTTCCAGATGCGGGTTGAGGTGCTGCCGCACGATTTTGATGGTGTTGAGCAGTTGCCCCAACCCTTCGAGCGCGAAGTACTCGGCCTGCACCGGAATCAGCACCGAGTCGGCGGCCGTGAGCGCGTTGAGCGTGAGCAGCCCCAGCGACGGCGGGCAGTCGATCACGATGAAGTCGTACTTGCGGCGCGCCTGCACGAGGCGTTTCTTGAGGATCTGCTCGCGCTCGGGGATGTCGATCATCTCGATCTCGGCGCCCACGAGGTTGATGTGGCTCGGGGCCACGTCGAGGAACGGCATGTCGGAGGCGACGATCGCCTGCTCGACGGCGACCGAGCCGATGAGCACTTCGTAGGTCGAGGCGGCGACGGCGCGGGGGTCCAGCCCGACGCCCGAGCTGCCGTTGGCTTGCGGGTCGATATCCACGAGCAAGGTAGGGTGCTCGGTCGCCGCCAGGGAAGAGGCCAGATTCACGGAGGTGGTGGTCTTGCCCACGCCGCCTTTCTGGTTTGCAATCGCGATGACTTTGCCCATGGACCTGCCGCTTATCCGAAAAGGAACGCCCCCGGCCCGCCCTGCGCCGTCCCCGGCCCGCACTGCGCCGTGGGGGAAGGTACTGCGAAACGGCTTGGGCTGCCACCGAAAGGCGTTAAATTCCAGGGCGGCGCCCGCCCGAAAACCGACCGGCGCGGTTGCTACAGGTACAGCAGAGCGAATAACTTGGATCCCGTGGGCGGCGGAATAATCCGGGCCTCCCGTCTCTACCCTCCCCGACGCTTGGCTCATGGCGCGACGCTTCACCCTCCGCGCGGACGACGCGGCCGCCGCCCCCCGGCTGACGATAGACTACGCCGCCGCGCTCAACGCGCAACAACTGGCCGCGGCCACCGCCGGCGCCGGGCCGGTGCTCATCATCGCCGGGGCGGGCTCGGGCAAGACGCGCACGCTCATCTACCGCGTCGCCTACCTCGTCGAGACGGGCGCCCTGCCCGAGCAAATCGTGCTGCTGACCTTCACGCGGCGCGCCGCCCGCCAAATGGTGGACCGCGCCTCCGGCCTGCTCGACGGCCGCTGCGCCCGCGTCGAGGGCGGGACCTTCCACTCGTTCTGCGCAGGCATTTTGCGCCGCCACGGCGCGCGCCTCGGCTACCCCTCCAACTTTACCATTCTCGACGCCTCGGACGCCGCCGACGTGATCGACATGCTGCGCACCGAGCGCGGCCTGCACCGCGCCGAGAAGCGGTTTCCGCGCAAGAAGGCGCTTCAGGCGCTCCTCTCGGAAGCCTGCAACCGCGACCTGCCCCTGGCTGCGCTCGCCGAGGAAAGCGGGGCCGCCTTTGCCGCCCACGTCGCCGAGATCGAGGCGCTCGCCGCGGACTACCGCTCCTACAAGGCGCAGCACGGCCTGGCCGACTACGACGATCTGCTCGTGCTTACGCTGCGCCTGCTCACCGAGCACGACGACGCGCGCCGCCTCGTGGCCGGGGCCTGCCGCCATGTGCTCGTGGACGAGTACCAGGACACGAATCGGCTTCAAGCGCAACTGGTGCAACGCTTCGCCGGCGTGCACGGCAACGTCACCGCCGTCGGCGACGACGCGCAGAGCATCTACGGCTTTCGGGGAGCCGACTACCGCAACATCCTGGGCTTCCCGGAGGCGTTCCCCGGCGCGCAGCTTTTCAAGCTGGAGCAGAACTACCGCAGCACGCAGCCCATCCTGGCCCTCGCCAACGAGATCATCGGGCAGGCCGCCCACGGCTACCGGAAGCGCCTGTTCAGCGCGCGCGCCGGGGGCGATTTGCCGGCGCTCGTGCCGGCGACGGACAGCCGCACCGAAAGCCGGTTCGTGGCGCAGACCGTGCTGGCGCTGCGCGAGGAGGGGGCGCCGCTCGGCCGCATCGCGGTGCTTTTCCGGAGCAGCTACAACGCCTTCGACCTCGAACTGGAGCTGAACCGCCGGGGCGTCCCCTTCGTCAAACATGGCGGCATGCGTCTCGCCGAGGCGGCGCACATCAAGGACGTGGTAGGCTACCTGCGGGTGCTCGAAAACCCACGCGACGCCGTAGCGTGGATGCGGCTGTTGCAACTGCTCGAAGGCGTCGGGCCGAAGACGGCGCAGCAGATCGCGGCAGCGCTGCTCAGCCGGGGCGACCCCTTCGCGGCGACCCTGCCCCCGGCGCCGAAGCGCGCGGCCGAAGCCCTCGGCGGGCTGCTCGGAGCGCTGCGCCCGCTCGCCGCCGAGGCGCCGCCCGTGGCGGTCCAGATCGAGCGCATCCTGGCCCACTATCTGCCGGCGCTGCGCCGCATCCACTTCGAGGACTACCCACGGCGCGAGCAGGACCTGGAGCACCTCGCCGCGCTCGCCGGGGCCTTCCCCGACCGCACGGCGCTGCTCACCTCGCTGTCGCTCGACCCCATCGAAGAGGCCGCCGGCCTCGCGGACCCCGCCGAACCGGAAGAATCGCCGCTCGTGCTCTCGACCATCCACTCGGCCAAGGGACTCGAATACCACACGGTGTTCCTCATCCACGCCCTCGACGGCGTGCTGCCCTCCGCCTATGCCCTCGCCGACGACGCGGAGCTGGACGAGGAGCGCCGCCTGTTCTACGTGGCCGTCACGCGCGCCGAGACCAACCTGTTCATCACCTACCCCATCATCGGCTACCAGCGCGGCGCCGGGGCCTACCTGACCCGCCCCAGCCGCTTCGTGACCGACTTGCCCGAGACGGTCCTCGAACGCTGCGGCCTCGACGAGGAGGGGGCCGGCTGAGGCGCTGCGCCGGGCCAAAAAACCTGCCGACTAGCATAAGCTGTTTTTTATCGCTAAATATCACGGACCCGATTGTTCGCCCCGGACGTTTTGCATGGAATCGCCACCGGCCTCGCATACCGCCGACTCGCCGCCCGCGCCGGAGGGCGCCGACATTCGCATCGTGGAGGCGGATCTGCGCGCGCTCGACGTGGTGCACCGGCTCAACCTCGCCATTTTCGAGGAGGAGCGCATCATCAACTCGTTCGACCGCGAGGACATCATCCTGCTGCTGGCCTACCACCACGACGAGCCCATCGGCTTCAAGGTGGGCTACCGGGAAAGCCGGTGGGTGTACTACAGCGCCAAGGGGGGCGTGCTGCCGGCCTACCGCCGCCTCGGCATCGCCCGGCGCATGCTCTACGACATGATGCGGCGCGTGCAGGAGCGCGGCTATGCCCGCTTTGCCTTCGACACGTTCCCGAACCGCAACCCCGGCATGGCCGTCATGGCGCTTCAGGAGGGCTTCCGCATTACAAAGGCCGACTTCAACCCCACCTACCGCGACTTCCGCATTCGCTTCGAGCGCAAGATGGACCCCTGAGGCCGCGCCGCCCGCAAAGCGCGCCACAATAAGTTGCCGTGCGCCGCAACCCCGGCCGCCGGGCGACGTAACGGTATAACCAGCGACCCATCCGCGCCGCACGCCTGTTCCTCCTTAGCCCTGCCGCCCCGTGCGCACCTTCCTTTTCGAACTCCTTGAGGGTCTGAGCATCGCCGTGCGCGCCGTGAGCGTGCACAAGCTGCGCGCCACACTCACCACCCTCGGCATCATCATCGGCATTACGAGCGTGACGGCCATGGTCACGGTCATCAACGGCCTGGAGCGCAAGTTCGACGAGGACATGGCCGACCTGGGCGTCGATGTGCTCTACGTGGAGAAGTGGCCGTGGTTCGGCGGCCCCGGTTTCAAGTGGTGGGAGTACGTCAACCGCCCGCGCATCACGGCCGACCTCGTGCCGGCCATCGAGAAGCGCTCGCGGTACGCCCAGGCCGTCGCCCCGGTGGCCGAGACGCGCCGCAGCGTGCGCGCCGCCGGCCAAACGCTCACGGGCGTCAACATCGAAGCCTCGACGCCCGACTACGAGAAAATACATATCGTCCGGATCGCCGACGGGCGGTTCTACAACGAGTTCGACAACCGCACGGCCAACAACGTCGCCATCGTGGGGGCGCAGGTGGCCGAGATGCTTTTCCCGGCGCAAAACCCGCTCGGCAAGGAAATTCGCGTGGGCGGCCACCCGTTCCAGATCGTCGGGATCATGGAGCGCAAGGGCACCGGCCAGGACGGCAACTCGGTCGATAACCAGGTCAAGATTCCGTTCAACACGTTCAAGAACTTTTTCGGGGCCAGCTACCGGAGCGTGTCGATCCGGGTCAAGGTCGGCTCGGCCGATCAGCTTCTGGCGGCGCAGGACGAGCTGACAGGCATCCTGCGCGCCGCGCGCCGCCTCGACGCGCTCGAAGAGGATGACTTCGTCATCAACCAGCAGCAGACGCTCCGCGAGCAGATCGCGCCGGTGAAAACGGCCATCTACAGCGTAGGCATCTTCCTGACGGCGCTTTCGCTGCTCGTGGGCGGCATCGGCGTGATGAACATCATGTTCGTCTCGGTCAAGGAGCGCACCAAAGAGATCGGCATTCGCAAAGCCGTCGGGGCGCGGCGGCGGGCCATCCTGACGCAGTTCCTCATCGAAGCCATCATCGTGTGCCTGATCGGCGGGGCCATCGCCATCGCGCTCTCGGTCGGGCTGACGGCGCTCATCAGCATGGTGATGCCCGCCGTGCTCTCGGGCGGGGCCGTGCTGCTCGCCATCGGGATGTGCGTCGCCATCGGGCTGCTGTTCGGGCTGGCTCCGGCGTGGTCGGCCGCCAAGTCCGAGCCCATCGACGCGCTGCGCTACGAATAACCCGGCGCGCCTCGGCGCTGACCCAGACGTTTTCCGAATAGCACATGGGATTCTACGAAGCTCTCCGCTCCGCGCTCAGCTCGCTCCGGGCCAACAAGCTGCGCTCCGCCCTAACCCTGCTCGGCATGGTGATCGGCGTGTTCGCCATCATCTCGTCGGTCACGGCGGTGGCTGTCATCGAGGTGTACTTCCAGGAGTCGCTTCAACTGATGGGCGCCTCGACGTTCTCGGTGACGCGCTACCCCTCGATCAATTTCGGTGAGGAGCGGGACCGCAACCGCCGCCGCCTGACGTACGCGCAGATGGTCGAACTAGAGCGCCGCATCTCGATGCCGCTCACGATCAGCCCGGAGGACTTCATCACGATTTCGTCGGTGCGCTACGGCGACCGCCAGACCGAGCCGAACGTCGAGCTCTTGGGGTCCAACGAAAACTACCTGCTTAATTTCGGCTTCGACCTGGCCGAGGGGCGCGGCCTGACGCCGCAGGACGTGCAGTACAGCCGCAGCGTGTGCCTGATCGGCTCGGAGCTGGCGACGTTCCTGTTCAGGAACGAGCAGCCGCTGGGCAAGGAAATCCGCATCGGCGGGCGCCGCTTTCAGGTGGTGGGCGTGCTGGGCAAGAAGGGCAGCTTCCTGGGTTTCAGCCTCGACAACCGCGTGGTGGCGCCCATCACGACGCTCTACAACAAGTGGGGTATGGGCTGGGACCAGAACCTCAACTTGATCAGCGTGCGCGCGCGCAACCCGCGCGAGATTCCGGCGGCCATGGAGCACGTCATCGGCCACATGCGCGTCATCCGCAAGGTCAAGCCGGGTCAGGACAACGACTTCGATATCGAGACGAACAACTCGCTGCAAGGCTCCTTCGACGCCTTCACGGGCACGCTCACGATGGCGGGCGCCGGCATCGGGCTGATTTCGCTGCTGGCGGCCGGCATCGGCATCATGAACATCATGCTCGTTTCGGTTACGGAGCGCACGCGCGAGATCGGCATCCGGAAGTCGGTGGGCGCGCGCCGCAAGGACATCCGGCGCCAGTTCCTGCTCGAAGCGTTTTTCCTGTGCCAGATCGGCGGCGTGCTCGGCATCCTGCTCGGTGGGCTTTTCGGCAACCTGACGGCGTATTACTTCGAGATATCGGCCGCCTTCCCGGTGGGCTGGGCCGTCGCCGGGCTGGTCATGGTGACGTTCGTAGCGCTCGTGTTCGGCGTGTATCCGGCTTCGAAGGCGGCCGCCCTGAGCCCTATCGAGTCGCTGCGGCACGAGTAGGCGGCCAAGGGAAGGATTGGTTAAAAGCGCGCACAGCCGCCCCGGGGCGGGCGCGGACGCCCGGCTTTTGTTAGTTTAGGCCGCTTCCCACCCGACGCCCCGCACGCGCCCATGACCGATTCGCAAATCTCCGCCGCCAAACGCGCCGCCGGCGAAGCCGCCGCCGCGCTCGTCGAGGACGGCATGCGCGTCGGGCTGGGCACCGGCTCGACGACGGCCTTCGCCCTCGAAGCGCTGGGCCGGCGCGTGCGCGAGGAGGGCTTGCGCATCGTGGGGGCGCCGACTTCCTTCGACGCCGAGCGCCTGGCGCGGCGCCACGGCATCCCGCTGGCGACCCTCTCCGAAATCGAAGGCTTCGACATTGCCCTCGACGGGGCCGACGAGGTGGACCCGCGCCTCAACCTCATCAAAGGCCGGGGCGCCGCGCTCACCCGCGAAAAGGTCATCGCAGCGCTCGCGCAGCGCTTCGTCGTGCTCGTGGACGCCTCGAAGCTCTCGCCGCGCCTGGGCCTGAAAATGCCGCTGCCCATCGAAGTGCTGCCGATGGCCGCCGAGCCGATCTGCCGCGCCCTGAAGCGCCTCGGGGGCGAGCCCGAGCTGCGCATGGGCGTGCGCAAGGACGGCCCGGTCGTGACGGATCAGGGTTTCTGGATCGTGGACTGCCGGTTCGAGGACATGGCGGACCTCGCCGCGCTCGGGGCCGCCGTCCGGGCTCTCCCCGGGGTGCTGGAGCACGGGCTGTTCCTCGGCATGGCGACCGACCTGATCGTGGGCGAGGAGGACGGCGCCATCCGCCGCCGGACGCGCCCTGCGCCCTGAAAAAAGCCGCCCCGAGCTTCGGAGCGGCTTTTCGGAGTTTATGCGGCCGCGCTACTTCAGCTTGAACATAATCGGGAGAGCCATTTTGACGCGCACCTCCTCGCCGCGCTGGCGGCCCGGGTCGAAGTAAAGCGAGCGCACGGCGCTTACGGCGGCCTGGTCGAGTTCGGGGCCGATGCCCTGCACGACGCGCGGCTCGGTGACGTTGCCGCGCTCGTCCACGACGAACTCGACGACGACGCGCCCGTGCAAACCTTTCTTACGCGCCGCGTCCGGGTAGCGGATGGCGTTGGCAACGGCTTCCGGGCCGCCGATGACTTCGGGCATCTCCTCGACGATCACGAACGTCTGGTTCTCGGCGGCCGAGGGCGCCCACGCGGCTTTCTTGACGGCGGACTGCACGGCTTTTGTAGCGGCTATCGCCTTTTTGACGGGCGCCTTGGCGGCGAGCGGAACCTTGACGGCGGGGGTTTCAGGCTGCGCAGCGGCGCTTGCCGTGGAAGCGGCGGCGGGGGCGGCGGCTTCTGCGGCGGGAGCCGGGGCGATCCGTTCCGAGGCGGCGCGCGCGCGCGTCGGGCGAGCTTCGCCGGCGCGCAGGTCGATGCTGTAAAGCGCGGCGATGCCGGCCATGAGAGCGATCATGATGAGGTGCAGCCAGAAAAGACCCTGCGGGCGGGCCGTCGTTTTGGTTTTCATCATGGTGCAGACAGGCTGAGGGTGGGTGAAATCGTTGTAAAAATATCTTATAGGCTTAATAATTATAAGGTTACGCTCTTACACCCAAGGCCAAGCCATGTTCCGGGGCAGAAGGTGTTTTCGGGAGACGCGCCCTCCGGCGGCGCGCGTTCAGGGCCTCGGCTTCAGGGCTGCGGCGGCGCGGGCGGGCGCCAGGCGGCTGCGGCGGCCAGCCCGGCAAGCAGCCCGGCGGCGTCGGCGAGCAGATCCAGCAGCTCGGCGGAGCGGCCGATGGGCAGCAGGTATTGCAGCGCCTCCGTCAGAGCGCCGTAGGCCAGCCCCGCCGCCAGCACGCGCCGGGATGCGCCGGGGCGCGCGCCCCATGCGCGCTTCCAGAGGAGGGCCAGCACCAGAAACAGGACGAAATGCACGCCCTTATCCAGCCCCACGATGCCGCCGGGGGGCGCGGGGATGTGGGGCATCAGCAGCGCCGCCGTGACCAGAAGCAGCCATAGGGCGGCCGGGCGCAGAGGGTTCCGGAGCATCAGGCGAGCAGGCTTCCGAGGACGCCGGGCGTACGGCCGAGCAGGTCGGTCGCGAGCATGGCCGGGGCGCCGTGCTCGGCTACGAAGCGGTCGGCGGCGGCCCCCCCGACGTAGAGGGCGCACACGGCCGCCTCGAACGGGGCCAGGCCCTGGGCGAGCAGTCCGGCGCACATGCCGGCGAGGATGTCGCCCGTGCCCGCCGTGGCGAGGGCGGGGCCGCCGGTAGGGTTGAGCGCTACGCGGCCGTCAGGGGCCGCAACCAGGCTGGGCAGCCCCTTGAGCACGAGCACGCAGTTCCAGGCGTGCGCGTAGCGGCGGGCTACGCCGAGGCGGTGCGTCAGGTCCACCTCCTCCCCCGCGAGGCGGCTGAACTCGCCGGCGTGCGGCGTCAGGACCCACCGCCCCCCGGCGGCGCGGGCGAGCCCATCGGTGTGTCCGGCAAGCGCCCCGAGGCCGTCGGCATCGACGACGACGGGGCGCTCGCCGGCGGCCCCGAGCAGGCGACGCACGAAGTCGTGGGTGGAGGCCGCGCGCCCGATGCCGCAGCCGACGAGCAGGGCGCGGGCCTGCTCCAGGCGCGACCCCAGGGCCTTCAGCGCCCCCTCGGCCTCGATGCCGCCGTCGGGAGCCTCGGGCAGGCCGAGGGTCATCACCTCGGTGAACTTGTGCGCCAGCACCGGCTGCACGCGCTCCTGGCAGGCGCAAACCACCGCCCCCGCCCCGATGCGCGCGGCGGCCTCGGAGGCCATGACCGGCGCCCCGGTGAGCCCGGGGGCCCCGGCGGCCACGAGCGCCATCCCGACGCTGTACTTGTGCGCGTGCGCTCCCCGGCGCGGCAAGAGGCGGCCTATGGCCTCGGGCGTCGGCAGCCACGCGCACCCCTCCGGATGCGCCGCTGCGGCGCGCTCCAGGATGAAGCGCGGGATGCCGATGTCGGCCAGGGCGAGGCGCCCGGCGGCTTCGGGGCCGTCGCTCAGGTAGAGGCCCGGCTTGGGAGCGGCCAGCGTCACCGTGAGCGCCGCGCGCACGGCGACCCCGCAGGCGGCGCCCGTATCGCTGTGCAGCCCCGAGGGCATATCGACCGCCACGACGGGGGCCGCGCGCGCTGAGAGCCACCCGACGAGCCGGGCCGCCGGGCCTTCGAGCGGCGCCCGCACGCCCGTGCCGAGCAAAGCGTCTACGTAGAGGTCGGCGGCTTCCAGCGGGGCCAGGTCCATGCCGTCGGCGTAGCGCACGAGGCGCTCCGAGGCTCCGGCCTCGCGGAGGACGGCCTCCAGCAGGCGGCGATTGCGGCGGGCGCCCTCCGAGAGCGCCGCGTCCTCGCCGAGCCCGAGCGCGCGCACGTCGGCGCCGTGGGCGTGCAGCGCGCGCGCGATCACGTAGCCGTCGCCGCCGTTGTTGCCCTTGCCGCAGCAGACGACGATGCGCCGCCCCGCTACAGGGCCGAATGCTTCGGTGATGCGGGCGGCCACGGCGCGCCCGGCCGACTCCATGAGGAGGGCGGCGCCGAGGCCGAACGTCTCGGAGGTGTAGGCGTCGGCCCAGCGCATGGCCTCGGCCGAGAGCAGGGGCGTCAGGAGCGGCAGCACGCCGTTCCAGTCGGCGCGGGGCGAAGCGGGCATGGCGGTCGGCGTCAGGGGGTGATCGGGGGCAGGCGGAGCGTGTCGGCAAGCTGCGTTTCAAAGCGCGGGCGCACGCGCACCGAATCGACGCTCCAGGCGAGGGGCTCGGCGCGCCGGTACGGGACGAGCGCGCCGGGGTTCCAGCGGCGG
>CBDTTW010000082.1:0-13533 GCA_965363675.1 uncultured Rhodothermaceae bacterium
GGGGCGGTGGTTCCTCAAGTGGGGCGCCGCCGACGTGGCGCAAACCTTTGCCGCGGAGGCCGCCGGGCTTCGGGCGTTGCGGGGCGCCGGGACGGGCCTGGTCGTGCCCGAGGTCGTCGGCATGGCGGCGGATGCCGAGGGCGGCTTTCTGCTCCTGGAGTGGCTGGAGGCCGGCCCCCCGACGCGCGCCGCCTGGCAGGCGCTCGGCGAGGGGCTGGCCGCGCTGCACGCCTGCGGCGCCGACGCCTACGGCTGGCCCGAGGACAACTTCATCGGCCGCACGCCGCAGCAAAACACCGCGTGCGCGGACTGGCCTGCGTTTTTCCGGGAGCGCCGGCTGGCGCCGCAGATTGCGCTTGCGCGGCGGCGCGGCCGGTGGCTTGCGCGTTGGGATGCCCCGGCCGAACGCCTGCTGCGCCGCCTGGAAGATCTTTTGCCGCCGCGCCCGTCTGCGGCGCTGCTGCACGGCGACCTCTGGAGCGGCAACGCGATGACGCTCGCCTCGGGCGAGGCGGCGCTCATCGACCCGGCGGTGTACCACGGCGACCGTGAAACCGACCTCGCCATGACGCGCCTGTTCGGGGGCTTCGACGAAGCGTTCTACGACGCCTACGCGGCGGCCTATCCGCTGGAGAGCGGCGCCGCCGGGCGCGTGCGCCTCTACAATCTCTACCACCTGCTCAACCATCTCAACCTGTTCGGCGGCGGCTACGCCTCAGCGGTCGAAGGGGCGCTCGGGGCCTACCGGTAAGCCCGCCTCGCGGGCAAAGCCGACGAGCAGGGCAAAGAACGCCTCCGGGTGCTCCTTGTGCGGCAGGTGCCCGGCTTCCGGAAACACCTGGAGGCGCGCCTGCGGCAGGTCGGCCCGGATGCGCCCCAGGGCCGCGGCTCCGAGCAGCCCATCCCGGCCGCCGCACACGACCAGCATCGGCAACGGAATTTGGGCGAGGCGCCTGCGGTACCCTGCGCGGTCGAGGTCGAGGCCGCCGAACGAGCCCCACAGGCGGCCGAGGTGCGCGTGGCTGTCGGTGTGCGCCAGCACCGGGCCGAGCGGCGTGCGGCCGAGCAGGCGCCGGTGCAGGCCGGGGCGGCTCAGCGCCGGAGCCAGCCCGGCGAACGCGTCGAGCGGCGGCAGCAGGCGCTCGGCCCGGTGGAAGCCTCCCGGGCTGACGAGCGCGCAGGCGGCGTAGTGGGCGGGCGTATCGGCGGCGCACGCCAGGGCCAGCTTGCCCCCCATCGAGTGGCCCAGCAGAAGGGGGCGCTCCAGCCCCAGGCGATCCGCAAGCGCGGCGTACACCTCGGCGAAGTAGGCGAGCGAGAAGCGGCGCTCGGGCTTGTCGGAAGCCCCGGCGCCCAGCAGATCCGGGGCCAGCAAGCAAACGCCCTGCTGCGCGGCCGGAGGACCGAGCGCGCGGAACGTCCGCTCGCCGGTCGAGCCGAACCCGTGGAGCGCCAGCACGACGGCGCGGGCCTGCTCGGGGGGCGGGCCCCAGCAAGCGAGGGCATGCGCATAGCCGCCCGCCTCGACGCGCCGGTATAGGGCAGGCACGGGGCTAGGCGAGGGCCGCCAGGACGGCGTCGAGGTCGGCGAGGTCCTGGAGGATGCAGTCGGGGGCGTGCGCCGAGAGATCCTCGTGCGTATAGTTGCCCGTGCACACGGCGACGGCGCGCGCGCCGATGACGCGGCTGCACCGGATGTCGTGCTCGGTGTCGCCGATGATGACTACGTCGTGGCCGTGGAAGCGCGCGGGCGTAAGGGCGTGGGCGCGCGCCAGGGCGATAGCCGGCAGCGCGTTGCGGTCCTCGTGGTCGCTGCCGAAGGCTCCGAAGGAAAAAAAGTGGTCCAGCCCGGCCAGTTGCAGCTTGTAATACGCGATAGGCTCGACGTTGCCCGTCAGCAGCCCGAGCAGCACGTCGTCGGACTGGCGCAGGCGTTCCAGCAGCGCAGGCAGCCCGTCGAACACGGTGATATGATGCCCCTGAAGGAGCGCGTGCATGGCCTCGGTGTAGGCTTCCACGGCCCGGTCGAGCAGGGCGTCCACGTCGCGCTCGGGCAGGTCGTTGTGCCTGAGCACCTCGCGGATGATCTGGCGGTCGGTCTTCCCGGAGAACGTGACGCCGCGCGTGGCGATGGCGCGCCTGGCCACGTCGGAGAGGGCCTGCTCGACGGCCTTGCGCCCGGCGCCGGGCGTGGTGAGGATGGTGCCGTCGATGTCGAACAGAATCAGCTTCATGAAGCTCAGGTTATCGTGAACCGCCCGAAAGCGGCGGCAAGGTCAGCGGCCGGCGTCCGTAAGGCGGCGCCCGTACTGGGTTTCGTAGTAGCTGCGGTACGACTGGTCCTGCACGGCGGCCAGCCATGCCGGGTTGCCGAGGTGCCAGGCGACGGTTTTGGCGAGGCCCTCTTCGAGCGTGTGCGCCGGCGCCCAGCCCAGCGTTTCGCGGATGCGCCCGATGTCCATGGCGTAGCGGAAGTCGTGGCCGGGGCGGTCGGCGACGTAGCGGATGAGCGCCCGCGACGTGTGCGGCGGGCGCCCGAGCGCTTCATCGACCAGGTCGAGCAGCAGATGCACCAGTTCGAGGTTGGTGCGCTCGCACTGGCCGCCGATGGCGTACGTTTCGCCGTCGGCGCCGTAGCGCAGCACCCGTTCGATGGCTTCGCAGTGGTCCTCCACGTACAGCCAGTCGCGGATGTTGGCGCCGCGCCCGTAGACCGGTATTTCGCGCCCCGCCGCCGCATTGGCGATGCAGAGCGGGATCAGCTTTTCGGGAAACTGGTGCGGGCCGTAGTTGTTGGTGCAGTTCGAGAGGACGGTCGGCAGGCCGTAGGTATGGTGGTAGGCGCGCACGAGGTGATCGGAGGCAGCCTTCGAGGCCGAGTACGGCGAGCGCGGATCGTAGGGGGTGGTTTCGCTGAAGGCGCCCTCCGGGCCGAGGCTTCCGAAGACCTCGTCGGTGGAGATGTGGTGGAAGCGGCGCCCGGCGAAGCCGCCCCCGGCCGTCCACGCGGCGCGCGCCGCCTCCAGCAGCGTCGCCGTGCCGACGACGTTGGTGCGCACGAAGGCGAGCGGATCGAGGATAGAGCGGTCCACGTGGCTCTCGGCGGCGAAGTGCACCACCGTCGTGATGGGGTGCGCCGCGAACACGGCGCGCACGGCCTCGGCGTCGGCGATGTCGGCGCGCACGAAATGGTAGTTGGGCAGGCCCTGGATCGGCTCCAGGCTGAGCAGGCAGCCCGCGTACGTGAGCGCGTCGAGGTTGACCCACGTCACGCCGGGGCAGCGGGGCGCCATCCGGAGCAGGAAGTTGGCCCCGATGAAGCCGGCGCCGCCCGTGACGAGGACGCAGCGCGGCTGGTGCGCCGGGGCGGCAGGCGTGGCAGTAGAATCGGACATGCGTTGCGCCGCGAGGGCGCCGAACTGGAATAAAACCGTGAGGAAGGCGGGGGCGGCGCTCAAACGCCGACCCGTGCATTAGCTTAAGGAGGTCATCGCCCCCCTGAAGTCCCACGCACCCGGCGGACGGCCTCCGGAATCTATGTCGAACGCGGCTCCTTCTCCCAACCCCGAAGATACGTCCGTGCAGCGGCGCCTGTACCTTTTGGACGCGCTCGCGCTGGCGTACCGCTCGCACTTTATTTTCATCGCCCGCCCTCTCGTCAACTCGAAGGGGCAGAACACCTCCGCTTCGTACGGCTTCACGTCGGCGCTGCTGCGCCTGATCGAGCAGCACGGCATCGAAGATATCGTCGTCGTGTTCGACTGCCTCGACGGGGCGACCAACTTCCGCGAAGAACTCTACGGCGACTACAAGGCGCACCGGCCGCCTATGCCCGACGACCTGAAGGCGAACCTGCCCTACATCAAGCAGATCGTGCAGGCGCTCGATATTCCCGTCGTGGAGGTTTCGGGCGTCGAGGCCGACGATGCCATCGGCACCCTTGCCTGCAAGGCGCAAGCGCAGGGGGCCGACGTGGTGATCGTCTCGCCCGACAAGGACTTCCAGCAGCTCCTCCGGCCCGGCTTGACCATCTACCGCCCGGCCTACAAAGGCGAGGAGTTCGACCCGATCACCGAGGACTCGTTCCGCGAGCGCTTCGGCCTGGAGCCGCCGCAGTTCATCGACGTGCTGGCGCTCATGGGCGACGCTTCGGACAACGTGCCGGGCGTGCCGGGCATCGGCGAGAAAACCGCCGTCAAGCTGGTGCAGCAGTACGGCAGCGTCGAGAACCTGCTTCAGCACGTCGAGGAGGTTTCGGGCAAAAAGGCGCGCGAAGGGCTGGAGCAGCACCGCGCCGACGCGCTGATGAGCAAGGACCTCGTCACGATCCGCACCGACCTCGACGCCGAGGTGGACTGGGAGCAGAGCCGGCGCGTCCGCCCCGACTTTGGGCGCCTCCGGACGCTCTTCGGCGAGCTGGAGTTTACCTCGCTGCTGCGGCGCGTCGAGCAGCAGCACTTGCAGGAGACGCTCGCGCGCAGCGGCGCTCTGGCCCCGGCCGAGGCGCCCGACGACCCGGCGCTCTCCTTCGACTTCGGCCCCTACGAGCAGGTCGAGAGCCTGGATACGCACCCGACGGCCTACCACACCGTCACGACGCGCGCCGACCTCGACGCCCTGGCGGCGCTCCTGGCCGAGCGCGACGTGATCTCGCTCGACACCGAGACCACGTCCACCGATCCGATGTGGGCCTCGCTCGTGGGCATGTCGTTCGCGTGGCAGGACTACGAGGCGTGGTACGTCCCGACGCCTTTGCCCGACGGAACCCCCACCGAGGAAGTCCTGGGCGTCATCGGGCCGCTCGTCCGGGACAAACGGCTCGTCGGGCACAACCTCAAGTACGACGCGGCCGTGCTGGCCCGCCACGGCGCTCCGCTCGCCGGCCCCTTCTTCGACACGATGGTGGCGCACTACCTGATCGCCCCCGAGGAGCCCCACGGCCTCGACGCGACGGTGCGCAAGCATCTGAACTACCGCACCGTGCCCATCACCGACCTCATCGGCACGGGCCGAAACCAGCGCTCGATGCGCGACGTGCCCCTCGAAGCCGTCGCGCCGTACGCCTGCGAGGATGCCGACGTGACGTGGCGCCTGGCCGAGCGGCTGCGCCCCGAGCTGGAGGCGGCGGGTCTGCTGGAGATCGCCGAGCGGATGGAGTTTCCGCTGATCCATGTGCTCGGCGACATGGAGCTGTGCGGCATCCGCGTGGACCCGGATTTGCTCAAGGTCATCTCGGCCGAACTGGAGCAGGGCGTCGACCGGCTGGAGCAGGAGATTTACGCCAGCGCCGGCTCGACGTTCAGCATCGGCAGCACGCAGCAGCTTTGCACGATCCTGTTCGAGCGCCTGGAGCTGCCGGTCGTCGAAAAGACGGCCAAGGGCAAGCCTTCCACGCGCGAGCACGTGCTTCAGGAGCTTGCCGGGCGGCACCCGCTGCCGGGGCTCATCCTCGACTGGCGGCAGCTTACCAAGCTCAAAAGCACCTACGTCGATAGCCTCGGCGGCCTCGTGCACCCGGAGACGGGCCGCGTGCATACGAGCTTCAACCAGACGATAGCGGCCACCGGGCGGCTGAGCAGCTCCAACCCCAACCTGCAAAACATCCCGGTGCGCTCCGAGATGGGGCGCGAGATCCGCAAGGCGTTCGTCCCGCAGGCCGGCTGGAAGCTCGTCTCGGCGGACTACGTGCAGATCGAGCTGCGCATCCTGGCCTCGCTCAGCGGCGACGAGGCGCTGCGGGCGGCCTTCCTCCAGGGCGAGGACGTGCACACGGCCACCGCCGCGCGCGTCTACGGCGTCGCCCTGGCCGAGGTCACGCGCGAGCAGCGCCGCAAGGCCAAGGAGGTCAACTACGGCATTCCGTACGGCATCTCGGGGTGGGGGCTGGCCCGGCGCATCCGCTCGTCGGTGCAGGAGGCGCAGCAGCTCATCGACCAGTACCAGCGCTCGTTCCCGCGCGTGTCGAACTTCCTGAACGAGCTGATCGAGCGGGCGCGTGAGAAGGGCTACGCCGAGACGCTGCTCGGGCGGCGGCGCTACCTGCCCGAGATCCGCGCCCGCAACCACAACGACCGCTCGTTCGCTGAGCGCGTGGCCGTGAACATGCCGGTGCAGGGCACCCAGGCCGACATGATCAAGCTGGCGATGGTGCGCATCCACGAGCGCCTGCGCGCCGAGGGCTTGCACAGCCGGATGCTGCTTCAGGTGCACGACGAGCTGGTGTTCGAGGCGCCCGAGGAGGAGGTGGCGCCGCTCAAACGGCTCGTCGAGGAAGAGATGGTGCAGGCGCTGCCGCTGGAGGTGCCGGTGGCGGTGGAAATCGGCGTGGGCGACAACTGGCTCGAAGCGCACTGACGGGCGGACGATGGCAGAGGGCTTTACATTCGTGCAGGAACGCAGCGGCATCGCGGAGTTCACCCTCGACGCCAACGGGATGCAGGTGCTCGTGGCGCAGCAGCGCGTAGCCCCGGTCGTGACGCTCATGGTGACCTACCGCGTGGGCAGCCGCAACGAAGGCGCCGGCCTGACCGGGGCCACGCATTTCCTCGAACACCTGATGTTCAAGGGCAGCCGGCGCTTCAACAAGCGCGCCGGCGCGTCGGTCTTCAACGTGCTGCAACAGGTGGGCGCGCAGATCAACGCCACTACCTGGCTCGACCGGACCAACTACTACGAGCTGCTCCCGGCTGAGCACCTGGATCTGGCGATGGATGTGGAGTCGGACCGGATGCGCGGGGCCCTGCTCGACCCGGCCGACGTAGAGCAAGAGCGCACCGTGATCCTGAACGAGTTCGACCGGGGCGAGAACGACCCGCTGCGCAAGCTCCACCAGGCCATTTTTGCGACGGCTTACCAGGCGCACCCGTACCGCCACCCGACCATCGGCTGGCGCTGCGACATCGAGCAGATCACGGCGGACGATCTGCGCGGCTTCTACGACACGTTTTACTGGCCCAACCTCGCCACGCTCTCGGTTATCGGCGACGTGGAGCCGGAGGCGGCCCTGGCGCTTGCGGCGCGGCGCTTCGGGGGGATCCCGGCGGCGCCGGTCGCGCCGGCGGCGGTGCGCACCCGGGAGCCGGCGCAAGAGGGCGCGCGGCGCGTCGAGGTGCGGCGCCCGGGCGAGCTAGGGGCCCTCACCCTGGCGTTCAAGGGGCCGGACGGCTTGCACCCCGACGCCGACGCGCTCGATGTGCTCTCGGTGCTGCTCTCGCTCGGCAAGTCGAGTCTGCTCTACCGAAGGCTCACCGACCGGGGGCTTGCCACGTCGGCCCACGCCGCCAACTTCCGCCTGCGCGACCCCGGGCTGTTCTATCTCACCGTGCAACTGCCGCCGGGGCGCACGCACGCCGAGGCCGAGGAGGCGGTGTGGGCGTGCCTCCGCGAGGCGCAGTCCGGGAGCTTCACGCCCGAGGATGTGCAGCGCGCTCAGGCCCAACTGGCGGCGCGGCAAGCGTACTCGAAGGACGGACCATTCGCCGTCGCCTCGCTGCTCAACGAGGCCATCGCCGTGGGCGACTGGACGCTCTACGCTTCGTACCTGGACCGCGTGGCGGCCGTTTCCGCCGGAGACGTAGCCGAGGCGGCGCGGCGCTGGTTGCAGCCTGCGCACTCGACGGTCGGGGAGTACATTCCCACGGCGGGGGAGGATAGGCTATGAAGCTTGCCGAACGCATCGAGGAAGGCGCCTTCGCCGGAGGGCGGTGGCAGGCGCTTGCGGCGCCCGTAGACGGCATCGTCGCGTTCGCCGGCAGCTTCGGCGCGGCGCCGGACTTCGCCGGGGGCGAGGAGACCTTGCAGGACCTGGCGGTTTCGCTGCTGGACAAGGGCACGCGCCGCCGCGACCGCTTCGAGATTGCCTCGGCGCTCGACCGGCTCGGGGCGAACGTGCAGTTCTACGCCGACGGCGACCGCATCGGCTTCCAGGGGCGTTGCCTGAAGCAGGACCTCGGCCTTCTTCTCGGGCTCACGGCCGAGCAACTGGCCGAGCCGGCCTTCGACGCCGCCGAGGTCGAGAAGGCGCGCGACCGCATGACGGCCGCCGTCCGCCGGTCGATGGACAGCACGGCATCGCGGGCCTCGGGAGCCCTGGCGCGCAGCCTGTTCGCGCCCTCGCACCCGAACTATTCGCATGCCCCGGCGGCCAAGCTGGCGCTGCTGGCCGCCGCCGACCGCGACCGGGCGGCCGCCTACTACGCCGCTCAGTATGCGCGCGCCGGCGACCTGCTCGTAGCCGTGGCGGGCGACCTCGGCGGGGTGGACGTTGCCGGCCTGCTCGGGGAGGTGTTTGCGCGCCCCGAGGCGCCTGCCGCCGCCCCGAACGTCGCCTTGCGGACGGGCTCCGGCCCCGCCGCGCGCCTCCTGGAGCACATGCCCGGCAAGGACAGCCTGGACGTGCGGTTCGGGCACGCCGTGCCGCTCCTGCGCACCGACGCGGCGTTCATCCCGCTTATGCTCGGCGTTTTCGTGCTCGGGGGCAACTTCTCGGCCCGCCTCATGGCAACCATCCGCGACGAAATGGGGCTGACCTACGGCATCGGCTCCAGTCTGGCCGGCTTCACCCCCGACGCGAGCGGCTACTGGCAGGTATACGTGACGCTCAGCCGGGAAAACCTCGTGCGCGGCATCGAAGCCGTGCGCCGCGAGGTGCGGCGCTTCGTGGAAGGCGGCGCCGGGGCGGAGGAGCTGGCGCGCGCCCAAACGACGATTACGGGCTCGTACAAAACCGCCCTCGCCACCACGCTCGGCCTGGCGACGGCTCTCTTGACGAACGCCGAGCGTCGCTACCCCAAGGAATACATCGACCGCTTCCCGGAGATCGTACAGGCGTGCACCCTCCCGGAGGTCAACGCGGCCATCAGCGCCTTGCTCTCGGCCGACCGGTTGCACGAAGCCGTCGCCGGACGCCTCGACGCCGACGCGCTGGAGCGCTTGGGGTCGCCCGGCTGAGCGTTCACCAGTTCATTACGTTCACGCGGGACCGGGCCCCGTTGCCCGCGCGTACAGAATGCTTGACGTGGGGCGGATTCCCTCCGCGTCAGCATTTCCATACGACCCGTGAACCTTGCCGCAGCGGCAACAGATCCAAAGAGGTGCTCCGTGAGCGACGTACAATCAGAACTCAGAAAGCATACCAGCGACCAGCTAGCCGTGGTGAGCCACGTGCTGGAAGCCGTAGAACGCCAGCGTGAGGATGAAAACGTAAAGGCCAACCTCGACGCCAACCAAGTCATCATCGAGGTCGAGCGCGTGCTCAAGGCGCAGGTCGCCGCCCTGGAAGGCATGGTCGATGCCGCCGGCAGCGACGTGGAGGCGACGATCAAAAAGGCCGTCACCGATGCCCTCGGCTTTGCCGCCGGCCTCTACGACAAGGTGCGCGAGCACACCGTCTCCCGAATGCTGCGCGACGACTACACGGCGCTCAGCCTGGTGGCGATGGGCTACACGGCGTACCACGCCTTCGGCCTCGTCGTCAAGGACAGCCGCGTAGCCGACCTGGCGCTGAACCACCTCAAGCAGATCACCCCGTTGCTGGTGCGCATCAGCCAGGTGCTGCCGATTGTAGTGGCCGAGGAGGTCGCCCAGAATCAGGACATGCACTTCGACCGTTCCGTGGGCGAGCAGGCCGTCACGAACACGCAGTCTGCGTGGCAAGGCACGGCCAGCATGGCGTAACGGCCGCAAGGCTGCGCCGCCTGCATACGAACGGGGAGGCCCCTGCAAAGGCGCCTCCCCGTTTTTTTTGGCGTGCGGCCGGGGGCGCGCTAGTAGTCGCGGATGATCGTGATGCGCTCTTCCTTGCGGTCGGCGGCGGCGTCCTCGGGCTTGGGCATCACGTAGCTGAGGATGAAGTAGCCGAGGGTAAGCGAGCCCTGGCTGATGATCGTGCCGATCACGAAGGCGATGCGGACCACCGTAGGGTCGAGGTTGAAGTACTCGGCCAGGCCGCCGCAGACGCCGGCGATCTTCTTGTCGCGCGAGCGGACGAGCTTGCGCCGCCCGTCGCCGAGCGTGAAGCCGCCCAGCGGCGATTTCTTGTCGGCGCGCGCCTGCCGGCGCTCCCGGCGGCGCTGCTTCCTGGATTTGCGGTTGGGCTTCCAACTGAGCACGCCGAAGCCGAGCAGGATGATGAGCACGCCCGCCACCCACGGAATCATGGCGGCCAGCCCCGCGAGGTTCGGGCCGTTCCAGAGGCCCATCTCCTGGAACAGGTACGCTACGCCTACCAGGATGATGGAGAGGCCGGCGGCGGTGGGCAGGTTCCAGAAGCCTTGCGGCTTGGTTTCCGGTTCCTCGAAGAGCAGCCCTTCGATCTCGTCGTCCGACATGGACTCGTAGTCGTGCAGGCCCTCGCTCGTATCGTAATACTCGCTGTCCTGATCGGAATGGGGCGTTCGGGTGCGGGTTCGCGTGGACATGGCAGGGGGTTTCGTTGATGCACTCCGTAATCTACGCGCCGGGCGTGCGGTTGTTACATGCGAGCAGGTATAGGCGCCGCCCGCGCCTCCGTCACGAGGCGCGTCAGGCGTACGTCGTGCGCTTCGCAGGGCAGCGTGGGCCAGAGGCAGCCTTCGTAGGCGAGGCCCACGACAGGGCCCGCGAAGCCCGCCAGGAAGCGGTCGTAATAGCCTTTTCCGAAGCCCAGGCGGCCGCCGTCGAGTCCGGCGCCCAGACAGGGTACAATAGCGAGGTCCAGGAGTTCCACGGCGAGGGGGCATGCCTCGGGCTCGGGCTCCGGCGCGCCCCACCGGTTCGGGCGCAGGGGCTCGCCGGGGGCCCACGCGGCCTGCGTCATTGCGCCGTCCTCCGAGAGGCTCACGACGGGGAGGTACAGCCGCTTGCCGGCGGCGTGCAGCGCCGCCAGCAGCGGGCGCGTGTCCACCTCGCGGCGGCCGACGAGCGGGTAGTAGCAGTGCACCCGGCGCGCGGCCTGCGCTTCCGGCAGGGCGGCGGCGGCCGCGCAGATGCCGGCGCTCAGGCGGGCGTACGCGGCCTCGGAGAGCTGCGCGCGGTAGGCGCGGCACGCCGCCCGGAGCACGGGCTTGCCCGGAGGCAGGCCGCCGCCGTGCGCCGTATCTTGGCGCCGCGTTCCGGCAAAGGCATGGTCGGGAGGCAGCGGATTCATCAACCCTAAAATAATCATGTCCGAAGAACAAAACACCGACCGGCTGGCGCAATTCGAAGCCTACCGGCAGCGCATGAACGCGCGCATCCTGGGCGAGGGCGGGCACCTGGGCATCAAACGGTTTTTTGCGCTCGACGGGGCGGCCTACCGCGACGGCGCCTTGCCGGCCTCCACCAAGGAACTGCTGGGCCTGACGGCCTCGGCGGTGCTGCGCTGCAACGACTGCATCGACTACCACCTCATCCAGTGCGTCGAGGCGGGCCTCGGCGACGCCGAGATCATGGAAGCGCTGAACGTGGCCCTGGTAGTGGGCGGCTCCATCGTGATCCCGCATTTGCGCCGCGCCGTCGAGACGCTCGATCTCTTGCGGCGGCGCGCCGACCCGGAGGCCCCGGCAATATGAAGCGCCGGTCAAACGCAAGCGCTCAACTTGGAAATCCGGAGCGTATTTGCGTATCTTATCTAGTCTGTACACCACCCGTTGGACGGCGCCGACCCTAACCACTCGGCGCCCCGCATGCTCATGTTCGAGAGTTTATCCGAAAAACTGGAAGGCGCCCTCAAGACGGCCACGGGCCAGGGCCGCATCAATGAGCTGAACATCGCTCATTCGATGCGCGAGATCCGGCGCGCCCTTCTGGATGCGGACGTAAACTACCAGGTGGCCCGCGACTTCACGGAGCGCGTCAAGGAAGCCGCCCTCGGCGAGGAAGTGCTCAGCGCCGTCAGCCCGGGGCAGCAGCTCGTCAAGGTGGTCTACGACGAACTGTTGGCGCTGCTCGGCTCGGAGAACGTGCCCGTGACCATGTCGGCCCAGCCGCCCACCGTCATTCTGGTGGCCGGCTTGCAGGGCTCCGGCAAAACGACCTTCTGCGGCAAGCTGGCGGCTTTCTTCAAAAGCAAAGGCCGCGCCCCGCTCATCGCCGCCGCCGACGTGTACCGCCCGGCCGCCGTGGACCAGCTCAAGACGCTCGCCGAGAGCATCAAGGTCCCCGTCTACGCGCTCGAAGAAAACGGCGCCCCCGTGCAGGACGCCGTGCGCGTGGCGCGCGAGGCCGTCGCCCAGGCGCGCAAGCTGGCCCGCGACGTAGTCATCATCGACACGGCCGGCCGCCTGCACGTCGATGAGCGCATGATGCAGGAGGTGCAGGACATCAAGTCCGCCGTGAACCCGCACGAGATCCTGTTCGTCGTGGACAGCATGACGGGCCAGGACGCCGTCAACACGGCCCAGGAGTTCAACAAGCGCCTCAACTTCGACGGCGTCGTGCTGACAAAGCTCGACGGCGACACGCGCGGCGGCGCGGCGCTCTCGATCCGCTCGGTCGTCGAGAAGCCGATCAAGTTCGCTTCGATGGGCGAGAAGCTCGACGCCCTGACGCCGTTCTTTCCGGACCGTATGGCGCAGCGCATCCTCGGCATGGGCGACGTGGTGTCGTTCGTCGAGAAGGCGCAGGAGCAGTTCGACCAGAAGCAGGCCGAGAAGCTTCAGCGCAAGATCCGCACCGAGGAGTTCAACCTGGAGGACTTCCTCGACCAGCTTCAGCGCATCAAGAAGATGGGCTCGCTGAAAGACCTGCTCGGGATGATCCCCGGCGTGGGCAAGATGGTCAAGGAAGTAGACGTGGACGACGACGCCTTCAAGCACATCGAGGCGATGATCCAGTCCATGACCCCGCACGAGCGCAACAACCCGGACCTGATCAACGGGAGCCGCCGCCGCCGCATCGCCCTGGGCAGCGGGATGGAAGTGCACGACGTGAACCAGCTCCTGAAGCAGTTCCGGGAGATGAAGAAGATGATGAAGACCATGACCAAGCTGATGGGCAAGGGCCGCAATGTGGACCTGAGCGCTATGCTCGGGCAGCGATAGCCGCCGGCTCGCCTACAGGCTCGGAAACACTGTATAAACCTTTAACAAAAAGCATCGTGGCAGTTAAGATTCGCTTACGTCGGCTCGGCCGCAAACGGCTCCCGATTTACTCGCTGGTGGCGACGGACAGCCGCAGCCCCCGCGACGGACGCTTCATCGAGGACCTGGGCCGCTACGCGGTCACGCAACAGCCGGCGCGCTTCGAGCTTCGGGACGAACGCATCCTGCACTGGCTCAGCAACGGTGCGCAGCCTACCGACACCGTGCGCAGCATCCTAAGCAAGCACGGGCTGCTGCTGGCGAACACGCTCAAGAAGAAGGGCCGCTCGGACGAGGAGATCTGGCAGGCCGTCGCGGAGTTCCGCGAGCAGCGCAGCCGGCGCGAAGCCGCCAAGGGCGCTCTGACGGTGGCCGACCGCCGCCGGATAGCGCTCGAAGAGGAGCGCAAACGCGTCGCCGCGCAGGAGGCGAAGAACCGCGCCGAAGCGGAAGTTCGCGCCCGCGAGGAAGCCGAGGAGCGCCGCCGTAACCTCGA
>CBDTTW010000083.1:0-13393 GCA_965363675.1 uncultured Rhodothermaceae bacterium
GGGGTGGGCGATCCACGAGGCGGGCCAGGCCGTTTCGAGCAGGCGCGGGTGGACGGGCGGCGGCGTCCACTGGGCGGCGGCGGGCGGCAGAGGGGCCGAGACGAGCAGCAGCGTCATCACGGCAAGGCGAAGCAGTCGGGGCATCGGGCGGCGGGGGATGTTTTAAGGGCAATATAGGCGCCGCCTACAAACCGGGCGCGCCGGCGGCCACGTCGATGAGGATGCGGCAGTAGCGAGTGAGGGCGGGCGCGCCGCCGTCGGTGACGGCGAGCACGACGTGCAGCGTGCGCCCGGCCGCTTCCGGCGGGACGCGCACGACGGCGACGGGCGTCTCGGCGCTGCCGAGCGCCAGGGCCGGGGCGCCGGGGCCGGAGGCTTCGGGGTCGCTGCGCCGGCGGAACCGGAGGGCGTCGCCGTCGGGGTCGCGCGAGGCGCGGGCGTCGAGCGTGAGGCGCGCGCCGGGGGCGGCCCGCAGCCGCGCCACGCCCAGGCCGCGCCGCCCTCCGACGGCAGGCCGGGGCGGGCGGTTGCCGCGCCCGCTGCCGGCCCACGCCAGGCGCGCCGCAAAGTCGTTCTGGAAGTCGGCGCGCCAGCGGTAGACGGCGGCAAGGCGCGGGTCCGGATCGGCGGCGGACCCGGCCGGCGTATCGACGGCGTCGGTGTAGAGGAGGCCGGGGGTTTTCTCGCGGCGGAAGCGGCCGCCCCAGCCGCCCCACTCGGGCGCCGACGCCGGGTTGAGGCCGTTCGGGATGAGGTGCAGGAACGAGGGGGTGTCGCCCTCCTTGATGCCGCGCACCGGCCCGAGGCGGCCCGCCCAGATGTCGCCGCCCCGGTAGTCGGGGTAAAGCCGCCCCAATGCCGCGCCGGAGGCGTGGATGTGCTCCGCGACCCACGCCGACGAGACCAGCGTCGTGTCGCCGGCGCGGTACATCCCCCGGACGCCGTGGCTCCGCAGGATGAAGTACACCTCCGGAAACTCGCGCCGGATCCAGGGCCCGGCGGCGTCCTGGTCGTAGACGGCGTGCACGCGCAGGCGCGCCAGGGCGGCGGCCGTTTCACGCGGGGGGCGGGTGCGCCGCAGCTTCCAGAGCGCCTGCGCCAGGTCGGCCGCGCCGCCCCAGGCCGGCACCCAGAGCGGGCGCGGATCGGGGCGCAGCAGCCGGCCGAGGATCCAGTCCGAGGCTTCGGTATCCTTGCCTTCGCCGACGGACGCTTCGATGGGGACGTTCGGCCCGGCGACGGGCTGCCCGGCCTTGACGAGCCCGCGCAGGCGGCCCGGCGCCGGGTAGGCGCGGCTGCGGCGGCGCAGGCGCGGGTAGTCCTCGGCGTAGGCGTCCAGGGCTTCGCGGATCAGCTCGGGGCGCACGGTCTGCCCGTGCCCGAGGTTCGACGACGCGACGAGCCCCTCGATCTCCAGCGCGTCGGCGTAGAGCAGCAGCCGGATCAACGACTGGCCGTCGTCGGGTTCGCGCAGGCCGGCGGCGAGGCTGGAGATGTCCGTCAGCACGATCACGCGCGGGCGCGGCGTCCCAGCGGCGGCCGGCAGGGCCGCCCCGAGCGTCGCCGCCAGGACGAGCGCGGCCACGGAGCGCCCGCCCCGACGAAGCTTCCAATAAAATGCCGTCAATTCACGCATGGCGCTGGTCGAAAGGCTTCAGGAAGCGGCGTGCGCGCTATATTTCGGCAGCGCGCACCTCGTGCGACTCTATAAGGTATACGCTTGCCGCCGGCAGCGCTACGAGGCCGCCGGCAAAGCTTCGCCAAAGATCGCAGGCGTTTGCCTCAGGCGGCCCGCACCTCCTTCCCTTTTACCCTGGCTCATCGTTATGAGACGCGACATGCTGTTCCTGACGCTCGTTTGCTTTAGCTGCCTCGTGATGCTGGCGGCTTGCTCGAAGCCCGAGGCTGAACCCGCTGCCTCGGCCGCCGCCCCCATCGCGCGCGCGCCCTTCGGGGAGGTGGACGGCCAAACGGCCGAACTCTTTACGCTCACGAACGCCAACGGCGTCGAGATGCAGGTCACCAACTACGGCGGCATCATCACCTCGCTCAAGGTCCCCGACCGCGAGGGCCGCCTGGCGGATGTCGTGCTCGGCTACGACTCGCTCGCGGGGTATCTGCGCACGACTCCCTATTTCGGCGCGCTCGTGGGGCGCTACGGCAACCGCATCCGGAACGCCAAGTTCACCCTCGACGGCCAGACCTACACCCTCGCGGCCAACAACGGCCCCAACAACCTGCACGGCGGCGTCAAGGGCTTCGACAAGGTGGTGTGGCAGGCCGAGCCGTTCCAGGACGCGCGCGGCCAGGGCCTCGTGTTCACCTACACCAGCCCCGACGGCGAGGAAGGCTTTCCCGGCACGCTCCAGGCCCGCGTGACCTATACGCTCACCGACTCGAACGAGGTCATCTTCGAGTACCACGCCACGACCGACAAGGCGACCCCGGTCAACCTGACGCAGCACACCTACTTCAACCTCAACGGCGCGGGCAGCGGCGACATCCTCGGGCATGAAATCATGCTCAACGCCCCCAGCTTTACCCCCGTCGATGAAACGCTCATCCCCACCGGCGAAATCAAAAGCGTCGAGGGCACGCCGTTCGACTTCCGCACGCCGATGCGCATCGGGGCGCGCATCAACCAGACGGACGATCAGCAGATCGCCTTCGGCGGCGGCTACGACCACAACTTCGTGCTGGCCGACACGAGCCGCGCGCTCAAGCAGGCCGCGCGCGTCGCGGCGCCGGAGAGCGGCCGCGTGATGGAGGTCTTCACGACGGAGCCGGGCGTGCAGTTCTACTCGGGCAACTTCCTCGACGGCAGCATCACCGGCAAGGGCGGGAGCGTCTACCAGAAGCGGGCGGGCTTCTGCCTGGAGACGCAGCACTTCCCCGACTCGCCCAACCAGCCCGGCTTCCCCTCGACGATTCTGCGCCCCGGGCAGGACTATAACTCCCGCACGGTGTTCAAATTCTCGACGGCCCCGGCGGCCAACTAGGGCGCGCAGACGGCGGCGGATGCAGGCGCGGCGGGGCGACCCATCGCGCCTGCGGCGTTTCGGGGGCGGCGAAAAACAAAAACGCCGCATTTCCGTTGGATGTTGCGTCCCCCTTTACGACTTACGGCGGGGCGTCGCCCCCGGACCTTATGAGCATCAGAGCGCCCCGCACCGGGGAGCATCGCGGTTTACTCTACGCCGGGCTGGGCGCGGCTCTGGTCGGGCTGCCGGCCTGCACCGAGCAGAACGCCGACTGGGCCACCGAGACGGCGGCGGCGCCGCAGCAGGAGCAGGCGGCCCCGGAGAAAGGGGTCGTGACGGTGCTCAAGGAGACCGCCCCCGGCGAGTTCAAGATCGACGACGAAAAAGTGACCGACGGCCCGTCGCGTCTGGTCATCATGTACCAGGATGGGACGGTCAAGAACGTGACCGACCCGGACGAGCTGGCGGGCATGGTCCCTGCGGAGCCGCCGCCGCCGAATCAGGTGGTGCGCCAGAGCGGCGGCCTGGGCCTGGGCGACGTGCTGCTGTTTTCGATGATCTTCAACGCGTGGCGACCGGGCTTTTACCCCTCGCACTACGCCTACGCGCCCCCGCGCCATGCCTACGTGAGCGACGGCGCCTACCGGCGCATCACGCAGACCGAGCGGCCGCTCTACGGCTCGTACGCCGGGCGCGGCCTGGCCCCGACGAGCGCCGTCCAGGCCAAAAGCATGGCGGCCCGGCGCTCGGCCGTGACGCGCGCCCGCCCGGGCGCGTCCACGCCGCGCGTAGCCCCCGGCGCGCGCTCGACGGCGCCGTCTTCGGGGCGCAGCGGCTACTTCGGCGGGCGCGGCGGCGGCGGCTTCGGCGGCTGAGCGGCCCCGGCTTTTCCCTGTCGGCAACGGTTCGGCGCCCATGATTTCGCTCAAGCCCCTCGCCCCGCTCTCGCCCGAGCACCTGCGCCGCATCGGCTGGGACTGGCTCTTCACCGAGGGCAATCCGCACTACATGACCAGCGACGCCGTGGCCCTGACCGAGGCGGACGTAGAGGCGCTGTACCTGGCCGGCAACAGCCTTTACACGCTCCTCACCGACGCCGCCGAGCACGTCATCCGGCGGCGGCGGCTCTCCGAGATGGGCATCCCCGAGCGCATGCACACGCTCATCCGCGAGACGTGGGAGGACGAGCGCCACTGGCACCTCATCGGGCGGTTCGACCTGGCCGGGGGCGTCGGCGGGGCGGCGCCGCGCCTGATCGAGTTCAACGCCGACACGCCGACCTGCGTGCCCGAGGCCTCGATCCTGCAATGGGCGCTGCTCAAGGCCAACGGCATGGACGAGACGCGGCAGTGCAACCGCCTCTACGAAGCGCTCGTGGAGAACTACGGCCGCTGGCGCCGCCTGAACGACGACCTCGAACCGACGCTGCTGCTTACCGGCGTCGGCGGGATGGCCGAGGACGACGCCAACCTGCACGTGCACGCCGAGGCCGCGCGCGAAGCCGGCTTCCGCGCCTTCGTCCGCCCGGTCGATGAGGCGACGTTCGACGCCGAGGCGGGCGTGTTCGTCCGCGAGGACGATGCGTGGGTGCGCTGCGACTTCGTGTTCAAGCTCATCCCGTGGGAGACGATCCTGGCCGAGGAGCCCGAGCTGTACGCCCTGCTCGAACGCATCATCCGCAAGCGGCTGGCCGTCGTCGCCAACCCGCCCTACGCCCTGCTGCTCCAGTCGAAGCGGCTGCTCAAGGTGGCCTACGAGCTGAACCCCGGCGACGCCTACCTGCTCGAAACGGATTACGCCTCGCTGACGGGCAAGCGCTACGTCGAGAAGCCTGCGTTCGGGCGCGAGGGCGGCAACGTCGCCGTCTACCACGGCGACGGGACCGAGATCGCCCGCCGCCCGGGCGATTACGACGTATACCCGTTCGTCTATCAGGAATTCGTGGATTTGCCGCACGACGCCGAGGTGCGCCTGTACCAGACGGGCCTGTTCCACGTGCACGAGCCGTGCGCGGTCATTTTCCGGCGCGGCGGCCTCATCATCGACGACCAGAGCCCCTACGTAGCCCACTACGTCGCCGACTGAAGGCGCGCCGCCCGCCTCAGCGCTGCACCACGAGCGACCGCACGGCTGCCTGGCCCCCCGCCTCGACGCGGTAGAAGTAGGCCCCGGCGGCCAGGCGGCTCACGTCGAAGGAGAACCGGTAGACGCCCGCGCCCTGCTCGGCCTCGAGCAGGCGACCGACCTCGCGGCCGGCGGCGTCGAAGAGCGTGATGCGCACCGCGCCGGGCCGCCCGAGCACGTAGTGCAGGCTGGCGGCTCCGGCGGCCGGGTTGGGGTAGCTCCCGACGACGAGGAGCGCGCCGGCGGCGGGCAGATCCGAAGCCTCGGCGCTCGTCCGGGTCACATCGGGGGCAAGCGCCGGCGGGTTCGGCTTGCCGTCGGCGGGGGCGGCGGCGCGCACGAGGCTGTTGGCGGCGTGCGGCGTGTACACGTGGAAGCCCTCGCGCTGCGCCGACGTAGGGGCGTCTACATCGACGAAGTACCAGTCGCCCTGGGCCTTCTCCGGGGTCAGGTCGAGCACGTAGTAGCCGTGCTCCAGCACGTCGAACGCCTTGATCTGGGGGTACGCCTGCCCGAGGAGCAGGTTGGCGAGGCCGACGGCCTGCTCCAGGGTCAGGCCGGGCTGCTGCGCCCGGAGCGCTTCGTAGACGGCCTCGCCGAAGGTCTTGGCGGTGATGCTCGTCGTGACCATCTCGACGCCGAGCGAGCCGGCGCCGGTGGCCGGGTTGTACCCCACGAACGGCGAGGGGGGCAAGTCGCCCGCCCACGACGAATGGATGTCGCCCGTCGCGACGACGAGGTTCTGAACCCCCTGCCGCTTGATGAACTCGAACAGGCGCGCCCGCTCGGCCGGGTAGCCGTCCCACGAATCGAGGTTGGTGAACGTCTGCGTGGGCGGCAGGACCGGGTGCGGGGCGAGGTTCATCATCATGACCTGGTTGCCGATGACCTTCCAGCGGGCCTTGGAGGCGGCCAGGCCGGTCGTGAGCCAGTCGAACTGCTCGGCGCCGAGCAGCGTACGCCCCGGGTCGAACCAGGCCGTCGTATCGACCGCGCCGAACAGGTTGCCGCCCTTGGGCGCAAGCTGCTTGTCGCGGGCCTGCAAGCGCGTGTCGATCATGAACACGTCGGCGAGGTCGCCGTAGGAAAGCTTGCGGTAGATCTGGGTATCGTGCTGCGGAAGCTGCCGGATGGGCATCCACTCGAAATACGCCTGAAGCGCGGCCGCCTTGCGCGCGCTCCAGGGGCCTTCGGTGTCGGGCTGATGGTTCTCGGCGCCGTCCTTGTAGGCGTCGTTGGCGACCTCGTGGTCGTCCCAGACGGCGATGAACGGGTGCTGCTGGTGGGCGCGCCGCGCATCCGGGTCGAGCTTGTGCAGCGAGTGGCGGATGCGGTAGTCGTCCAGGCGCAGCAGTTCGGCGGCCGGCTCCATGGCGCGCGTTCCGCCGTAGACGCCGGGGGCGTACTCGTAGAGGTAGTCGCCCAGGTGGAACACCGCGTCGAGGTCGGCGCGGTCGGCGATGCGGCCGTAAGCGTTGAAGTAGCCTGCCGCATAGTTGGAGCACGAAACGACGGCAAAGCGCAGGTGGTCGGCGGCTCCGGCGGGCGCGGTGCGGGTGCGGCCCGTGAGCGAGCGGGCGCCCTGCGCGCCGAAGTCGTAGTAGTACGTGGTTCCCGGCTGGAGGCCGCGCACGTCCACCTTGACCGTGTAGTCGCGCGCGGCGTCGGTCGTGGTTTCGCCGGACTGGACGACGTTCGTCATGGCCGGGTCCGTGGCGACGCGCCAGGCGACCGTCGTGAGGCCGTCCACGTCGGGCGTGACGCGCGTCCAGAGGATGACGCCGTCGGGGAGCGGGTCGCCCGAGGCGACGCCATGGTAAAACGGCCTAAGGCGCGGGTCGAAGGGGGCGGCGGCTCCGGCGGCCTGGTGGCGCGCGTAGGCGACGACGGCGCCCGGCCCGGCGGTGGGACGGGGCAGGCCGGGAAGCTGGGCGGGAGCCTGGGCTTGGGCAGCGGAGGCGCTGAGGGCCAGCAGCAGGAGAAAACAGCGGAGGCGCATGGGCGGCAGCGTTGAGTGGGGAGAGCGGGGCGGCGGGCGCAAAACTGCTCCGGGGAGGCGGGGGAATATTAAGAACCTGTGAAGGAAGAAGCGCGAACGCCCGGCGGGCCGGGAGGAGCGGACGGGTTTGTTACAAGCCGGGCGGGTCCGGAGCGGCGGGCGGGTTTTTTGCGCGCCGGGGCGCAGGCCGCCGGGGCCGCGCCGTATGTTAGGGCGGCGCCTGAAACCCCGGCGCTTCCGGTAAATGCACGTGATGACTTTGACCTCGGCGCTGCTGCTCTTCGGGGCGGCCCTGCTGGCGGGGGCCATGAACTCGGTGGCCGGCGGCGGCAGTTTCCTTACGTTCCCGACGCTGCTGTTTCTGGGCGTGCCCCCCATTACGGCCAACGCCACGAACACGGTGGCCCTGTGGCCCGGCAGCCTCGCCGGCGCGAGCGCCTACCGCCGCGAGGGGATGCAGGAGCGCAGCCGCCTCCTTCCGCTGAGCCTCGTCAGCCTGGCGGGCGGCTTCCTGGGCGCGCGGCTGCTGCTGGGCGCCTCCGAGCAGACGTTCGAGCTGCTGATCCCGTGGCTGCTGCTCGCGGCGACGCTCATCTTCGGCTTTGGCCCGCGCCTGCGGGCGCGCCTGCGCCCGCCCGACGCGCGCCGCCCGTTCAACTGGCGCACGTCGCTGCCGGGCGTGGCGGTGCAGCTCGTGATCGCCACGTACGGCGGCTTCTTCGGGGCCGGCATCGGCATCCTGATGCTGGCGGCGCTCACGGCCGCCGGCATGGAGGACGTGCACGCCATGAACGGCCTCAAGAACTGGCTGGCGACGTGCATCAACGGGGTGGCCGTGGCGGCCTTCGTTGCGGCGGGGGCGGTGTACTGGCCCGAAGCCGCCGTGATGATCGCCGGCTCGGTCGCCGGCGGGTTTGCCGGCGCCTCGGCGGCCCGCCGCGTAGACCCGCGCATCATCCGCGGCATCGTCATCGCCATCGGAACGTCGCTGACGGCGTATTTTTTCTGGAGCACCTACGCCCGGTAAGGTCGGCCCTGCGAAGCGCGGGCGAAGCGACCTCCGGCGCCTGGCCGAAGGCCGCGCTTTTTTCCTGCAAGTCGTCATGTACCTCAGCAAACTCGAACTGCACGGTTTCAAGAGCTTCGCGCAGCGCACCACGGTGCACTTCGACCCCGGCGTGACGGCCATCGTGGGGCCTAACGGCTGCGGCAAGTCGAACATCGTCGATGCGGTGCGCTGGGTCATCGGCGAGCAGCGGGCGCGCATCCTGCGCTCGGAGAAGATGGAGCACATCATCTTCAACGGAGCGGGCAAGCGGCGGCCGCTCGGCATGGCCGAGGTGCTGCTGACGGTGGAGAACACGCGCGGCGTGCTCCCGACGGAGTACAGCGAGGTCGTCATCGGGCGGCGGCTTTACCGCTCGGGCGACTCGGAGTACCTGCTCAACGGCGTCCGGTGCCGCCTCCAGGACATCACCGATTTGTTCATGGATACCGGCATGGGGGCCGGGGCCTACTCGGTGATCGAGCTCAAGATGATCGAGGAGATTCTTTCGGAGAACGCGCAGGACCGGCGGCGGCTTTTCGAGGAGGCGGCGGGCATCACGCGGTACAAGCTGCGCCGCAAGCAGGCCCTGGGCAAGCTCGACACGACGCAAGCCGACCTGACGCGCCTGCGGGACGTCACCGACGAGGTGGAGAAGCAGGTGCGCACCCTCAAGCGGCAGGCCGAGAAGGCCGCGCGCCACCGCGACTTGCACGCGCGGCTGGCGGCGCTGGAGCGGGCGCTGGCCGCCGCCGAGCACGCCCGGCTGGCGGCGCAGCAAGCGACGCTGCGGGCCGAGCAGGAGGCTCTGCAAGCCGAGCACGACACGCTCCGGGCGCGTCAGGCCGTGGACGAGGCCGACGTGGAGGCGCTGCGCGCCGAGGCGCTGCGCCTGGAGGAAGCCGCGGCGGCGCAGCGCCACGAGCTGCACCGCCGGCAGGAAGCCGTGCGGGCCGCCGAGGCGGAGGGGCGCCTGTTTCAGGAGCGCCTGGAGGCGTCGGAGCGCGAAGCGGCGCAGGCGCGCGCCGAGCTGGCCGACGCCGCGCAGGGCCGGGCGCGCCTGGAGGCGTCGGCGGAGCGCTTGCAGGCCGAGCAGGCCGCCGCCGCCCCTGCGCTGGCCGCCGCCGAAGCGGCCTTCGCCGAGGCGCGGGCCCGGGGCGAGGCCGCCCGCGAAGCCGCCGAAGACCACCGCGACCAGCACCACGCGCTCCGCGACGCCGAGGAGCGGCATGCCCGCGCGCTCGCAGCCGAGGAGACGGCCCTGGGCCGCCTGCTGGCCCGCCTCGACCTGCTCGGCGGCGACGCCGAGCGGCTGCGCCGGGAGCGCGCCCGGCAGGCCGCCGACGCCGAGCCTCTGGCCGGGCGCCGCGCCGAGGCCGAGGCCGCCCTGGCGGCGCTGCTGGCCCGCGCCGACGAGGCGCGCGCCGCCGTGGCCGAGGCCGAGCGCCTGCTCGGGCTGCACCGGGCGCAGCAGGAGGCCGCCGCCGAGGCCCTCCAGAAGGCCGAACGCCTCCGCGAAGCTACGGCCGCCGAGGCGCGCGTGCTTCAGAACCTCGTGGCCTCCTACGAGGAGTTCTCCGACGCCGTGCGCTACCTCGCCACGGCCCCCGAATGGGCGCCCGCCGAGATGCGGACCGTGGCCGACCTGGTGGCGTGCGACGAGGCCGACCGCCTGGCGCTTCAGGCCGCCCTGGGCGAGCTGGCCTCGTGCCTCGTCGTGCCGTCGGACCGCGAGGCGGCGGCGGCGCTGGCCCTTTTGCGCGACCGCCGCAAGGGCCAGGCTACGTTCTTCGTGCTCGACCGCCTCCGGCCCGCGCCGCCTTCGGAGCCGCCGGTCTTCGGCGCGGCGGACTGGCTGCCGGCGCGCGTGCGCGTCTCGGAAGCGCGCTACGAGCCGCTCGTGGCGGCCCTGCTCTACGGCGTCTACGTCGTCGATACGCTCGACGAAGCCGAGGCGCTGGCGCGCGAGGCCGAGGGCGCCGCGCGCTTCATCGCCCGCACCGGCGAGTGGGCCGATGCCCAGGGCCTCGTGCAGGGCGGCAGCCGCAAAAAGCCCTCGACGGTGGGCGCGCGCCTCGGCCGCCGCGAGCAACTGGCGGCGCTGACGGCCCGCCTGGGGGCGCTCGAACCCGAGATCGCCGAGCGCCGCGCGTTGCTGGAGCAGGTGCGCCGCGAGATCCGCGAGACGCCTTTCGAGGCGCGGCGGGCCGAACTGGCCCGTCTGGAGCGTGCGCGCGCCGAGGCGGAGAAAACCGCCGCTCGCCTCGCCTTCGAGCAGGAGACGCTGGAGAAGCGCCTGGCCGAACTCGACGCCCGGGCCGCCGAAATGCAGCGCGAGACCGAGGCCGGGCGGGGCCAGGCCGCCGAGCGTGAGCAGGCCGCCGCCCGCGCCCGCGCCGCGCACGCCGCCGCCCACGCCGCCCGCGCCCACGCCGAAGAAGCCCTCCGCGCCGCCGAGGCCGAAAGCCGCCTGGCCCTCAGCCGTTCCAACGAAGCCCACGTCGCCTTCGTGCAGGCGCAAAACCGGGCGCAGAACGCCGCGCGCGAGCAGGCGGCCACGACCGACGCGCTGGAGGCGCTGGCGCGGCGCACGCGCGAGGCCGAGGCGCGCCTGGCCCGCGCCGAGGCCGGCATAGCCGAAGCCCGCCTGGCCCGCCGCGACCTCTACGAGCAGCTAAACGGGCTTCAGGATGCGCAGAACCTGCACCATGCGCGCCTGGAAGCCGCCGAGCAGCAGGTGCAGGAAGGCCGCATCGCCATCGCCGAGGCCGAGGCGCGCCTGCGCCAGGTGCGCCGCGACCGCGAGGCCCTCGGCGGCGAAGCGCACGCCCGCGCCTTGCTGCTGGCCGAGGTGGAAACGCGCCGGGCCGACCTGGCCGCCCGCCTGGCCGAGCGCTACGGCCCGGACGCCCTGCGCGACGCCCCGTCCGACGAGGCGGCCGACGAGGCCGCCGCCCGCGCTGAGGCCGCCGATTTGCGCCGCCGCATCGATGCGCTCGGGGCGGTCAACGCGCTGGCGCTGGAGGAGTACGAGCAGGCGCACGAGCGCTTCACCTTCCTGACGACGCAGCAGGCCGATCTGCGCGCCGCCGAGGCGACGCTGCTCAGCGCTATCCGCGAAATCAACACGACGGCCGCCCAGCGCTTCCGCGAAACCTACGCCGCCATCGAGGCGCACTTTCAGGACATCTTCGGGCGCCTTTTCGGCGAGGAAGCCTCGGCCTCGCTGGTGCTCGAACGCCCTGACGACCCGCTGGAGTCGGCCATCGAGATCCTGGCGCGGCCGCGCGGCAAGCGCCCCAGCGCCATCACGCAGCTTTCCGGCGGAGAGAAGACCCTGACGGCCATCGCGCTCCTGTTCGCCATCTATCTCGTCAAGCCCAGCCCGTTCTGCATCCTGGACGAGGTGGACGCCCCGCTCGACGACGCCAACGTGCAGCGCTTCATGGCGCTCATCCGCACGTTCAGCCGCGAGACGCAGTTCATCCTCGTGACGCACAACAAGCGCACCATGGAGGCCGCCGACCGCATGTACGGCGTGACGATGCAGGAGCAGGGCGTCTCGACGCTCGTCGGGGTGGCCTTCGAGAAAGAGGAAACGGCGTAGCGGCGCGCCTACCGAATGGCGACCAGCTCGATCTCGAACGTCAGGTTCAGCCCGGCCAGCGGATGGTTGGCGTCGAGCGTGACCGAGCGCTCGGTGACCTCGCTCACGCGCACGTCGATGTCGGCGCCGTCGTGCTGCTGCAAGGCAAGCTGCTGCCCGACTTCGGGCGAGAGGCCCGGCGGGATCTGGCTGCGGTCCACGACGATCAGCAAATCCTCGTGGTAGGGCCCGTAGCCTTCGCTCGGCGCGATGCTGACGGTGCGGGTTTCGCCGGGCGCCATGCCCTCGACGGCCTGCTCGAAGCCTTCGATCACCTGGCCTTCGCCGAGGGTGAACGTGAGCGGGTCGCGGTCGGCGCTGCTGTCGAACACGGAGCCGTCGTCGAGGCGGCCGGTGTAGTGCACGGCGACGGTGTCGCCTTCTCTGGCCTGCTGGTTCATGGGAGACCGGGAGTTTGCATACGGGCAAAAAGCCAAAATAACGGCTCAGGCGGGGTTTGCTCCGGCGGGCGGCGGGATTGTCCGCTTCTTTTCAACTTTGAAGGGCCGGAACCCGAGCGCCTGGTAGAGCGGCAGGGCGCCGGGGTGGTCGAGGGTGCAGGTGTGCACCCACAGGCGGCGCACGCCCGGCCGGCGCCACGCCTCCGCGACGCCCCACGCGAGCAGAAAGCGCCCGAGGCCCCGACCGATGAAGGCGGGCATCAGCCCGAAGTAGCCGATCTGCGCCTCGGCAGGCGCGCGGTAGTCGAGTTCGATGTAGCCTGCCGGGGCGCCGCGCACGTAGAGCACGTGCAGCGCCACGCGCGGGTCGGCGAGCAGTTGGGCCAGGGCCGCCTCGGGGAGCACGTTGCGGTCGGTCCATTGCCACGGCGCGCCGACCTGGTTGTACAGGAAGCGGTAGAAGGCGACCGAAGGGTCGTGCGCCTGCATCACGAGGCAGCCGGGGGGCGTTGGAGGGGCCGGGGCCGAGGGCGCCTCCAGCATCTGGAGGTGCGTAATGACGACCTCGGGGCGTTCGGGGGTCACCATCCGCGTGCGGCGCGCAACGCGCGGATCTGCTCGGCGTGGTGCAGGCCGTGGCGGGCGTAGTAGGCGAGCATGTCGGAAAGCACGACCTCGCCCTTCTCGGGGTGGTGGGCGGCGCGGCTCCAGGCGTCTTCGGGCAACGCTTCGAGCAGCAGGGTCCACCGGGCATGCAGACCCGCCAGAAGGGTGAGCGAGGGCCCCACCGGCCCGGCGGCGGCGTCGGGGAAGGCCGCCCAGCGGTCTTGGTCGTAGGGCTTGAGCGTGGGGTGCTCCTCGGCCAGGACGAAGCGCATGCGCGCGTAAGCGTGCATGTGCGAGTCGGCGGTGTGGTGGACGACCTGGCGGAGCGTCCAGCCGCCGGGGCGGAAGGGCGTGTCGAGCTGGTCGTCGGTGAGGCCGTCCACAGCCGCCGCCAGGGCCGCCGGGGCGGCGGCGAGGTCGGCGATTTGCTGCGCCCGGTCGTTGCGTGGGTCCATGCGGAAACGGGGGTTGGGCTGCCGGCGCGACCCGGCCGGCAGTATCTTAAGGGATGCTGGAGCGTTTGCGCACAATATACCACCGCCTGCCGAAACGGCCCCGCCGCGTCCTCGCCGGCGTGCTCGCGGCGGTTTG
>CBDTTW010000084.1:0-13151 GCA_965363675.1 uncultured Rhodothermaceae bacterium
GTGAACACGTCGTCCACGAGCACGCAGCGCCGCCCGCCGACGAGGGCGGGCGCGGCCTCGAAGGCCCCGGCCACGTTGGCCCAGCGCTCGGCGGCCCCGAGGCGCGCCTGCGCCGCCGTATGCCGCCGCCGGCGCAGCGCCTGCGCCGCCGCCGGGACGCCCCACGCCGCGGCGACGCCTTCGGCCAGCTCGGCGCTCTGGTTGTAGCCCCGCGCTGCAAAGCGCGCCCGCGACAGGGGCGCCGGAACCACCACGTCGCACGGAAAGCGCACGGCCTCGGCCATGAGCCTCCCCAGCCGGCGGCCGTGCCCCGGCCGGTTTCCGAACTTGAGCTGATGTTGCAGGCGCTGCACGGGGCCTTCCGCCTCGAAATACCAGAGCGCGAACACCTCGTCGAGCGGCGAGGCCGGAGCCGGCAGGCGCGCCAGGGCCGCCCGGAGCGCCTCCGGGGGCGGGCGCGGCAGGGCGGCGGCGCACGCCGGGCACAAAAGCTGCGCGGCGGGGAACAAGGCGCGTCCGCAGCCGGGGCAGCACACCGGCAGGAACACGTGCGCTAGGGCCCCGAGGAGCGCTCGGGCGGGCTTCTGCGGCAGGCGGGGCGTCATAATTTGCGGGGCCAGGCTCCGGCGGGCCGCTGCCTCGCCGGAGCGAAATGTCGTATACTACACCGCTGCCCGAGGCTTTCCCCTCGGCGCAGGCGGCGCCGCCGCAGCAAACGCCGCCTGCGGGGCGGCCGTGCAGCCGGGCGCGCCGCAGTCGGCCACCGATCCCAACCCAGGTGCAGTATGGCAGTCAAGCGGCGCGGAATGCTCATCAAGAATACGAACGACCGCCCGGTTACGATAGACCTGGCGCACCGCAAGCTGACGCTCACGCCCGGCGAGGAGCGCTTCGTCACGGCGGAGGAAGTCCGCGAAGCCTCGCTCCGAGAGAGCCTGCAAATGCGCTCGGTCTCCATCGTGCGCCCGACGACCCTGGAGGAAGAGGCCGCCATCAAGAAGGCCGTCGAGGCCGGCGAAAACCCGTAGATCCCCCTCACGTTTCCCCCGACGATCCCGCTTATGAATGTCCTTGCCCTGGAGCCCTGGTACGGCGGTTCGCACCGCAACTTCTTCGACGGACTGATGGGCAATAGCCGGCACACGTGGTACCCGATCACGATGTCGGCGCGCTACTGGGAGTGGCGCATGCAGGGCGGCGCGGTCACTATGGCGAAGAAGGCGGCGCAGGCGCACGCCGAGGGCTACCGCCCCGACGTCATCTTTGCCTCGGGCATGGTCAACCTGCCGGCGTTTCTGGCCTTCACGCGCTCGATGTTCGCCGACGTGCCCGTGGTGATGTACTTCCACGAAAATCAACTTACCTACCCGCTGCCCGAGGACGCGCCGCGCAACCAGGCCTTCGCCTACCTGAACTACCACTCGTGCCTGGCGGCCGATCATGTGGTCTTCAGCACGCAGTTCCACCACGACGAGTTCACCGAGCACCTGCCGGCGCTGCTGCGGGCCTTCCCGGACTACACGCACCTCAACACGGTCCAGACGATCCGCGAGAAGGCTTCCGTACTCCACCCGGGCATCGACTTGCAGCGGCACGAGAAGTACCGCGCCGAATATCAGCCCCACAACTGGGGGCCGGGCATGGCCTGGCCGATTGTGCTCTGGAACCAGCGCTGGGAGTACGACAAGAACCCCGAAGCGTTCTTCCGGCTCATGAACCGCCTCGACGACGCGGGCTGCAAGTTCAGGCTGCTGCTGGCCGGCGAGCACTTCACCGAGCAGCCCGCCGAACTCGACAAGGCGTTCCAGCGCTACGCCGAGCGCATTCTGCACTACGGCTACGCCGAGGACTTCGAGGAGTACAGCCGGCTGCTGCACCGCGCCGACCTCGTGGTTTCGACGGCGCGGCACGAGTTCTTCGGCGTCGCCGTCCTGGAGGCCATCTACTGCGGCTGCCACCCGGTGCTTCCGAACCGCCTCAGCTACCCGGAACTCATCCCCGAGTCGCTGCACCACCCGCTGCTGCACGCGCCGGTGCTCTACGACGACGAGGATCAGCTTTTCCGCATCCTGCACGACATCCTGATGGGCAAGGAGCGTCCGCTGCCCGCCGAGACGCTGCGCCATGCGCTCCAGCATCTCGATTGGGGGGCGCACGTGGCCGCCTACGACGATCTGCTCGAAAACGTCGCGGCAGGCGGGAAAAGCCATTTGCCGCGCGCCATCGGCTTCTGAGAGGCGGCGCGAAAGCGGACGGGCGCGAAAACAGAAACGCCGGCGCGACCTCACATCGCACCGGCGTTTCCCGCACAGCCCTGCTGATTGGCATCGCCAATCATCCATCCCTCATCACACAGTAGCTTAGATGCCTCGGCGGCGCCTTCTGTTCCAGAAACCTGAGGGCGTAAATCCTGTATAGCAGGAGCGTTACGAGTGTGACGACTGAACGGATTGAGGCGGCGGCCTCAGCCCATGTTTGCGATCATCGCCTCGGCAAACCCGCTCGTGCCGACCTCGTCGGCGCCTTCCATGAGGCGGGCAAAGTCGTAGGTGACGCGCTTCTGCGCAATGGTCGCCTCCAGCGCGCGGATGATGAGGTCGGCGGCCTCGGGCCAGCCCATGTAGCGCAGCATCATCTCGCCCGAGAGGATGACCGATCCGGGGTTGACCTTGTCCAGGTTGGCGTACTTGGGGGCGGTGCCGTGGGTGGCCTCGAAGACGGCGTGGCCGGTTACGTAGTTGATGTTGGCGCCGGGGGCGATGCCGATGCCGCCGACCTGAGCCGCCAGGGCGTCCGAGATGTAATCGCCGTTGAGGTTGGGCGTGGCGATCACGTCGTACTCTTCGGGGCGCGTCAGGATTTGTTGCAGGAACGCATCGGCGATCACGTCCTTGACCACGATGCCCTGGGGCAGGCGGCGCCAGGGGCCGCCGTCGATCAGCTCGGCGCCGAATTCCTCGCCGGCCAGCTCGTAGCCCCAATCGCGGAAAGCGCCCTCGGTGAACTTCATGATGTTGCCTTTGTGCACGAGCGTGACGCTTTTGCGGTTCTCGCGGATGGCGTGCTCGATGGCTGCGCGCACGAGGCGCTTCGTGCCCTCCTCCGAGATCGGCTTGATGCCCAGGCCGCTCGACTCGGGGAAGCGCACGCTCGTCGCGCCGAGCACTTCGCGCAGGAACGCCATGAGGGCTTTGTTCTCCTCGGTGCCGCTGCGGTACTCGATGCCGGCGTAGATGTCCTCCGAGTTTTCGCGGAAGATGACCATGTCCACCTTTTCGGGGCGCTTCACGGGCGAGGGCACGCCGTCGAAGTAGCGGACCGGACGCAGGCACGCGTAGAGGTCGAGAAGCTGGCGCAGCGCGACGTTGAGCGAGCGGATGCCGCCGCCGACGGGCGTCGTGAGCGGCCCCTTGATGGCGACGAGGTGGTGGTCGATGGCCTTGATCGTGTCCTCGGGCAGCCAGTCGTCGAAGCGCGTCTTGGACTTTTCCCCGGCGAACACCTCGAACCAGACGATGCGCCGCCGCCCGCCGTACGCCTTCTCCACGGCCGCGTCGAAGACGGCCTGCGAGGCGCGCCAGATGTCGGGGCCGGTGCCGTCGCCTTCGATGAACGGGATGATCGGCTCGTCGGGCGTGTGCAACCGGCCGTCCTGCATCGTGATGGTTGCGCCGTGCGCGGGCGGGGTCAGGTGCTGGTATTGCGGCATAGAGAGAAGGCAAATATGCTGGATGGAGGGGAAAGGGCGGCCGTGTGCGCCGCCCCGGCGGGGCTGTAAAACTACCCCGCCGGGGCCGAAGATGATAGGCATCGAAATGTTACAGTCTGCCCACGAGGTCGCGGAAGCGCAGTTCCCACACCTTGAAGGCGGCCTCGCGGACGATGTGCTTGCTCATCTTCGAGCTGCCCTCGACGCGCTCGGTGAAGATGATGGGAGCCTCGGCTACACGGAAGCCCCGCCGCCAGGCGCGGTAGGTCATCTCGACCTGGAAGGAGTAGCCGTTCGACTTGACGCGCTCGAGCGCGAGGCTTTCGAGCACGCGCCGGTGGAAGCACTTGAAGCCGGAGGTGACGTCGGCCACGGGCAGGCGCGTGATGACGCGGGTGTAGATGCCCGCGCCGTAGGAAAGGATCAGCCGTCCGAGCGGCCAGTTGATGATGCGCACCCCGCCGACGTAGCGCGAGCCGATGGCGAGGTCGGCCTTGCCTTCGGCGACGGTCCGGCAGAGCAACGTCAGGTCGCGGGGGTTGTGGCTGAGGTCGGCGTCCATCTCGCAGATGTAGAGGTAGCTGCGTTCGAGCGCCCACCGGAAGCCGGTCAGGTAGGCCGTTCCGAGGCCGAGTTTGCCGGGGCGCTCGATGAGGAAGATGCGCGTGGGGTTCCGCTGCATGGCCTCGCGTACGAGCGCGGCCGTGCCGTCGGGCGAGCCGTCGTCGATGACGAGCACGCTGAAGGGGATGGGCAGTTCGAGCACCTGAGCCAGCACCGTGGCGATGTTGCGGGCCTCGTTGTAGGTGGGAATGATGACGAGCGCATCCGTAGGCGCGTCGGGCTGAGGCATACCGGCGAAAAGCAGAGGTAAGTTGGGCGTTACGAAAACGTAAAACTAGCGTGTAAAGCGCAGGGCTCAAAGCAACGGGCCGGGTTAATATGGGAGCCGCCGCCGGGGCGCGGCTCGTGGAAGCATTTTTTTTGTACCTTTCCCTGTCCTGCCGGAACCGCGCGGAAGCCCTCGGGGCCTTGCGGCGCGGGGGGCGCGCGGTCTGTTTCAGCGGCGCGGCGCCTGCCGGGCAGTAGAAATGCCTATTTCATAGGGTCAGGCGAACGCCAGGCTTGCGGCCCCCCTCGGCGGAGGGACCGGCCTGCTTGCCGAGCGGCCGGGGCCGCCCGAACAGCCGCGGCGCGCCTGCCGCCCCAAACCATACCACACATGGCGAGCATAACGGAAAAGAATAGCAACGAGGTGGCCGGCAAAGCCGCGGCCCACGAAGGCGCCAAGGATGCCAACGGGCAGCAGACGCCGGTCGAGGTGCCCGAGCACCTGAGCGTCGAGGTGTCGTTCAAGACGTACCAGGCCGACGCCTACACGCACGGCGAACTGGGCCTCAGCGAGGACGACCTGCGCGCGATGTACCGCAACATGCTGCTGCAACGCCGCTTCGAGGAGCGCGCGGCCCAAATGTACGGCAAGCAAAAAATCGCCGGCTTCCTGCACCTCTACATCGGCCAGGAGGCCGTCTCGACGGGCTCGGCGCAGGCGCTCAAGATCGGGCTGGACTCCGTTATCACCGCCTACCGCGACCACGGCATCGGGCTGGCGCTCGGCATGAACGCGAACGAGTGCATGGCCGAGCTGTACGGCAAGATCACCGGCTGCTCGCGCGGCAAGGGCGGCTCGATGCACTACTTCAAGAAGGAAGTCGGCATGTTCGGCGGGCACGGCATCGTGGGCGGGCACATCCCGGTCGCCACGGGCCTGGCCTTTGCGCACAAGTACCGCGAGTCCGGGGGCGTGGCCCTTTGCTTCTTCGGCGACGGCGCCGTGCAGCAGGGCTCGTTCCACGAGGCGATGAACCTGGCGGGCCTCTACGAACTGCCCGTCGTGTTCATCATCGAGAACAACCAGTACGCCATGGGCACGGCCACGCACCGCGCCGCCGCCGAGCCGGACTTCTACAAGCAGGCCATCGGGTACGACATGCCGGGCGCGCTCGTCAACGGCATGGATGTGTTCGCCGTCTACAAGGCCATGAGCGACCACGTGGCTATGGCGCGCAACAACTTCCAGCCCTCGCTCGTCGAGGTGCGCACCTACCGTTACCGCGGGCACTCGATGAGCGACCCCGGCAAGTACCGCACCAAGGAAGAGCTGGAGCGCAAGAAGAACGACGACCCGATCATCCGGCTGAAAGCGTACATGATCGAGCAGCAGATCGCCTCCGACGAAGCGCTCGACAAGGTCGATGAAGAGGTGAAGGAAGAGGTGATGGCCTCGGTGGAGTTCGCCGAGAACAGCCCGCTGCCGCCGCTCGAAACGATCTACGAGGACGTGTACGTGCAGAAGGATTACCCCTTCCTGACGAAGTAAGCCGCCGGGGTCGGCCTGCGCGGCCGGCCGTGTATTTACAGAACCTTACGTATAGTTATAGATTATGGCTGAATTGCAATTTCGGGAGGCCATCCGCGCCGCCATGACCGAGGAGATGGAGCGCGACGAGACGGTCTTCCTGATGGGAGAGGAGGTCGCGCAGTACGACGGCGCCTACAAGGTCTCCGAAGGGATGCTCGCCAAGTTCGGCTCGAAGCGCATCATCGACACGCCGATCAGCGAGGGCGGCTTCTCCGGGCTGGGCATCGGGGCGGCGCTCAACGGCCTGCGCCCGATCATCGAGTTCATGACGTTCAACTTCTCGTTCGTCGGCATCGACCAGATCATCAACAACGCCGCGAAGATCCGCTACATGTCGGGCGGGCAGTTCACCATCCCGATCGTGTTCCGCGGCCCGAACGGCGCGGCCGGGCAGCTCGCGGCCACGCACAACACCTCCACGGAGGCGCTCTTCGGCTACTTCCCCGGTCTCAAGGTGATCGCGCCCTCGAACCCGGACGATGCGAAGGGCCTGCTCAAGTCGGCCATCCGCGACGACGACCCGGTGATCTTCCTCGAAAGCGAGGTCATGTACGGCATGCGCGGTGAAGTCTCGGACGCGCCGGACTACACGATCCCTATCGGCAAGGCGCGCGTGGCCCGCGAGGGAACCGACGTGACGATTGTCGCGCACAGCAAAAGCTACTGGGTGGCGCTTCAGGCGGCCGACCGGCTGGCCGAGGAGGGCTACAGCGCCGAGGTCATCGACCCGCGCACCATCCGCCCGCTCGACATCGACACGATCCTGGCCTCGGTGCGCAAGACGAACCGCTGCGTCGTGATCGACGAGAGCAACCCGTTCGCCGGCATCGCCTCGGAGATCGGCTTCCAGATTCAGGAGAAGGCGTTCGACGCGCTCGACGCGCCCGTGCAGCGCGTGACCGCCAAGGACGTGCCGGCGCCCTACGCCAAAAACCTGATCGAGTACTACATGCCCGGCGTCGAGGAGACGGTGGCGGCCTGTAAGAAAACGCTCTACGTGCGCTAGCGCCTGCGCGGCGCAGACGCCTCCGGCGCGCCGCGCGGGCGCGCCGGAGCTTTTTTATAGGATTCAACAGCGAGCATATACGGATGGCAATACCTGTAGAAATGCCCAAGATGAGCGACACCATGGAAGAGGGTGTGCTCGTGGCCTGGCTGGTAGACGAAGGCGCCGAGGTCAACCCCGGCGACGTGATCGCGCAGGTGGAGACGGACAAGGCCACCATGGACCTGGAAGCCTACGACAGCGGCGTGCTGCTCAAGCGCACCGTCGAGGCGGGCGCGTCGGTGCCCATCGGGGCGCTCATCGCGGTGCTGGGCAAGCAGGGCGAGGACGCCTCGGCGGTGCTGGCGAAGTACGGCCAGGGCGCCGCCGCCGCGCCCGCCGAAGCCGCCGCGCCCGCCGAAGCCGCCGCGCCCGCCGAAGCCGCCGCCCCCGCCGAAGCCGCCGCCCCCGCCGCCGAAGCCGCTCCGGAGGCCCCGGCAGCGCAAGCCGCCCCGAAGGCCGAAGCCGCCCCGGCAGCGCAAGCCGTCCCGGCAGCGCAGGCCGCGCCTGCTCCGCAGGCCGCCCCCGCCGGGCCTTCCGGCGATGGGGCCCCTGCCGATGAGAGTCGCATCAAGATTTCGCCGCTGGCGCGCAAGCTGGCGCAGGAGCACGGCCTGGACGTGGCCGCCCTCAAGGGCAGCGGCCCCGAGGGACGCATCGTCAAGCGCGACGTGGAGGCGGCCGTCTCGACCCGCCTCGTGACCAGCCCGGCCGCCGCCGCGCCGCCGCAGGCGCCGCAGGCCGCGCCCGCCGCCGAAGCCGCTCCGGAGGCCCCGGCGCCACAGGCCGCCCCCGTCGCGGCGCCGGACGCGCCGTTCCGCAGCGTCCGCATCACGCAGATGCGCAAGGCCATCTCGCGCCGCCTCTCGGCCAGCAAGTTCACCTCGCCCCATTTCTACCTGAGCGTGGACGTGGACATGGAGCAGGCCGCCGCCTTCCGCGAGCAGATGAACGCTCTGGCCGACAAGCAGCAGCGCGCCAAGGTCTCCTACAACGATCTCATCACTAAGGCATGCGCCTCGGCGCTGCGGCTGCACCCGATGGTCAACGCGTCGTACCTCGACGCGGAGGGCGAGATCCGGCAGTACAGCAGCGTGCATGTAGCCGTCGCCGTGGCGATGGAGGAGGGCCTTATCACGCCCGTCATCCGCGACGCCGACCGCAAGGGCCTCTCGCAGATCGCCGAGGAGACGCGCTCGCTGGCCGAGCGCGCCCGCGCCAAGACGCTCCAGCCGTCGGACTACGAAGGCTCGACCTTTACGACGAGCAATCTCGGCATGTTCGGCATCGAGTCGTTCACGGCCATCATCAACCCGCCGAATGCGTGCATCCTCGCCATCGGGGCCATCCGCGACGAAGCCGTCGTGAAGGATGGGGCCGTGGCGCCGGGCAAGCGCATGAAGCTGACGCTCTCGTGCGACCACCGCATCGTGGACGGCGCCACGGGGGCGCAGTTCCTCGGCGCGGTCAAGGGCTTCCTCGAAGAGCCGCTCACGATGCTGCTGTAGGGGCCTGCGCCCCGGTGTTGTGCAGGAGCCTGCGCCCCGGTCTAAGCCGGGGCCGGCTCCTTTTTTTGGACGCATCCCGCTCGGTCGCCGCCGTGTCCGCCGCCGAAACGCCGCTATTTCAGATTGCGCACCTCTCGGATGTGCACTTCGGGCGCATCGAGCACCCCGGCATCGTCGGGGCGCTCGTCGAGGAAATCAACGCGAGCGCGGCCGGGCTGGTAGTCGTCAGCGGCGACCTGACGCAGCGCGCGCGCAAGCGCCAGTTTCGGGCGGCGGCGGCCATGCTGGAAGCCTTCGAGCCGCCGGTGCTCGTGGTGCCGGGCAACCACGACGTGTACCCGTGGTGGCGCCCGCTCTCGCGGCTGGTGCGCCCGCTCGACCGGTTCCGCCGCTACATCCGCGACGATCTGCACCCCTCGTTCGAGGCGGCGGGCGTGGCCGTGATGGGGCTGAACTCGGCCATCGGGCACACCGTGAAGGGGGGGCGCATCACGAAGGGGCAGCTTCGGCGCCTGCGGGCGTTCTTCGCAGCGCAGCCCGAGCCGGTGTTCAAGGTGCTGGCGGTGCACCACCACCTTTCGCAGCTTTCGGCGATAGGGCCGCACGACGTGGCGCGCAACGCCCGGCGCGCGCTGGAGGCCGCCTCGGAGGCCGGCGTCGATCTGCTGCTGTGCGGGCATCTGCACGTCTCGCACGTCGAGCCGGTGATGGTCGTGCCGGCGAACCACCGCATCGTCATTGCCAGCGCAGGCACCGCCACGAGCAACCGGGGGCGCGGTTTGCACAGCGGCGTCAACTTCTACAACCGCATCTGCGTGTTCCGCCAGTCGTTCACCATCGACGAGCGCAAGTTCGACCCGGAGCAGGGCTGCTTCACGGACGCGGGCCTGGCCCGCTTCGCGCGTTTGCCCTGAGGCGCGGGGCGGTTTTTCCTGCGTTTAATTTATAGATACTTGTTCCCTATCTTCGAGGCGGTGCGGCGGACCAGGAGGGGGCCGCCGGCGAAGGAAGAGTAGAACGGCGCTCATGGTTACGCACGGTCTGAACAGGCACTTCTTGGGGATAAGCTGCGCGCTGGCGCTCGTGCTGGCGGCGGGCTGCGGCAAGGATGCGCCGCACACCAACCCGCTCGACCCGCTTTCGGGCGCGCCCGAGGTGGGCAGCGTGGCCGGGGCCGTGGTGCGCCTGGCCGCGCCGCAGACGCCGGTGGCGGGCGCCGAGGTGACCCTGGCCGCCCGCGACGCCGTGGGCGGCATGCGGCCGCGCTTCGTAGGAAACGCCGACAACCAGGGGCGCTTCCACTTCCAGGGAGTGCCGGCGGGGGCCTATGCGCTGCGCGTGCAGGCGCCCGGCTTTGCCGAGGCCGCCGACTCGGTAGAGGTGCGCCTGGGCCGCACCGCCGAGACGGTGCTGGCGCTCAGCGGCTTGCCGGCCGCCGAACTGACGGATTTGCGCACTTACCACGCCCGCCACTCATGGACCGAGACGGATACGTACATGCTGCACGGCACGGCCGAGGTGACCGACGGCGACGGCCTCGGCGATGTCGCGCTGGTGTGGCTGGAAGTCCCCGAGATCGGCCTTCTCGACACCCTCGCGGCGGTTCCGGGAGCGCCCGGCCGCTACACGATTGCCTTGAGCAACGCCGACATGCCGGCGGGCAGCAGCATCAGCGATCTGGTGGGGCGCCGGCTCGTCGTCAAGGCGCGCGACCGGAGCGGGCAGATCGGCGCGACGCCGCCGGCCATGGTGCGGCGCATCATCTACGAGGCGCCCCGGCTCCTCAACCCCATCGGGTTCTCCGAGACGACCAACAACTACCCGCTCATGCGCTGGGAGCGCATCACGCCGCCGTTTGCGAGCACGCTCACGCTCCGCCTCGTCTACGAGCCCGACCTTAATACCCAGATTGTCAAGCTCGTCAAGGAGAATATCCCGGCCGGAACGACTACCTTTGCCGTTACGCAGTCGCTCGAGCCGGGCACCTACGTCTGGACCGTGACGGTCGTGGACGAGTTCGGGAACGAGAGCCGATCCACCGAAGCCAGATTCCGCGTGCTATGAGTGCTATCGAGGCTCCGGCCCCTCTTGCCGCCCGCTCGTCGCTGGAAGCGCTGACCGAGATTGCCCAGGTGATCAACGGCATCCAGGACCCGAACGCGCTGCTGGAGAAGGTGCTCGAAATCGCCATGGAGACGCTCGCGGCCGAGCGCGGCTTCGTGCTGCTCACGACCGACAAGGTCGAGCTGGGCTTCGAGGTCAAAACGAGCCGCAACTTCACCCCGAAGCAGATCGGGCACCTCGTCTCGCTCTCGACGAGCGTCGTGCGCGAGGTGATCCACCGGGGCGAGCCGGTGCTCGTCTACGAGACGCTCAAGGACGAGCGCTACCGCGAGAGCCAGAGCATCGTGCTGCAAAAAATCCAGTCCATCGCGTGCGTGCCGCTGCGCATCAAGTCGCGGCAGATCGGGGCGATCTACCTGGACAGCCTGACGCGGCGCGGCCACTTCACGCGCGACAACCTGCCCTTCCTGACGGCCTTTGCCAACCAGGCGGCCGTCGCCATCGAGAACGCGCAGCTTTACCAGTCGCTGCGCGAGGAGAACCGGCACCTGCGCGAGGAGATCCGGCGCGTGCACGGCTTCGAGGAGATCATCGGGCAGAGCCCGCTCATGCGCGACGTGTTCGACACGATCACGCGGGTGCTCGACACCGAGGCGACGGTGCTCGTCGAGGGCGAGAGCGGCACGGGCAAGGAGCTGGTGGCGCGCGCCATCCACTACAACGGCGGGCGCAAGAACCAGGCGTTCGTGGCGGTGTTCTGCGGCTCGCTGCCGGACGGGCTGCTGGAGTCGGAGCTGTTCGGGCACAAGAAGGGGGCCTTCACGGGGGCCGTTTCGGACAAGCGCGGTTTGTTCGAGGTGGCGCACGGCGGCACGATCTTCCTGGACGAGGTGGGCGACCTGAGCGCGCGCATGCAAATGGCGTTGCTGCGGGTGCTTCAGGAGGGCGAAATCAAGCGCGTCGGGGAGACGGCTACGCGCCAGGTGGACGTGCGCGTCATCTCGGCGACGAACAAGTCGCTCAAGGACCTCGTCAAGACGGGGGACTTCCGCGAGGATCTGTACTACCGCCTCAACACCATCGACATTACGCTGCCGGCCTTGCGGCAGCGGCGCAGCGACATTCCGCTCTTGGCGCACCACTTCCTGGACAAGTACGCCGTCAAGCGGCGCAGCCACATCCGGGCCATCGCCCCGGCGGCCGTGCGCGCCTTGCAGGAGTACCACTGGCCGGGCAACGTGCGCGAGCTGGAGAACACCGTCGAGCGCGCCGTGGTGCTGGCGCGCGGCGACGTGATCCACGAGGAGGATTTGCGCCTGCCCGAGCGCGCGCTTCAGGACCCCTACGAACCCGGCCTGCCGCTCAAGGAGGTCGAGCGGCGCGTCGTCGAGCGCACCCTGCGCGACCACGACGGCAACATTTCCGAAACGGCGCGTGTGCTGGGCGTGTCGCGGCGGTGGCTACACTACAAGCTGAAAGGATGGGAGTCGGGGGAGGAGGTGCAGTAGTCGCCGGCATACAACCGTTCGCCGAGCTTTCCAGCGGCGCTACGGCGGTGGTATATAAGGCATACCAACCGTCGGAGGGCCGTTTCGTGCTGCTCAAGGTGCTCCGGGCCGAGTACAGCGCCGACGAGGAACTGGCCCGCCGCTTCGAGGACGAGGCCCGCCTGATCGCCCGCATCGACCACCCGAACGTCGTGACGCTCTACGACTTCGGGCAGGACGCGGGCAATCTGTACATCGCGGCGGAGTACGTGGACGGGGTAGACCTCGAAACGCTCATCGCCGGGCGCACGCTGCCGGTGGAGCTGGCGACGTACATCGCGCTGGAGGCGGCGCGCGGGCTGGCCGCCGCCCATGCCGAGGGCGTGCTGCACCGCGACATCAAGCCCTCGAACCTGCTCGTCTCGTACGAGGGCGCCGTCAAGCTGACCGACTTCGGGATGGCGTCGCTGGCCTCCGAGTCGGAGCAGGACTTGCTCGAAGTGCGCGGCACGCTGGCTTACCTGACGCCCGAGCAGGTGCGCGGCGAGCCCTACGGCCCGGCCTCGGACCTCTACGCGCTCGGGGCGACGCTTTACGAGATGCTGGGCGGCCGCCCGGCCTTCTCGGCGGCGACGGCCGAGGGCTACCTGGACGCGATCCTCAACTTCGACCCGCTGCCGTGGCTGGAGTCCAACCCGGCGCTCTCGGCCGAGGTGCTGCGCATCGTGGCGCGGCTGCTGAGCAAGGAATCGGCGTGGCGCTACCCCGATGCGGCGGCGCTGGCCGACGACCTGGAGCGCTGCCGGGAGGCCCTGGGCTGCCGCGCGGGCGCAGCGGCCCTGCGGGACTATGCCGCCGACCCCGACGCCTACGCCCCGGCGGCGATGCCGACGCCGGCCGCTGCCCCGGCGCCCGC
>CBDTTW010000085.1:0-13139 GCA_965363675.1 uncultured Rhodothermaceae bacterium
GGTCGGCGGGGCCGAGGTCATGCCCAGGCGCTCCTTGCCCGCCGCAATGGCCCCCGAGGTGCACACCACCACCTCGGCCCCGTCCCGGCGCAGCGCGGCGCACTGCCGCGCAATCTCGACCATGCGCGCGCGGCTCAGGCGGGGGCTGCCCCCCGTAAGCACACTCGTGCCCAGCTTGACGACGACTCTTCGGTGCATAGCCTCCGCGCGCGTTGAAACCGCAGGTCCGGCGGGCAATATACGCCCCGCCCGGCCCCCGCGCCCGCCGAAACGCTTTACGAACCCATTACAGCGCCGCCGCCGGGCGGCCCCTATACTCCTAGCGCACCCTCGCAGCGCTCCCCGAACCGCCTAACCTGCTTCTGCCCATGCCCGACGCGCACCCCTCTTCGCCCTGCCTCTGGTGGGAAAAGGGCGTCATCTACCAAATCTACCCGCGCTCCTTCATGGACGCCAACGGCGACGGCGTCGGGGATCTGCCCGGCATCACCGCCCGGCTCGACTACCTCACGTGGCTCGGGGTCGATGCCGTCTGGATCTCGCCCATCTTCCCGTCGCCCATGGCCGACTTCGGCTATGACGTGGCGGACTATACCGGCATCCACCCGCTTTTCGGCGACATGGCCGACTTCGACGCGCTCCTCGAAGCCGCCCACGCGCGCGGCCTCAAGGTGCTGCTCGACTTTGTGCCCAACCACACCTCCAGCGAACACCCGTGGTTCCTGGAGTCGCGGGCCTCGCGCGACCACCCGAAGCGCGACTGGTACCTCTGGCGCGACCCCTGCGAAGACGGCTCGCCGCCCAACAACTGGCTCAGCGTGTTCGGGGGGCCGGCCTGGGAGTGGGATGAGGCCACCGGGCAGTACTACTACCATGCTTTCCTCAAGGAGCAGCCCGACCTCAACTGGCGCCACCCCGAGGTGCAGCAGGCCATGCTGGAGGCCATGCGCTTCTGGCTGGATAAAGGCGTGGACGGCTTCCGCGTGGACGTGATCTGGCACATCATCAAGGATGACCAGTGGCGCAACAACCCCAAAAACCCCGACTGGACGCCCGACCAGTCGCCGTACAACGCGCTCCTGCCCACCTTCTCGACCGACCAGCCGGAGGCGCACGGCATCATCCGCAAGATGCGCGCCCTCACCGACCGCTACGACGAGCGCGTGCTGATCGGGGAGATCTATCTGCCCATTTCAAAGCTGGTCACCTACTACGGCGCCGACAGCGAGCGCGAGGCGCACCTGCCGTTCAACTTCCAGCTCATCACGCTCCCGTGGGAAGCCCCGCGCATTGCGGCGGCCGTCTCGGAGTACGAGGCGTCGCTGCCCCCTTCGGGCTGGCCCAACTGGGTGCTGGGCAACCACGACCAGCACCGCATCGCCTCGCGGGTGGGGGCCGAGCAGGCGCGCGTGGCGGCCATGCTGCTGCTGACGCTGCGGGGCACGCCTACGCTCTACTATGGCGACGAGCTGGGCATGAAGGACGTGCCCATTCCGCCCGACCAGGTGCAGGATCCGCAGGAGCGCAACGTCCCGGGCCTCGGGCTGGGCCGCGACCCCGAACGCACCCCCATGCAATGGTCCGCCGAAGCCGGAGCCGGCTTCACGACGGGCGCGCCGTGGCTGCCGCTCGCGCACGACTACGCCGAGGTGAACGTCGAGGCGCAGCGCGACGACCCGGCCTCGATGCTCGCGTACTACCGCCGCCTGCTCGCGCTCCGGCGCGGCAGCGACGCCCTGGCGACCGGCGCGTTCGCCCCGGTCGAGGCGGCGGGCGATGTGATGGCCTACGTGCGCTCGGGGGCCGACGGCGAATACCTCGTCGCGCTCAACCTGGGGCACGCTCCGGCGGCGCTCGACCTGGGCGGGCGCCGCGCCGAAATCGTGCTTACGACGCACCTCGACCGCGAAGGCGAGCGCCTGGAAGGCTCCGCCACCCTACGCGGCGACGAGGGCTTCGTGGCCCGGCTGGAGCGGGCCGGAGACGAGCCGAAATAAGCAGGTTATCCCTTTGTTTTGCCGGATTTTATGTGGTCACATAAATGAAACATATCGTGTGCGTTTGCGTCTAATAATCCCTAGCAACACGGGAGGTAGAACGATGCAAGCAACCGCAGAACGGCCGCCGCAGCAGGCGGGGCCCCCGCTCCCGGAGAGCGGCGATAAAGTGTCCAAGAAGGAGCAGATCCTGTCGCTTTACGGCTCGGGCGTGCAGTCCATCGACGATCTGGCGGCGCTGACGGAGGCGCGGCCGAGCTACGTCGGGTCGGTGCTCGCCAAGGCAGGTTACACCACCGGCTATCACGACCTCTACACGAGCACGGCCAGCCGGATGAACGCCTACTCGAAGTTCTTCACGGGCCGGCTCGGTTTCCGCGACGTGAAGACGGCCGAAAGCAGCCTGCGCTTCATCGACCGGATGCACCGGCAGTTCCAGCGCACCGGCGACCGGGCGGGCCAGCACCATGCCATGATGATGGCGATGGTGATGTACAACCGCGCCCGGTGGACGGGCAAGCAGGAGGAGGCCGAGGTGTTCCGCCGGTGGCTCACGCAGCAGCTTGCCGGCGAAGGCGCGCCGCCGCTGCACAGCTAGCCGGTCCGCCTTGTGTCAGGATTGCGTTAAACCTGCGGCGGGGCGAAACCCCGCCGCTTCGGTGAATGTTTACCTTGAATTGTACGCGTTGAATGCACATCGGCGACGAGATCAGGCATGGGGGTTACGGAGCGGCGATTGCGCGAGAAGGAGCAGCGGCGGACGAGCATCGTGCACGCTGCCGAGCGCGTCTTCTTCTCGAAGGGCGTTGAGACGGCCACCATGGACGAGATCGCGGAGGCGGCCGAGATCAGCAAAGGGCTGCTCTACGTGTACTTCCAGAGCAAGGACGATCTGTACAACGCCGTGTGCCTGCGCGGCATGCAACTTCTGCGCGCGGCCTTCGAGCAAGCCGTAGCGGGCCAGGAAAAAGGGCTGCGCAAGGCCCACGCCATCGGGCAAGCCTACGTGATGTTCGCGCAGAACCACCCCGGCTATTTCACGAGCGTAGTGCATCAGGCGGCCCGCAACGGCGAGAGCGAGCCCGGTTCCTACGCGCTCGCCTGCGACGAGGAGCGCGACGAGATCCTGTACATCGTCGCCAACTCTATCCGGTGCGGCATCGCCGACGGCTCGATCCGGCCCGACCTGGAGCCGGTGCAAACGGCCATCATGCTGTGGGGGCAAATGCACGGCATCATTCAGGTAGCCTCGCTGCCCAACATCCAATCGCACTACGAGACCGAGTTCAACCAGCTCATCAAGTTCGCCTTCGGGCTCATTACGGCCTCGCTCCGCCGCCGCCCCGACAAACCCTGATAGGCGCTTTCAGGGCCACGATCAAGGCTTCACGAGATATTAATGTGCAGGCTATTGACCAAGAGTCAATGATTGCATTTAATTCAGCGTATGCCTCGTTGTCTTCATAGTCGTCGTTGCCCGTAGGAGGTCCGCCATGGTCCGCAAGCTTGCCGTTTCCGTTTCCGTCGCCTTTGCCGGAGGGCTTCTTTCCGGCCTCGTGATCGCCTCGGGGTGGAACAAAGCGGCTGCTCCGGCCGCCGAGGCCGCCCGCAAGCGCTGGCGTCGCTTCGTCGCGGACGTAGAGCACCGCTACCTGCCCGACCTGGGCGAGAGCGTCGCGCTCGGGCTTACCGAGGCCGACGTATATATGCCGCTGCGGTAGCCCATCCGTCCGCGCGCAAACGCACAGGGGCCGCCTCTGCATTGCGCGGAGGCGGCCCCTGCCCGGCTTTGCCGCCGGCGGCGCTTACTTGAGCAGCGTCATGCTGCGTGCGATGACCTCGCCGCCGGCCTGCAAGCGGTACAGGTATACGCCGCTCGGCAGCCCGGCGGCGTTCCACGCGGCCACGTGGCGGCCGGCCGGGCGCATGCCCTCCACGAGCGTCGCCACCTCGCGGCCCATCGCGTCGTAGACTTTGAGCACGACCTCCGAGGGCGTCTTTAGCTCGAAGGGAATGGAAGTAGCCGGGTTGAAGGGGTTCGGGTAGTTCTGGTCGAGCGCAATGCGCTGCGGCAGCACGTCGTCGCCGTGCTCGCTGGCCGTCGCGGCCCCACGCTGCACCGAGATATCGGCGAAGACGACGTTGCCCTGCGCGTCGGCGCTGATAGTGGCGCTGACGGTGGACTTGGTGAGCCACTGGTAAAGGATCGTGGTGTCGACGACGGCCGGGCCGCCGAACGGGTTGTCTACCGTGGTGATCTGGCGCGTCCGAAGCTGGAGCGCGTCGGCGCTGCCGAGCGACGTGACGAGCCGACCCCACCCGACGACCTCGTTCACCTCGTTGAAGCTGGTGGTCAGGACGAAGCCGGGGACGAATTCGTTCTTGAGGGCGTGGTTGCTCGTCCAGTTGGTCCCCATGGTAAGGGGAAACACCATGTCGAGCGAGGGGGGCTCGAACTTGAGCGTGAACGTCTCGTCGCCCGGAAGCTCCGGCGAGAAGTCGCCCTTGGTCCAGATGCCGTAGGTGTAGAGGGCGTTGGCGTCGAGCTTCATGTAGACGTAGGCGAGCGAGTCGCCGCCGCTTACGCTTTTGTCGCCGGTTTTCCAGATGTAGTTGGCCTGGGCGAAATACGGGTCGGTCGAGCCGCCGGAGTTGACGCGCTGCACCTGCACGCTGACGGTGTCGAGGGGCTCGTACTGGAGCGTCCGAAAGTCCCACGTACGGTTGGGTCCGGTGGCCGTGAGCGCGCGCGCCGCTTCGAGCGAGCCGGGCGTGGCATCCGCCGTGATGCTCCGGACCAGGCCGGTCGTAGGCAGCTCGATATCCCCAACGTTGATGGTGATCTGAGCGCGGGCCGGAGCCGCCGCGAGCAGCAGCGTCAGGGCGAGCAAACTTCCGAAACAGTGGCGCATACGCATAGGCAACCTCGTAACTAGGAGTATGAAGTTAGTGTGAAGGGTAGATACCTGCTACGACGCTTCGATGCAATGGTTGAGGGGGACGCCGGGAAAAAATTGAAGGCATCAAAAAAGGCCGCCTTCTACGAAAGCGACCTGCCGGGTAGAGGCATGCGGCGCAGTGAACCTTCCCGGCTCATTCCCAAGCGTCAAGGCTCAAATCGGGAGACCGGGGGGGCGAACCGGCAAGCCGTCCTGCGCAGAAGGCGGGCCGAGCTATTCGAAGCGCCGGATCTCGATGTTGCGGTAGAACACCTCCGCGCCCTCGCTCTGGAGCTGGAGGCGCCCCGCCGTCAGCGGCTCCTCGCGGCCGTCCACCGGGCGGCGGAGGCGGTGCACCTTCATCACTTCACGGCCGTTGACGAAGTAAGCGGCGCTGTCGCCGCGCGCGATGAGTTCGATGCGGTTCCACTGGCCGGCGGGCGCTTCCACGGCGCCGTCGGCGCGGATGCCGCCGCGCGCCACCGTGACGAGCGGGCTGCCGGGGCGGTAGCGCACGCCGCCCTCCTCGGGCAGGGCCGCCGCGTCCGCGAGCGTGCCGGCGATGCCCCAGTGCTCGCCGGTGGAGCCTTCGCCGATCTGGAGCTGGCAGCTCTGCATGAAGACGCCCGCGAACACGCCGTGCGGGCCTGTGGCGTGGTAGTTCAGGCCGCTGTCACGGGGACGGTCGAGGCGCGGGGGCCACTTCTTCTGGCCCCACTTTTGTTCGAGGCGCAGGTGGTAGTCGCCGAACGCTTCGGTGCTCGTAAGCGCGCCGAAGACCTGCCCGGAGATGCGCAGCGACCCGTCCTGCTGCACGCGGAACACGCCGAGCGGGTCGTTGCCCAGCCCGAGCGGCGTTTGGGCGCCGGGGGCGCGGGTGAGCCACGTTTCCCAGCCCGAGAGGTCCTTGCCGTTGAACAGGGGCGTCCAGCCGCTGTCGGGCGGCGCGGCGGCGCGGGGGGCCTCGGCGGGGGCGGCCTGCCAGGCGGCGACGACCGGAAGCAGGCCCACGAGAACGGCCAGGGCGGGCCAGAGTCGGCGGGTGGTAATCACGGGTTCGCGGCGCGTTGCAGTTTGCGATGCCGGATGTCCACGCCTTCCACGAGGAAGACCACCCGCTCGGCGATGTTTTTGGCGTGGTCGGCGATGCGCTCGATGCCTTTGCACATGGCCGCCAGATGCACCAGCGACTCGGCCTTGTCGGGGTGCTGCCGCACGAGGTCCACGATTTTCGAGAGCGTTTCCTCGTGCATGCGGTCCATGGCGCGGTCGTGGGCCAGCACCTGGCGGGCCAGCACGCGGTCGCGGCGGATGAAGGCGTCCTGCGCCTCGTGCAGAATGGTGCGCGCGAGGTCGGCCATCTCCTGGATGCGCGTCTGCCGGAACTCCTCGACGCACGCGGCGACGTAGGCGGCCTTCTTGGCGATGTTGCGGGCGTGGTCCCCGATGCGCTCCAGATCGGTGTTGAGCTTGACGGCGGCCACGAGCAGGCGCAGATCCACGGCCACCGGGGTATGCAGCGCCAGGATGCGCTCGCACTGGTCGTCGATCTGAAGCTCGAAGGCGTCCACCTCGTCGTCGCGGCGGCGCACGCGCTCGGCGGCCTCCACGTCGCAGGCGCTCACGGCGTTGATGGCGTCGGCAAGCTGCTCATCGACGAGATTGGACATCTCGATGAGCATATTGCGCAGAATCGAGAGTTCGTCGTCCAGGCGCCGGTGTTGCATCGCGCGTACACTCCCCCTTGCAGGTCAGGTCGTTGAAAGCTTGCTCTCTGGAATTAACGCTTCTCCGCGCCGCTTGTTTTAGAGGCCCGGTGAAAACGGCGCGCGCTTAGCCGAAACGCCCGGTGATGTAGTCCTCCGTGCGGGAGTGTTTCGGGCGCGTGAAGATCTCTTCGGTCGGCCCCATCTCGACGAGTTCACCCAGGTAAAAGAAGGCGGTGGCGTCGCTCACGCGGGAAGCCTGCTGCATGTTGTGCGTCACGATGACGATGGTGTACTGCTTTTTCAGCTCGCGGATGGTGTCTTCGAGCTTGGCCGTCGCAATGGGGTCGAGGGCGCTGGCGGGCTCGTCCATGAGCACCACGTCGGGCGCCACCGCGAGCGTGCGCGCGATGCACAGGCGCTGCTGCTGGCCGCCGCTGAGGCCGTAGGCGTTCTCGTGCAGCCGGTCCTTGACCTCCTCCCAGAGGGCGGCCTGGCGCAGGCAGCGCTCTACGAGTTCGTCTTTGCTTCCCCGGTAGCCGTTGATGGCGGCCCCCCAGATCACGTTCTGGTAGATCGTCTTGGGGAACGGGTTGGGCTTCTGGAAGACCATGCCGATGCGGCGGCGCACCATCACCGGGTCGGCGTTTTTGTAGATGTCCTGCCCGTCGATGCGGATTTCCCCTTCGAGGCGCGTATCCGGGATCAGCTCGTTCATGCGGTTGATGCACCGCAGCAGCGTGCTTTTGCCGCAGCCCGAGGGGCCGATGAACGCCGTCACCTCGTTCGCCTTGACGCTCATGTTGATCTGCTTGAGCGTTTGCTTGGCGCCGTACCAGAAGTTCAGGTCGCTCACGACGACCTTGTCGGGGCGCCGTTCGTGGTGATGGTTCGATCCGAGGGACACGACGGGGGCGGCCTTAGCCGGCATGCCCCGCTCGGCCGCGGTGCGCTCCGTCGCCTGGAGGGCTTCGGCCTCTTCTCGGAGCTTGTCGGACGTGGTCGGATGGTCCGCCATAAGGAAACCTGCGGGGATAACGGGTTCGGTAGGGTTAACGAGGCCGGTAGCGCTCGAAGTAGTTGCGCAGCAAGATGGCCGAGAGGTTGAGCAGCATCAGGATGGCGAGCAGCACGAGGATGCCCGCCGCCGCGAGGTAGTGGAACTCCGCCTGCGGGCGCGCGGTCCAGTTGAAGATCTGGATGGGCAGCACCGTGAACGAATCCATGACCGACTGCGGCAGGAAGGCGACGAAGGCGAGCGCGCCGATCATGATGAGCGGGGCCGTCTCGCCGATGGCGCGGCTGAGCGAGAGGATGACGCCCGTGAGGATGCCCGGCGCCGAGATGGGCAGCAGGTGGCTCCAGATGACCTGCCAGCGCGTGGCGCCCAGCGCGTAGGCGCTCTCGCGGATGCCCTGGGGCACCGACCGGAGCGCTTCCTGCGTGCTGATGATGATGACCGGCAGAATCAGCAGGGCCATCGTGAAGGCCCCGGCCAGGAGGCTTTGCCCGAAGCCGAGGTACCGCACGAACAGCGCCAGCCCCAGGATGCCGTACAGAATCGACGGCACGCCCGCCAGGTTGGAGATGTTGATCTGCACGAACCGGAAGAACCAGTGCCGGGGGGCGTACTCTTCGAGGTAGAGCGCCGAGGCCACGCCCACGGGCACGGCGATCAGCCCGGTGAGCACGATAATCCAGATGGAGCCTACCAGGGCCGACTTGAGGCCCGCCTGCTCCGGAATGCGCGACGGGTACGACGAGAGGAACTGCGCGTCGAGCCAGGGCAACCCTTTGACGAGCACATCGACGACGAGCGTGACGAGCACGCCGAGGCCGAAGATCGTCGAGAGCAGGAACACGACGCCCATGACCATGCCGGCGCGGTAGCGGCGCTGGATTTTCTCCTGATAGTCCGGGTTGTCGGAAAGCGTGGGGTGCATGGGGGGCCTTTAGTACCGCTCCTGGAACTTGCGGATGATGGCGGCGGCGATGAAGTTCAGCCCGAGCGTCAGCAGGAACAGCACCAGGCCCACGGCGAAGATGCTGAAGTATACGATGGTGCCGTAGGGCGTGTCGCCGAGGCTCATCTGGACAATGTAAGCCGTCATGGTCTGGATGGACTCCAGCGGGTTGAGGCTCAGGCGCGGCGTCGAGCCGGCGGCCAGCGTCACGATCATCGTCTCGCCGATGGCGCGGCTGAGCGCGAGCAGGAAGCTGGCGACGATGCCGCTGAGCGCCCCCGGCACCACCACCCGCATGACGACCTCGATCTTGGTGGCCCCGAGCGCGTAGGCCCCTTCCGAGAGCGAGCGCGGCACGGCCCGGATGGCGTCCTCGGAGAGCGAGGCCACCACGGGCAGCACCATGATGCCCACGACGATGCCGGCGCTGAGCGCGTTGAAGACGTTGAGGCCGGGGATGAACTGCTGCAAGAGCGGCGTCACGAAGGTGAGCGCGAAGTAGCCGTAGACGACCGTCGGCACGCCTGCCAGCAGCTCGACGCTCGGTTTGAGCCAGCGCCGCACCTTGAACGGCGCATACTCGGCGATGTAGATGGCCGTCGCCAGCCCGAGCGGCAGGGCCACCACGGCCGCGATGACCGTGACCAGGAGCGTGCCGCTCAGCAGCGGCAGAATGCCGAAGTGCTGCTCGGCGAACTGCGGCGTCCACTCGGAGCCCGTCAGGAACTCCAGGAGGGGCACGCGGGCGAAGAAGAATGCCGACTCGACGATGAGCACGAAGCCGATGCCGAGGGTCGTAAAGACGCTCAGCAGGGCGCACAGACCCAGCGCGTACTCGATGGCGCGCTCGCGCGGGCTGCGGAAGATGTTCCGGGCGAGGTCTACGGCAGGGGCCCCCTCCGGATGCTCCGGGTCGAGATGGGCCGGGGGTTGCTGCGTCTGGGTAACGTTCATACGGGGAGTCGTCTTGCCGCCGGGGCGGCTACTGCGCCGGGGCGGCCGTCAGGCGGTCCTCGACTTTCACTTCAGGCGTGGCCCCGAGGAACAGCGAGCCTTCGGTGCGCGCCTTGAAGCGCTCGCGGACGAGGTGGTAGGTCGCCTCGGGCAGGGGCACGTAGCCGATCTCCCGGATGAGCGTGGCGGCGTGGTCGAGGTAGTACGTCACGAAGTCCTGCACCGCCGGGTTGTCGGCGCTCTTGCGGCTGACGTAGATGAACAGCGGGCGCGTGAGCGGCTGGTACGTGGCGTTCGTGATTTCCTCGGTGGTGGGCTTGATGCAACCGGCGCCGTTGTTCGGGTTGCCGTCATCGACGCCGATGAGCTTGAGGCGCTCCTTGTTGCTCTCGTAGTAGGCCATGCCGAAGAAGCCGAGCGAGGCGCGGTCGCCCTGGATGCCTTGCACGAGCACGTTGTCGTCCTCGCTGGCCGTGAAGTCGGTGCGGCTGGCCCCGGACTGGCCGATGATGGCGCTCGTGAAGTCGTCGTAGGTGCCGCTGTCGGTGCCGGCGCCGTAGAGGTGCAGCGTCTCGTCGGGGAACGAGGGGCGCACTTGGTTCCAGTTGTTGATCTGGCTGTTAGGCTCCCAGATGGCCTTCAGCTCGGCCACCGTCAGGCACTCGGCCCAGGTGTTCTCGGGGTTCGTCACGAGGGCGATGCCGTCGTAGGCGATGGGCAGCTCGATGAACGAGATGCCGGCGCTTTGCGCCTGCTCCAGCTCGACCTGCTTGATCGGCCGCGAAGCGTCGGTGATGTCGGTTTCGCCGCGCAGGAACTTGGCGAAGCCGCCGCCGGTGCCGCTCGTGCCGACGCTCACGCGGATGTTGGAGTTCTCGCGCATAAACTCCTCGGCTACGGCTTCCGTGATGGGGAACACCGTGCTGGAGCCGTCGATGCGGACGGCGCCCGCCGCTTCGCCGCCGGTCGCCTCGGCGCCGCCGCCGCCGCATGCGCTCGTAAGGCTCGCCAGGGCTACGACGAGGGCCAAAAGGATCGTGGAGGGGAGGAACGGGCGGCTGGTTTTCATCGGCATAAGGGTAGGCGTACGTAGGCAAAGGCTAAAAAAGGTGAGCCCACAAACTTCGAAGCGCAAGCTCCGGCTGCGAGCCCGAACCGGCATGATACCGCAGGCCGAAAGCTGCTGAATTAAGAAATCGTTACGAGGGCTTTGAGGCCCCTCTTCTCACAGTATCATTAAAAAACAATTCTTTAAGCGCCCCGAACGCCGCGCCCTTCCGCGAACCTTCACGCGCCCGGCGCCGTTGCACGCAAATCTACTTCTCTCCGGGCGCACATGTTTGATCCTTCGGCTCCGAACCCTGCAAATAACGGAGGCTTTACGCCCCGGCTCGGCTTGGTGTGCATCTCGGACTGCGACGCCGTGCGCTTCCGGAACATGACGCGCAAGCGGTATCTCCAGTTCGAGCCGCCCGAGCGCGAGGCGATGCTGGCGCGGCTCTACGCCGAAAACGTGCGCATCCTCGGCGAAGGCGTCGCGTTTTGCCTGGAGCGCGGCTTGCGGCTCTACCGCCTCACGTCGCGGCTGTTCCCGTTCGCCGACGAGCCCGAGGGCGTCCGCGTGCTGGAGCCGCTGCTGCCGGCGCTCGCGGCCGTCGGGCGGCGCGCGACGGCCGAAGGGTTGCGCCTGGTGGTGCACCCCGATCAGTTCGTGGTGCTCAGCTCCGATACGCCCCAGGTCATCGAGAACAGCATCAAGATTCTGCGGATGCACGGCATGATCCTCGACGCGCTCGAGCAGCCGCGCTCGGCGTGGGCCACGATCATCCTGCACGGCGGCAAAGGCGACCGCGCCGAGCGCCTCGTAGAGGTCGTGCGCGGCCTGCCCGAGAACATCCGCACGCGTCTGGCCCTCGAAAACGACGAGCGCGCCTACAGCGCCGCCGAAATCCTGGCGGTCTGCCGCGCCGCCGGCGTCCCGATGGTCTTCGACGCGCACCACCACCTCATCCACGAGCGGCTGGACTCCTACGAGGACCCCAGCGTGGCCGCCTTCGTCGAGGCGGCGCGCGAGACGTGGCCGGACCCGGCCTGGCAGCTCACGCACATCTCGAACGGGCGCGACGGCCTGCTGGACTCGGCGCACAGCGACCTGATCGCGGTGATGCCCTCGGCCTACCGCAGCGTGCCGTGGATCGAGGTCGAGGCCAAGCGCAAGGAAGTCGCCATCGAGCGGCTCATGCGGGAGTGGCTGCCGACGCTGGGCGCCTGAGCGCCGCGCCGAGGGCGGGCGGCTCAAACCTGAAGTGCTCGTTATATCTCTCGCCGCCGGGGATCCGGGGGGCCCCCCGCCGGTATGCCGCCCGTCCGCCGGATGCACGGCGGCCTCACTACGGATATCCCCAAACGCTTTCTTACCTATGCGATACCCCTACTACGCAGCCGGCCTGGCCGTGCTGCTTTGCCTCGGCGCCTGCAACGTCAACATCGGCAGCAACAACACCCTCGCCGGCGACTCCACCGCCGTGGCGGCCGGATCGGACACGGCTTCGGCCTACGGCGGCTACATCCGGATGACCTCCGACGAGCTGGAGCGCGACCGCATGAACTCGGGCTGGCGGCAGTTCGTGCAGCTCGACTCGCTGCCCGAAGCGCGCGCCGACGGCGGCCCCGGCGAGGAATGGACGGCCATCACGCCGGAGGCGGTGAACACGGGCAAGATGCTGCTGCCCCTGGGCGGCGACGTAAAAGGCCCCTCGGTGCTGCGCGCGCAGATCCTGCTCGACCGGGCGCGCTTCTCGCCGGGCGTCATGGATGGGCGCTGGGGCATGAACACCGAAAAGGCCGTGTACTGGTTTCAGCGCCGCGAGGGCCTGAAAGCCACCGGACAGGTGGACAGCACCACGTTCCGGAAGCTGGCCCAGGCGGCGGGCGACCCGCAGCGCCTCGTGGAGCGCTACACGCTCACGGAGGCCGACGTGAAAGGCCCCTACGAGCCGCTGCCCGAGGACATCTACGAGAAGGCCAAGCTGGACTCGATGGCCTACGAATCGCTCTCGGAGATGCTGGCCGAGCGCTTCCATACGACGCCTGCGCTGCTGGCCCAACTCAACCCGAATACCGCCATCGACAGCCTGAAGGCCGGGGCGACGCTCGCCGTGCCGAACGTGCAGGGCGCCCCGGCGCCGGCGGGCCAGGCGGCGCGCATCCTCGTCTCGGACGGCGGCCACTACGTGCACGCCCTCGACGCGAGCGGACGCATCCTGTACCACTTCCCCTCGACGCTCGGCTCGTCGTACGACCCGTCGCCGGAGGCGGGCGAGTACGAGATCACGAAGGTGACCAAAAACCCCTGGTGGCATTACCAGCCCGATTTGCTGGCGCACGTCCCCGACTCGGAGAAGGACGCGCGCATTCCGCCGGGACCGAACAACGCCGTCGGGCTCGTCTGGATCAGCCTGTCCAAGCCGCACTTCGGCATCCACGGCACGAGCGCGCCGGAGACCATCGGGTACGCCTCGTCGGCGGGGTGCGTGCGCCTGACCAACTGGGACGTGCTGTTCCTGGCCGACCGCGTGG
>CBDTTW010000086.1:0-12929 GCA_965363675.1 uncultured Rhodothermaceae bacterium
CCCAGCAGCACCGCGCTACGGAAACGCAGATGACCGGCGCTAGCCTGGCCGGGCAGGGCGCCGCCACGCATACCAGCGGCGGCAGCACCGCCCATAACGTAGCAGACACCTCCAAGAACCAGGTCATCTCGGCCGGGGACAACCTCCGCGCGGACCTTCAGTCCAGCCGGGTCGGCACGGACACGACCAGCACGGGGACTTCCTTCAACGTGAATCAGGGACTCAACAGCGAGAGGGACGATAATGCTCGGAGATAATCCCCGGATGGGGCCGGGCGATCTCCCGCCGTACCGCGACGAGCTTCCCCCGCCGCTTCCACCCCCCTACCCCCCCGTCGAGGCGCGCTATACGGCGCCCTCCGAAGACCGCACCCTGGGAGACCTGTTCTCTGACCTGTCGCGGGATTTCCGAACGCTCGTGCGCCAGGAAATTGACCTTGCGAAGGTGGAGTCCACGGAAAAGGCCAAGAAGGCCGCCAAGCATGTAGGCTTCATCGCGGCGGGCGGCTTTGTCGCCTACGCGGGCTTCGTCGTCCTGCTGGTCGGCGTGGCGTACCTGCTGGGCACGTTCCTGCCGATGTGGCTGGCGGCCCTGATCGTCGGCGCGGCGGCCGCCGTCGCGGGCTATGCGCTCGTGCAGAGCGGCCTGAGCGGCCTCAAGAACACGGACTTCTCCCTGAAACACACCGCAGAATCGATCAAGGAGGACCAGGAATGGCTGAAACAAGAAGTGAAATAAATCCCGGCGCTCCGGACCCGACGGGACGCTCCTACAGCGACACGGACTACCGCGTCGAGGAGCACGTCTACGCCGAGTCCGATGCGTCGGCGAAGGACAAGCGCAGCCCGGAAGATATCGAGCGTGATATCGAGCAGACGCGCACGCAGATGAGCAGCACTATCAACGAAATCCAGGAACGCTTTAGCCCGCAGTATATCCGCCGCCAGGTCACCGAGGAGGTCAAGGAGACGGCGCGGAATGCTGGATACACTATGATCGACACCATCAAGGAAAACCCGTTGCCTGCGGCTATCGCGGGCCTGAGCATCGCCTGGCTCTTCATGAAGGGCCGGCAGCAACCCAGCTACGACCGCGACGACGCGTATCGTTATCGCCGGAGCAGCGCCTACCCCGGTTCCGGCTCGCGGATGTACGCCGAGCCCAACGCTTCCGGCTACGGCTACCCGAGCGGCGCCTATACCGGCGGCTACGGCCGGCAGGAGCGCAGCCTCGGCGACCGCGCTCACGACGTGCAGGACCGCGCCCGTGAGGCGGCCCATGACGTGCAGGACCGCGCCCGCGAAGCCGCCCGCGACGTGCGCGAGCAGGTAAGCGAACTGGGCGAGACGGTGCAGCACAAGGCCGAGCAGTTCGGCGACACGATCCAGCGGCAGACGTACCGCGCTCAGAACTCGTTGGAACAGCTTATGGACGAGAACCCGATGGCGCTCGGCGCGATTGCCCTGGGCCTCGGCGCCGCCATTGGCATGATGCTGCCCTCAACGCAGCTCGAAAACGAGTGGATGGGCGAGAAGCGCGAGCAGGTCGTCGATGCCGCCCGGGAGAAGGCCGAAGACGCGTTCCACAAGGCGGAATCCGTCGCTGAGCGCGCGGCAGGCGCCGTCAAGGAGGAGCTGAAGGAAACCGGCGAGCGCATCGCCTCGACGGTGAAGGAGGAAGCCTCGAAAGAGGGCCTCACCGGCAAGGCGGGAAGCGGCTCCGGCTCCACGGCTTCCGGCTCCGGGATGGCTTCGTCGTCGTCCTACACGGCCGGAAGCAGCGGCTCAGGAACGTCCGACAAGTTCTAGAAGGGCATCGCTTGCCTTTCCTCCGTACGCAACGCAACGGATAGCAGCCTGCATACTTCGGCGCTGCTATCCGTTTTGCGTTGCCCCTCCGCACGTTTAGCCTCTGGAGACTCCGCGCATGAACTTCGGCGTCATCAAAAAGACCTTTTCCGACTTCTCCGACGACGACGCGCCGCTCATGGCGGCCGCGCTCGCTTACTACACCGTGTTTTCCCTGCCGCCGCTGCTGCTGCTCGTCATTACGCTGGTGGGGGTGTTCATGGACCCGCAGGACGTGCAAGGGCGCCTGGCGGGCCAGTTGGAGGGGCTTTTCGGAGCCGGTACGGCCGGGGGCGTCAAGTCCATGATCGCGCAGGCCGACAGTCCCAGCGGCGGGGTCATCCCGACGATTCTGGGCGTCGTGGGGCTGCTCTTCGGGGCCACAGGGGCTTTTGCGCAGCTTCAGATGGCGCTCAACCGCGCCTGGGAGGTCGCCCCGGACCCCAACCTGAGCGGCCTGGAAAAGGTCAAGAGCGTCGCGCTCAAGCGGTTCTTCTCGCTCGGCATGGTGCTCGTCATCGCCTTCCTGTTCCTCGTCTCGCTCGTGCTTACGGCCGTCGTCTCGGCGCTTAGCGACCAGCTCGGGGCGCTCCTGCCGGAGGGCATCAGCAGCGTAGTCGTGCAGGTGGTCAACTTCGTCGTCTCGTTCGGCATCATCTGGCTGCTGTTCGCGGCCATTTTCAAGGTGCTCCCCGACGCCAAGGTGGCCTGGAAAGACGTGTGGATAGGGGCGGCCGTCACGGCGCTGCTGTTCGTGGCGGGCAAGTTCCTGATCGGCTTCTACATCGGTCAGAGCAACCCCGGCGAAGCCTACGGCGCGGCCGGCTCGCTCGCGGTGATTCTGCTGTGGGTCTACTATTCGGCCATGATCGTGCTGATCGGAGCCGAGTTCACCCAGGTGCTCGCCAAAGAGCGCGGAACCGTGTTCGAGCCCAAGGAGGGGGCCGTGAAGCTGGCCGAGGAGAAGCAGTTCATCATCAACCCGAACAACGGGCGCAAGGAAGTCTCCAAGTCGCGGCAGCACGACTAGGCCCGCTGCGCTACGGCTCCGGCGGGGCGCCCACTACCGGGTCGATGCTTCCGATGGCAAGGGGGTGGTAGCCGGGGCGGGCGCGGGCGTAGATGCGCCGGGCCCTATCGCGGCCCCAGGAGGTCGCCATCAAGTCTTCGTAGAGGGGCAAGACAAACTTGCGGCGGCCCTGCCCGGTCAGGAATTGCTCCAGGGAGGCCCAGGCGGGCGTGTACCGGTTGCGGACAGCATGCCGCAACCAGGCGAACCGGATTTCGCTGTTGCCGGCGCCGGTGAAGCCGAAGGCGGCGTCGAGGTCGGCCAGTTGCGCCGGGGTCATCTCCGGGGGCAGCGAGCGCAGAAACCGCAACCACTCGTGGGTGGACCACCCCGCTACGGCAAGCCGCCGGGCGGGGGCGCCTGCCCGGAAAGCTGCGGCTTGCGCCTCGACCTGCTCGAAGCGCGCCGAGGTTTCCTCCGGCGCGTTGGGCGGCAGGCCGGGGGCGTAGAGCCACGCGTCCATGTCGATGCGCGCGGCCAGCGCCTCGTCGCCCCGGATGAGGCGCGCCTCTAAGTCCTCTACGAACTTCCCGGTCGTCATCGGCTGAAAGGCGTAGCGGTCGAAGTAGCCGCGCAGCCACGCGTCGAAGGCAGGCCGCCCCGCCGCCAGCTCGACGGCGCGCAGGAACGCTGAGCCTTTGTTGTACGGCACTTCCGAGAGCCCTTCGTCCGGGTCGCGGCCTTCGAGGTCTATGACGAGGCGCGTATCGGGGGCGTCGGCTCCTTCCTCGGCGAAATAGTCCAGCAGATCCTGCCGGTTCAGATTGCGCAGCATGGCCGCGTAGGGCTCGCCGTAGAGGGCCTCCATGATGCGGTTTTCAAAGTAGGTCGTAAAGCCCTCGTTGAGCCAGATGTCGCCCCAGGCGGCGTTCGTAACCAGGTTGCCCGACCACGAGTGCGCCAGTTCATGCGCAATCAGGCTGACGAGCGAGCGGTCGCCGGCCAGGATCGTCGGGGTGGCGAACGTCAGGCGCGGGTTCTCCATGCCGCCGAACGGAAACGAGGGGGGCAGCACGAGCACGTCGTAGCGTTCCCACCGGTACGGCCCGAAAAGCGCCTCGGCGGTGGAGAGCATCTTTTCCATGTCGGCCAGCTCCCACGCCGCCTTGCCCAGCACCGACGGCTCGGCGTAGACGCCCGTACGCGGGCCGATTTCGGCAAAGGCAAGGTCGCCGACGGCCAGGGCAAACAGATAGGGCGGAATCGGCTGATCCATCCGGAAACGGTAGGCGCGCCCGCCGGCCACGGCTTCGCCCTCGGGCGTGAGCGACGCCGCGCTCATGACGGCCCGTAAGCCTGGAGGCGCCACGATGCGGGCGGTGTACGTCTGACGGATGCCGGGGCTATCCTGCGTCGGAAGCCAGGTGCGCGTCAGAATGGCCTGGCCCTGGGTAAACAGAAACGGGCGCCGCCCCCCTGCGGTCATCTCAGGCGTGAGCCATTGCAGCGCCCCCGCCTCCGGAAGGGTAGCGTAGCGGACCACGATAGGGCCGCGCGCCGCCGGCAGCCCGATGCGCAAGGCGCGTCCTTTGACCGGGTCGGCAGGGCCGAGGGCGGCCGGCAAAGGATTCCCGGCGGCGTCGAAGACCCCGACGAGCAGCAGATCTTTTACGTCGAGCACGATATCGCGGGCGTCGGGGGCCGCCTCGTAGGAGAGCGTAGCCGCGCCGGAGAGGCGGCGGCGCGCAAAGTCTACCGCCAGGTCCAGATCGACGTGCCGCACGCGGGCGGCCTCAGGCTCGGCGTAGGAATGCACGTCTACCGTTGCTGCGGACTGGGCGAGAGACTCCGGGACGGCCGCGGCCAGGGCAATCAGGCAGCAAACTGCAAGGCGTAATACAGGCATAACGAAAAAAGTTGAGGCGACGCCGGCGAGATGCCCGCCGGCCGTAGGGGGCGCCACGAGAACGCCGCCGGAGGCGCCGAGGTTCGGCGGGAGGCGCTCCGGCGCTTCATCGGGCTGCCGCGTCGTACGGCGCGACGTGTTCGAGGGCGTCCCCGGCGGCGCAGACGGCCTCCTGCAAGTCGTAGTGCATTTGCAAGCCCAGCCAGAACTCCGGCCTTGCGCCGAAATAGCGGCTGAGGCGCAGCGCCGTATCCGCGGTGATGCTGCGCTTCCCATTCACGATAGCGTTGATGCGGTTGGGCGGCACGCCGAGCTTCCGGGCAAGCTGGTTCTGGCTAATTCCAAGGGGCTCCATGAACTCTTCCAGAAGCGTCTGGCCGGGATGGACGCTTGGTACGCTTGTCGTCATAGGGCATTAGCACCGCGTTTCAGCCCAAAAAGGCAAAAATTATTCCGTAGTACGAAATACGTATTTCGTACTACGGAATAATATACGAAGACGTCATCTTTTTCGCACCCCACAACGCTGGATACGTTTTGTGTCGCCCTGCTATACCCATGACGCGATGCGTAAAGAGGAAAGTCACCGGCGCGGCATCGGCGGCTGGCTCGACAGCCAGATGAGCGCTTCGAGCGTGCGAGCGCGCTGGGCGTCGGAGCTAAGCTTCAGATAGCGGTGGCGCCCGCCCTCAGAGCGGCGGAACGAGGTATAGCCGTTGTCATCGACGGAGATCGTTCCCGGACCGGAAAGATCGAAGTACCCGCCGTTCGGCCGCACGGCGTAGAGCACCGACGTGAGGTCCCACGTAGGACGGTCATAGGGCATTTTCATATAGGCGCGGTAGGCGTCTACGACGGGGTGATGGGGCGCGTAGCCGAAGGCCGACTCGATGGCGGCGGCGGGGTACATCAGGCTTGCGCCGATCTCGAAGCCGCTGGCGACGGCGGGGGTCGGCCAGGAGGCCATCAGCTTTTGCCCGGCGGCGATGTCCATCTTGACGTTGTACTCGGCGCCCTCCATATAATACGCGTAGTCGCCGAACATGAGCGAGAGCAGGCGCACCTTCCGGCGCACGAGGTCCCTGCCGGAGAGCGGGCTAACGGCGTCCGGGGGGCTTTCGAGCAGGCGGGCCAGGTTGGTGCTGAAGCCTACCTGCACTACTACGACCGACGTGTCGGCGGCTCCGGCAAGCGCCCGGCGCAGCACGGCCACGGCGGCGGGCGCGGCCTCGTGCGTCAGGTCGCGGGGGTAAAGGAAGCCGCCTTGCGGATTGCGGCGCTCGGCGGGCGTGCGGATCATCGGGTTATCCTCCGGCGTGACGCCGCTGCGCGCCACACCGACCGGCAGATCCGGGCGGTTATAAAACGTGTTCACGAGGTCGATGTAAGGCGCGGCGAACGGGTTGTCTTTCGTCAGCGTCACGGCGAGCAAGTCCACCTCGCCGCGGTCGGCGAAGGCGTGCAGCATCGCCAGGGCGAGCGCATCGTCCACATCGTTGCCCATATCCGTATCGAATAGGATGGGGATGGGGCGGGCGGTCTGGGCGGCGGCAGGCGTCGGGGCGGCGAGCAGGGCGCACAGGCAGGCGGCGGCAAGCAGGAGGGGGAAACGGCGGAGCATGGCGGCGAACCGGTTGGCGGAAGGGGAAGGCGCGCCTCAAGATAGCGACGCAACCGCCCGGCGTTTGCTCTTGAGTTTGAGAACGCCGCCGCGTATGCTTACCGGAGCCAACAGCCTTGTTGAGGTTAGCCCTATGCGCTGGACGCCGCCCTGGCTCCCCGAAGCCTACTCCCTCGCCTACCTGCTGGCGTTTCTGGCGGCGGTGGCGCTCGTGGCGCAGGCGCAGCGCCGCGCCGGGGGCCTGGAGGCGCGCTGGTACGCCGTCATCTTCGCCGCGCTCGTCGGGGCCGTGGTGGGCGCGCGGCTGATGGCCTTCGGAGCCGCCGACTGGCAGGCGCTTTTCGCCGGGCGCATCCCCGCCTCGACGGGCAAAGCCTACCTGGGCGTGCTGATGGGCGGTCTCGCCGGGGCAGGGCTGGCGCGCCGGGCGGTAGGCTACCCGGCCTCCGTCTGCGACGCCTTCGCCGTGGCCATTCCGGCGGCCACCGTCATTGGGCGCATCGGGTGTCTACTGGCCGGGTGCTGCTTCGGGCGGCCCACCGGCGGCGGCTGGGGCATAGCGTACGCCGCCGGAACGCCCGCCTTCGCCGCGCACCTGGGGGCGGGCTGGATCGGGCCGCACGCGCACACGGCCTTGCCGGTGCATCCGGCGCCGCTTTACGAGATCGGCTTTGCGCTGGCCTTGCTGGCAGCGCTGCCACGGCTGCGGCGGCGCTTCCGGGCGCCCGGAAGCTTGATGTATGCCCTGCTGCTGGCCTACTGCCTGTTCCGGGCTTGGGCCGGCGGCTTCCGCCACGACGCGCTGCCGGCCGACCCGCGCCTCGTCGGCTTTGGCGCCGTGCTGCTCGCGCTGGTCGTGTGGAAGGAGTGGCGCGCGCGCGTGGGCGGCGTCCGCCCGGCGGCGCGCCCGCCCGCATGGGCCCCGGCGGCCCTGACGGCGGCCGTGGCGGCGGCGGCCCTGGGGCTGTGGCCGTGGTTCACCCCGACCGAGCGGCTTACGCTTTTGTTCGCCGGGGGGCTGCTGGGCCTGCTGGCCCTGGGCGGCCTTCCCGGCGTCTCGCTCGGGCGCCGCCTGGCGCTGGGCGCGGCCGCGCTGCTGCCGTGGGCGGCGGGGATGCAGCAGCAGCGCACCCTTGCGCCCGCCGACAGCGCCGCCGCCGAGGGCGTGGCCGTGAGCCGGTCGCCGTGGGCGCAGCACCTGACGCTGAGCGGGGGCTACCAACGCGGCGCCTACCAAGAGATCTGCGGCGGCGCGCACGACTACGGCATGGCCGGCGTCGGCGCGGCCTACACGCACCTGCGCAGTCCGGACGAGAGCCTGCGCATCGGGCTGCGCGGCTACTGGGGAGCCGACGACCCGCGCTACGACGAATGCTCCTACGACGACCCGGAGGGGACCGTATGCCGGAACACGTCCTACCCGGTGGCCGGGCTGAACGTGTACGCCGGCGTGGATACGCGGCCGCTGGGGCTGCGGCTGGGGGTGCATACGGGCAAGCTGTATTCAGGCGGCAGCTACCACCAGCGCCATAACGACGTGGAGCAAGGGTTGCATCCGAAAAGCTTCTTCCGCAACGCCCACGGACGGCTGGTGCTCCAGCCGCAGTTCGCGCTGCGGGTCGGCAACCCGCGCAAGTTCTTCGCCGAAACCAGCATCCTGGATTATGAGCCGGGAGCGTTCCCCGCGCCTGTCGTGCAGCTCGGCTTCGGCATCGGCCTGGGCGGCCCCCGGAACGCGCCGAGCACGCTGCGCGTGGGCGTCTCCGACGTAGGCTTCTACGTCAGCCCGCATATGGGCGTGAGCGAGCGCCTGTTCGTGCAGCCTACCGTGGCGTACGGCAGCGCAACTTCCTACCAGGTAGGGGTTCGCGTCGAGTACCGCCATTGGCTGAGCGGCCCCGGCCGCTAGCGATCCTCGGAAAGCTCGGTGTATACCGTACGGATGACGTTCGGAAGGGAAAGCCCGCCCGAGCCGGTGTGCTCCGGGAAGCCGGGGAGGGCGTCTACGGCGAGCGCTTCGGCGGTTTTGCCGGCGCGCAGGCCCGCCGCCACGTAGGCGCGCACGGCCGTCAGGAAGTCGCGCATCACGAGCAGATCGGCGCGGCGGCCCTGCACGCCATACGCCTCGGAGCCGTGCCCGAAGAGGAACAGCGTCTCGTCGGTAAAGTCGGCGTGGACGGCTTCGAGCACGCGGACCCAGTTCTCCGTAGAGGCGCCGCCTGCCAGGTCGATGAACGGCGCCCGGCGGTTGAACACCAGGTCGCCCATGTGCACCACGTCGGCCTGTTCGAACACCACGACCGAGTCGCCGCCCGTATGCGCCGGGCCGTAGTACTGCAACCGGAGCGTCTCGTCGCCGAGATCGGCTTTCCAGCGGGTGTCGTAGGTCATGTCCGGCGGCGGGACGGCGGCGCTCTGCCCGCCGGAAGCAGCCTGGCGTGCGGCGGCGGCGGCCATCAGCCTTGGCGCCTCGCGGTGCCCGACGATGTGGCGGGCGTGCGGCTTGAAAACGCCGTTGCCGCCCGTGTGGTCGCCGTGGTGGTGGGTGTTGACGAGGAAATCCAGGCGGCGCGTCGTGCGTTCCTGCAAGCCCGCCCAACACACCTCGGCCGTATCCGGGAACTGCGAGTCCACCACGACGAGGGCCTCGGGCGAGGCCAGCCACCCGATGGCGCCGCCGCGCCCCGTGAAGTACCCTACGTTGCGGCGCAGCAGCGTGAAGCCCTCGCGCGGGGCCGCCCATGCAGGCGCGGCCAGATAAAAAGCCGGGGCGGCCAAAGCCGCGCGGGTCAAAAACTGCCGTCGGTTCATGGGCGCTGATTCGTAAAGAGAAACAAAGAGGCTTCAGAGAACAACGCCCCGGCGGCGCGCCGGTTCGGAGGGGCGGCGTAATTTCGGGCGGGCGCGGGTCGCCGCCGCCGGGACGTATCTTGCGGGCGCGACGGCCTCTTTATCAGCACACGGCGATTCCATGAGCATTCTATCGGTCGAAGGCGTCTCGAAGGGCTTTGGCCTGAAGCCTCTTCTGGAGGGCGTCACGTTCAGCCTGGAGGCCGACGAGAAAATGGGCGTCATCGGGATGAACGGCTCGGGCAAGACGACCCTGCTGCGCCTCGTGGCGGGGGCCGAGCCTCCGGAGAGCGGCCGGGTGACGCTGGCGCGCGGGGCGGCGGCGGCGTACCTGCCGCAGCAGCCTACGTTCCAGCCGGAGCATACCGTGCTCGACGCCGTGTTCGACGGCGGCAGCGCCGAGGCGCGCCTGCTGCACGACTACGAGGCCGCCGCCCGCGCGCTCGAACACGGCGGCGGCAAGGACCCGGCGCTTCAGGCGCGTGTGGCCGAGTTGGGGCGCCGCCTGGACGTGTCGGGCGGGTGGGACCTGGAGGCGCACGCCCGCGCCGTCCTGAGCCGGCTGGGCATCGACGACACCGAGGCGCCTGTGGCGGCGCTTTCGGGGGGGCAGGCCAAGCGCGTGGCCCTGGCGCGGGCCCTCATCCTGCGCCCCGACTTGCTCTTGCTCGACGAGCCCACGAACCACCTCGACGCCGACACCATCGGCTGGCTGGAGGCGTACCTGGCGCGCTATACCGGCGCCCTCCTACTCGTCACGCACGACCGCTACTTCCTCGACCGGGTCACCAACCGCATGCTCGAACTGGAAGACGGGCAGGCGTGGCGCTTCGAGGGCAACTATACGTACTATCTGGAGAAGAAGGAAGAACAGGCCGAGCAGCGCGCCGCCGAGCATTTGCGCCGCAACAACCTCGTGCGGCGCGAGCTGGCGTGGCTGCGCCGGGGGGCCAAGGCGCGCACCACCAAGCAAAAGGCGCGCGTCGAGCGGGCGCAGGCCCTGCTGGAGACGCCCGACGAGGCTCCGGCGCGCAGGCTTGAAGCCGCCTCGCTGAGCACGCGACTGGGCAACAAGGTGGTCGAGCTGGAAGGCGTCACGAAGGGCTACGGCGGGCGCACCCTCATCGACCGGTTCAGCTACAAGTTCACGCGCGGCGACCGCATCGGCATCATCGGGCCGAACGGCAGCGGCAAAACGACCCTGCTGGAGATGATCGCCGGGCGCCTGGCGCCGGACGCCGGGACGGTCGAGATTGGGCAGACGGCCGTCATCGGGTATTACGACCAGCAGAGCCGCGCCCTGAACGACGAGCAGCGCGTCATCGACTACATCAAGGACGCCGCCGAGTTCGTCCGGGCGGCCGACGGCAGCCTCGTCACGGCCGCGCAGATGCTCGAACGGTTCCTGTTCACGCCGGCGGCGCAGTACACGCCCATCGGGCGGCTCTCGGGGGGCGAGCGGCGGCGGCTCTACCTGCTGCGCGTGCTCATGCAGGCCCCGAACGTACTGCTGCTCGACGAGCCGACCAACGACCTCGACATCCCGACGCTTACGGCGCTGGAGGAGTACGCCGAGGGCTTCGCCGGATGCCTCGTCGTGGTCTCGCACGACCGCTATTTCCTCGACCGCACCGCCGAGCACATCTTCCGCATCGAGGAAGGCGGCGCCGTCCGGGCCTATCCGGGCAACTACAGCGCCTTCCTGGAGGCGCGCCGCCGCGAGGAAGAAGCCGCCGCGCAACAGTCCGCCGCCGCGCCTGCCCCGGCGCCGAGGGCCGCGCCCGCCGGAGCGCCGGGCGCCGGGGCGCGCAAGCTCTCGTACAAGGAGCGCCGCGAACTCGAAGCGCTGGAGGCGCGCATCGCCGAGGCCGAGGCCGCGCGCGCCGTCCTGGAAGCGCGCCTTCAGGCCGAGGCCGCCGACTATGCCGCCGTCGCAGAAATCTCGGCCGCGCTGCAAACCCTCGGCGCTGCGCTCGACCGCGACGTGGAGCGGTGGGCCGAGCTGGCCGAACTGGCCTGAAAGCGGCTTGCGGCGGGCGGGGGAAACTCTGCTTGTTATAACAAGTATGGAGGGCATGAGCCCAACCCTACAGCAGGAACTCCGGCAAACGCGCCCCTTCGAGACCCTTCAGGCGGAAGCCTTCGTCAGCATTGCCCGCACGGCGGCGGTGCTCGGGCACACCGTCGAGCAGGCGCTCAAGCCCTACGACATTACGCTCACGCAGTTCAACGTGCTGCGCATCCTGCGCGGCGCGGGCGAGGCCGGGCTGTGCCGCAACGCCATCCGCGACCGCCTCGTGGCTCAGGTCCCCGACGTGACGCGCCTGCTGGACCGCATGGAGCAAATGGCCTTGCTCGTGCGCGAGCGCGACCTGGAGGACCGCCGCTACGTCACGACGCGCATTACGCCGCGCGGCCTGGAACTGCTCTCGAAGCTCGACGAGGTCATGCGCGAGCAGCTTCGGAGCCTGCTGCGCCACCTGCCGGACGAGGACTTGCGGCGGCTCATCGAGCTGCTGGCGCAGGCCCGCGCGGGCGGCTGAGCCTCTGCCGCCCGCGCGCGGTCGCTAGCGCTCGAACAGGCCGACGATCTCGCCGGAGGCCAGCACATGGCCTTGGATCGCCTTCAGAAACGCTGCGCGCCCGGCCCCGTGCGGCAGGTCGAGCTTCGCATCGAGGGCGAACACCTGGAAATGGTAGTGATGCGCCGGGTCTTCGGCGGGCGGGCGCGGCCCGAAGTACCCGAGCGCGCCCCGGTCGTTCTTGCCCTGGAGCGCATCCTTCGGCTTTAGGAGTTTCGGCAGGGTCGGCACGCCCTCGGGCAGCATCGTGGCGTCGGCCGGGAGGTTGTACAGCATCCAGTGCACGAACGGCGGTTCCTGTTTTACGTCGGGGTCCTCCATGATGAGGGCGTAGCTCACGGTTCCGGGCGGCCCGGCCGTCCACGTAAGCGGCGGCGAGACGTTGTGGCCCTCAGCGCCGTAGATCTCCGGAAGCTGCTGCATATGCGTGAACGCCGGCGAGGCGACCGTCAGACGGACGGCGGCGGGTTGCAGCTTCAGGGCAAGCTGCGGCGGCGTGGCCGGCTCGGGCGCGGGCTGCGCCGCCGCCGTCAGGCCGATGCGCGCGCCGGCGGCGTTCGTGGGCGCCGTGGGGGCGGCGGCCCCGGCCTGCCCGCCGCCTGCGTAGGCGATGCGGTAGATGACGCCGTTCTTGTCGTCCGAGACGAGCAGCGCCCCGTCGCGGGCTTGCGCCAGCCCGGCCAGGCGGCCCAGGTGTCCCCACTGGCCGCCTTCCTCCATGAGAAAGCCCGTCACGAACGGCTCCAGGCCCGCCGGGCGGCCCTCGTCGTCGAACCGGATGCGCACGATTTCGTAGCCCGAGGGCGGCTTGCGGTTCCACGAGCCCCGCATGGCGATGAAGGCGTCGCCGTGGTAGGCTTGGGGGAACCGGCTGCCCGTGTAAAACGCCATTTGCATCGGGGCGGCATGGGGCGTATAGAGCCCCACCGGCTCGGCGCTCTGGGCGGCCCACTCGGCCATGCTGAGGCCCCCCGGCGGCTCGTCCTGCGGGTTGTATTTGCCGTCGGCGTAGACGTAGGGCCAGCCGTACTTTTTGCCCTCGACGAGCAGGTTCAGTTCCTCGTGCTGCTCGTTGTCGCCGAGCCAGTCGATGCCGTGGTCCATGCCGTAGAGC
>CBDTTW010000087.1:0-12886 GCA_965363675.1 uncultured Rhodothermaceae bacterium
GTCGGCCTGCCGGAACGCCTAGAACACGAACGCCTGATGCGCCTCCGAAATGCCGATGCCGGTGTCGCGCACGGCGAACGCCAGCCGGTCGCCGGGGGCGGGGCCGATCTCCAGCGCCGCCTCGCCGGACTCGGTGAACTTGATCGCGTTCGAGAGCAGGTTCTTGAGGATCTGCTCCAGGCGGCGGCCGTCGGTGCGCATCGCCTCGGGGGCGCCGGGCAGGATGCGGACGCGCAGGGTCAGCCCTTTCTGCGCCGCCGCCGGCTCGAAGACGCCGCGCAGCCGCTCGGCGAGCGCCGCGAGGCGCACGTCCTCGACGAGCACTTCCATGCGCCCGGCCTCGATCTTGGAGAGGTCGAGGATGTCGTTGATGAGCGCCAGCAGGTCTTGCCCGGCGCCGCTGATCGAGCGCGCATACTGCACCTGCTCGGCCGTCAGGTTGCCCTCGCGGTTGTCGGCCAGAAGCTTCGCCAGGATCAGCGACGCGTTGAGCGGGGTGCGCAGCTCGTGCGACATGTTCGCCAGGAACTCCGATTTGTAGCGGCTCGCCTGCTCCAGCTCGGCGGCCTTCTCCTGGAGCCGCTCGCCGAACTGCTCCAGCTCGTCGCGCTGCATCTCCAGTTGCTGCGTTTGTTCTTCGAGTTGCGTATTCGTCTGTTCGAGTTCGGTTTGCTGCAACTCCAGGCGCGCCTGCGACTCCTGAAGCGCCCGGCTCTGCTCCTCCAGTTCCTCGTTCGTCACGCGCAGCTCTTCGCTCTGCGTCTGAAGCTCCTCGGCCTGCTGCTGCGTCTCCTGGAGCAGTTCTTGCAGGCGCGCCCGGTACTCGGCCGACCGCAGGGCGACGGCCGCCGACTCGGAGATGCGTTCGAGCAGCCGGGCGTCGGTCTCGTAGAGCGGGTGCATGAACCCCAACTCGACGACGCCGAGCGCCGCGTCGTCGGCGACGAGCGGGGCCACGAGCAAATGGCGCGGCGGGGCCTGCCCGAGGGCCGAGCCTACGGCGAGGTAGGCGTGTGGCGCGTCGTGAAGCTGGTACGCCCGGCGGTCGCGGAACGCCTGCCCGATGAGCCCCTCGCCGGGCTGTACGCGCGTGGGCAGGCGGTCGTCGGCGGGCAGGGCGTAGCCGGCCACGCGGTGAAGCTGCTGCTGCGCGTCGGCGACGAACACGGCCCCGGCATGCGCGCCCATGTACTCGGCCAGGTAGCGCAGTAGGCTTTCGCCGAGGGCCTCCACCGACCGGTCGCCGGAGAGGGCGCGGTTGAGGCCGTTGTGCCCGGCTTGCAGCCACGTCTGCTGCCGCACCTCGATCTTGTTCCGGATGAACTGCCACCCCACGCCGGCCATCACCCAGATTGTCAGGGCGCCGAAGAGCCGGTTGGTGCGCGCCACGACGGGGTCGATGCCGGCCTCGTCGGTCATGAGCGTAACCAGCATGAGGGCCGAGGCGACGGTCGCCACGGCCGGCGCCGCCAGAGGGCGCCACGCAAACAAGGTCAGGGCCACCGGCACGAGGTACCCGATCCACGCGGCCAGGCCGAGCGGCGTGTAGAGGTCGGCCGCCAGCACCCCGAGCGTCGTCAGCGCTATGGCGAGGTAGATGCCGGGCGTGGGCGTTTCTTCGAAGCGGTTCATGGGCCTGCGAGCAGCGGTGCAAGGGGCGGCCTCAATATCGTAAAAAAGGGCGCGCCCCGACCGTAGGCATGCGGCTCGTGCGGCGCGCAGGTGTAACGATGCGGCGCAGGCGCAGCCTGGAGCGGCGGCGCGGGAAACCCCGGCGTGAGGCTCCGGTATCCGGAGGCGGCCCCTTGAGCGTTCCAAAACCTCCCCGCCCATGCCCGGCGACTTGTCCAGCCTGAAACCTATCGCAGGCGCGCGCCGCGCGCTCCGGGCGCGCCTCTCGCTGCGGAGCGAGCTGGTGCTGGCGCTGCTGCCGACGCTGATCGTGCTGGCGGTGTTTGCGCTCGTGGACGCCCTGAGCAACCAGCGGCTGCTTTTTGCCTCGCTGGCCTCCAGCGCCTTTCTCATCTACCTCGACCCGCAGCACGGGACCAACTCGATCCGGACGCTGCTCATTTCGCAAATGGGCGCGGCGCTCATCGGGCTGATCGCTTACATGGGCTTGGGGCACGGCTACCTCTCCGGCGGCATGGCCATGGTGGCCGCCATTGGGCTGATGATCGGCGCCGACGCGGTGCATCCGCCGGCCGTCGCCACGGCGCTGAGCTTTGCCCTGCGCACCGACGATGTGGGCAACGTGCTGCTGTTCGGCCTGGCGCTCGGCATTACGGCCAGCCTCGTCGTGCTGGAGAAGGCCACGCTCTGGCTGCTCGCGCGCCTGAGCCGGGAGTAACCGGCGCCCGGCTTTAACCGACGTTGCCTATGGAAACCGCTTTGTCGCTCGCCGCCGCCCTGGGGCTGGCCGCCGTGCACCTGTCGGCGGGCCGCTTGCGCTTTTTAGGCGGTGTGCCCCGCAGCATCTGGCTTTCGGCGGCCGGAGGCATCTCGGTGGCCTACGTGTTCATCCACCTGCTGCCCGAACTCGGCGCCGGGCACGAGACGCTTTCCGAGCACCCGATCCCGTGGTTTCCGCCGGCGGCCGAGCACCCGATCTACGTCATCGCGCTCGTCGGGCTCGTGGTGTTCTACGGCATGGAGCGCGCCGCCGTCACCGCCCGTCGCCGGCGCGCCGCCGACGAAGGCGGCTGGGGCGTATTTGCCCTCCACCTGGCGACCTTCGCAGTGTACAACGGCATCGTGGGGTATCTGCTCGTCCACCGCGAGCACGAGGGTCCGGCGGGGCTGGCGCTCTACTTCTTCGCCATGGCGCTGCACTTCCTCGTCAACGACTACGGGCTGCGCGAGCACTACCCCCGGCGTTACCACCGTTTCGGCCGGTGGGCGCTGGCGGCCATGCCGCTTCTGGGGTGGGCGCTGGGCCTGCATACCCGCATCCGGGAGCCCGTGCTGGCGGCGCTCTTCGCCTTCCTGGCGGGCGGCATCGTCCTCAACGTCCTTAAGGAAGAACTGCCCGAAGAGCGTGAGAGCCGCTTCGGGGCGTTCCTGCTCGGGGCCGCCCTCTACGCCGCGCTGCTCTTCACCCTCGGCTGAGCCCCGCCTACGGGCGCAGGCCGGCGGCGCGGAGGCGGGCGCGCAGGCCGCCGGCGGTCTGCGCGGCCACCGTCACGAGCCCCGTTTCCGAGGCGGCGTCGTAGGCGCAGGCGCCCGTGTGGAAGCCGGAGGCTTTGGCGTGGCTCTGGCGGGCCGCCACGACGGGCGAGCCGTCGGCGGCGCGGCGCAGGCGCAGCGGCGGCCCCAACCCCTCCAACTCCAGCACGACGCACCCCGTCCCGACGCCGTTCTGACGCGGCGTAAGCGCCAGCAGGAGCCCGCCGTCCCGGCTGCGCGCCACGTAGGGCGAGACCAAGTCCTCGCCGCCGAGCGCCGCCGCGAGCGAGCGGTCGGCGGCGACGCCGCCGTACGCCCACGTCCACGCGCGCGGCGGCCCTTCGGGGCGCGTCACAAAGCCGACGATGCGGTTGCGCTCCGGGTCCTCGCGCCCGCCCGGTTTGAAGGCGACGCACTCGACGAACAAATGCAGGCGGCCGCCCTCGGCGAAAAGGGCCGGGTTGTTCCAGAGGCCGCAATCGCCGAGCTCCGCCGAGAGGTCGTTGAGGCGCAGGTGGGCCCCGTAGGCCGTGTGCGTCGTGGCCGAGCCGAGCACGGCTTCCTCAGCCCCGGCCAGGGCCTCCGGCGATAGGCCGCGCGCGCTCGCAACGCGCACCACCCAGCTCGACGCGTAGCGCGGGGCATAGCGCGTGACCGGCTCCAGGAAGTAGGCGATGCGCGCCGCATACCACGTAGTTGCGCCGCCCTCGCGGGCGGCGGCCAGGGCGGTGCTCTCCGAGCCGAAGTAGCTGTCGGGGCCGAGCTTCTCGGGGTCGGCGGCAAGCCCTGAGTCCCAGAGCGTGCCTGCGTGCCGCCATGTGCGCCCGGCGTCGTCGCTGCGCGCCAGGCGCGTCGAGACGTGCGGGATGCCGACCGGCTTGCCGTCGGCGCCCGTGGCAAGGCGCCCCTCCAGATGCGAAAAGAGCATCCACAGGCGGCTCGGCGCGGCGGGGTCCTGGAGCATGGCCGGGTCCGCTGCGCCGCTGAAGGTGGGCGTCGTGGAAGGCTCGTACTGCGCAATGACGATTTCCGGGCAGCGCGAGGCATCTTCCGTGCACACGACGCGCTCCTGGGCCTCGGGCGGGTCGTCCACCGGATCGTTCATGGCGCTGCATCCCGCCAGCATCAGCAGCGCGGCGGCGCCGAGCGCCCGTGTGGTGCTTCCCATGGCTTCCCTCTGTTTCTGCGAGCCCCTTTTCGCCTGCCGTCTACGCTGACTACGGGAGGCGGAGGGTGCAGTTCCGGCGTAGGGAGGCGGCAGCCGCCCCGGGGCGTTTCCATGTATCCGATATGGGGTATGTTTCGGAGGCGGAGGGCTCTAAGAATTAGTTGTTTGGCCTGTTGTTTTTGCCCGAGCAGACGACGACCTTTCATCCTGATACTTAATTAACAAGATATTCTTTTGTGCTTGTTGACACGTCCGCAAAACAGGAGGTTTTCCCTATGGAAGCCGTCGGCAACGTTGGTCTCGGTACTCGGAGCGTCAACATCTACCGTTTTACCGGGCAGGTGATCGATAGTCAGCGCTCCTCTGAAACGAGTTTCATGAGCCACTCGAACCATCAGGTCACCTCGCAGACGCATCACTACAATGAGATCTTCATTCGCTCCCCGGACGGCGAGGAACGCGTGGCCGAGGTGGGGTCTACCGGCGTCCCGGTGCGCGCCGGAAATACTGTGACGGTGGTATGGGGGATTATAGGAAACCGGGAAAAGGGCCTCTATGCCGGCGTCTACAACCACGACACCCGGCAGATGGGATATGTCGCCAAGGCCGTCAATGATCTGGCGGGCCCGCATCTCTACAACATGATGATTATCATATTCGTGTTCGTAGGGGTGTTCGCCGTGGGCAGCGTCTTGAGCGGCGGTATGAGCGGAGTGTTGCCGCTGCTCCTGACAGGCGGCTTTTTCTTCTGGCTGCTCCAGCGCCGGAAGAAGCTGCGCGCCGCTATGGCCGCCGCCGTGCCCGACCTCAGCGTAACCGCATAGACCGCCGCCGAGGCTTGCCCATGAACCCTTCATCCGGCGCGCCGCTGCCTCCCGGCATCGGCAAGCCTGCGCTGCGTGCGCTCGCGGCGGTGGGCGTCACGCGGCTCGAACAGGCCGCTGCGCTCTCCGACCGCGAACTTTCGGCGTTGCACGGCGTCGGGCCGAAGGCCGTCCGGCTGCTGCGGGAAGCCGCTCAGCGGCCGGCGGCGCCCGAGCGACCTGCCGAGCGGTAGCGCCGCCGAGCGGTAGCGCCGCCGGCCGCACGCTTCGAGCAAACGAACTCGTTGCGTCAGGAAGCCTCGGCGCATCGAACGCTCGGAATGCAGCGCTCGTATAAGGCGAGATTTTTTGCATAGAGGCCGCCCTGCGCCCGATTCGTCGGCGCAGGGCGGCCCCCCTTTATCTCAGAAGACGAGGCGACTTATGCGAAATCTAGTGCTCGTGCTGCTGATGGCGGCGGCGCTCGCCGGCTGCGGCGGCGACGTAGAACCGCAGGCGGCCGACCCGAACGTCGAGCCCAGCCGCATCGACCCGGCCGTCCGCGAGTCCGACAGCTTCTCCGGCGGCAAACTGCCCGCCGACCAGGAGGGGCTGACGCTTCAGAAAAACCACCCCAACGGCTCCCAGCTTATCGTATCGGCCATACGGTTCGGGGATACCCAAACCACCGTTGACCTGACGTTCATCAACGGCGGCAAAGACGTAAACCGCCTCAACTGGAACGGGCAGAACATGCACCTGCTCGACAACCTCGGCAACGTGTATTACGTGGTGCCGCCGCCGGACAACAAGCACATCGAGGCCCGGGGCGGCGAGCAGATCCGGGGCTCCTTCAACTTCGCCGGGCGCATGAACCCGGAGGCTACGTCGGTCAAGCTCATCACCAGCTCGAAGGGCGGCGGTTCGGAGGACAACCAGTTCACGAATATGCCCAAGTTCGTCATCGACATTCCGCTGGAGGCCCGCTGATGAGGCCGTCGCGCGCCCGGCTGCCGGCCAGGCTGTGGGCCCTGCTCGCGGCGGCTTTGCTGCTCGGCTGCGGCGAGAAGCCTGCCCCGGAGGCGGCCGAGGCTCCGCCGCCGCAGCCGTCCACGAGCGGCGCGCTTGCGCCCTCGACGGCGGCGTCGGAAGCGCTCGGGGCCTCGCGCGCCGACCGCGTCCGGCAGGCGCTCACCGATCTTCGGGCCGCGCGCACCCCGGAGGGCCTTGTCATCACCCTACCCGAGGACATCCTGTTCGACTTCGACAAAGCCGATATCCGCCCGGACGCGCGCGAAACGCTCGCGCGCCTGGCCGAGGTGATCGACTACTACGCCGACGCCCCCGTGCGCATCGACGGGCATACCGACAACAAGGGTACGGACGCCTACAACCTGGATTTGTCGCAGCGGCGCGCCGAGGCGGTGGCAAACTACCTTGCGGCAAACTCGGGCGTCGCCCCGGCGCGCATGCAAACCCGGGGGCTCGGCGAACAGCAGCCGGTCGCGGCCAACGCCCTCCCCGACGGCTCGGATAACCCGGAGGGCCGCCGCCGGAATCGCCGGGTCGAGGTGGTGCTCGTGGGCGCCGCCGACCTTCCGCCGGACTCTTCGGCCGGGAAATAGCGTTTCCTTAATTCCTTGTACCCCTATCACTCATGAAGGAGGCCTGCCGATGAAAAAACCGGTTAAGGAACTGCTGGCAGAAGCCGGCAGCCGGATAAAAACTTACACTGCCGAGGAGGCGCAGGCGCTCTCCGGCCGCGAGGATGTGGTTTTCGTGGACGTGCGCGACGAGCCGGAGCTTCGGGAAACCGGCAAGATTCCCGGCGCGGTGCACGCCTCCCGGGGTATGCTGGAGTTCTACGTGGACGAAGCGTCTCCGTACTACAAGGACGTTTTCGGGTCCGGCAAGGAGCTGGTGTTCTACTGCAAGAGCGGCGGGCGCTCGGCGCTGGCGGCCGCGCGGGCGCAGGAGATGGGCGTGGGGCGCACGGCCAACCTGGCCGGCGGGCTGCCCGCCTGGCGCGAAGCGGGCGGCGCCGTAGAGCCGTTCTGACCAGGGGCGACGCTAAAAAAGGAGCCTGCCGCTGTAGCGCGGCAGGCTCCTTTCGTTTGCAGGGGGCAGGGTTAGCGCGGGTCTGAGAAGTAGTCGTTCACGGCGGCGATGGTCAGCTTGCGGAGGCGCTCGTTGGTCTCCCACGGGGCGTGCTGCGCCAGCTTGCGCATCACCTGCTCGTCGCCGATGGCGTGCAGGGCGGCGAGCGCCATAACCTGCTTGCCCTCGTTCCGGTCGAAGCGGTAGGTGTCGTACAGAGCGACCAGGGCGCGGTTGAAGTCGGCGTGCTCCGGATAATGGGCTGCGAGGTGGATGATGCCCTGCAACGCCGCCTCGCGCGCCGCGAAGTCAGGCGTGTTCAGCAAATCCCGCTTGCCGCGCTCGACGGCGTCCCACCACGCCTCGCCCCGCGTGGAGAGGTCTTCGCCGCTGAACACCTCGGCCGAGAGCGTCGCGCTTGCCGGGCGGTCTGCCTTCGGGTCGTTCCCGGCGTAAACCTGCGCCGACAGGCCGGCGCATAACAGCATCATAATAGACGCTGCAATAAGGGGACGAATTTGATTAGATATAGAGAAATAATTTTGCATGGCAGATTTCCGTGGTAAGGAGTTCTTTGGGTAAAGGCGGTCTTGCTCCGATACGCTGCGTGCGATTCGGCGGGCCGGACCTATGGCGGCGACGCGGCGAAGCACGGGCCGTTTTGCCGTCAGAAGGATGAGGATGCGGCGATGCAGGCTTGCCGGGGGCGAAAGCCGCATCAGGGAGGGGCGCTTCGTAGAGCGAAGAACGCGCCGGAGGGATGCCTCCGGGCTACGAGCGCCCGCCGGGTTCGAGCGGCGTCAGGAAGGCAAGCCATGCCGCCTGCGGACACGCGAACGGCCCGTTCAGGAAGAGCGCTATGTGCATCGGTGCGGTCATGGCGGTAAGAAAAGTTGTGGGTGAATTTGTGCAGCTATTCACCGTGTGTTTTGTAGCAGTGTCAACGTGGAAGGAAATAGTTGGTTGCACAAGTAATTCGTAAAGAACCCGTTACGGCGTGCGAAGCGTTGTGGGGGAGGGGGCCGGCCCCTCCTCGGCGAGAGGCCACGCGCCGGAGCGCACCGCCCGCTCAAACGCCTCGATGCCGGCGCCGAGAGGCGCGCCGAACGTCTGCCGGAAGGCGGCTCCGTGGCGGGCTGGAGCCGCCAACACACGGTCGCGGTAGGCAAAGAAGCGGTCCTCGCCGTAGCGGTGCATCAGGAACGCCATGAACAGCCGATGCTCGGTCGCCATGAAGGCGTAGCGCTGTTCGCCCGGCAGGTCGGCGGCCTTGGGGTCGCCGGTGACGCGGACCAGCCGGCCCTCTTCTACGGCGAGGCGTTGCCACGTTTCATCGTCGAGGTACTGCGCGGCATTGCCGTAGTGAACGGCCAGGCCCTCCTCAAACCAGTCCAGCCGAGCCGGCTCGAACGTATCGGCAAAGCGCGTGTGCTGGAACAGGAGCGCGTGCGTCAGTTCGTGGCGCAGCACGGCCTCCAGGTCGCGCCCCGGCTCCTGGGCCCGCGGCGAGAGGTATACGACCGTGCCCGTCTGAAGCGTCGCCCCCAGCACCATGTTGGGCCGGGCGCGCCGGCCGAGCAGCGCCCCCCGGTTGAACTGCCCCCAGCCGTCGGCGACGAGGATGCGCACCGGCTCGCGGAAGGAGAGCCGCTGCCGCCGTTCGAGGTCTGCCAGGGTCTGCTCTATCCTGCGAGCAAAGGTAGGCGGCGCTTGCGAGGCGGGATAAGAAGATTGCGGCGCGCGGCGTGCGCACGGCGGCGTAGCCCGGCTTGACGGGCGACCAGGGCAGCAGCGCCCCGGCAAGCAGGCTGTGCGCAGAGGCAAGCGCCGGCAGCAGGCCCACGGCAAAAGCAGTTCTTTTCAGGAGAAGGCGCATGGCGAGCGTGTGTTTGGCGGCCCCGCCGCCGTATACGCGCGGCGGGGCCGGAGTTGCAGGCTTCCGGCGCGGGGTGCAAAAGCACGCGCGGGTGGGCGGCGCGGTTTGTGGAAATGCGCGTATCTTGTTACGCTTGTCCTACGGCCGCGGCGCCTTCCGCTGCGGCCCCCGAAAGGGCTTTTTTGCACGGCGCCCCAGGCGCAGAGTTTTCGGTGTCCCCCATGAAGCGTTGTTTCTACCCTCGCCGTTCGTTCGCCGGTCTCGCGGCCCCGGCGCTGCTGCTGGCGGCGCTTTGCGTCGGGCCGATTGCCGCCGCCGCCCAGGGCAACGTCGCCCTAACCTCCTCGAACCTGCCCATCATCCTCATCAACACGGAGGGCCGGATCATCGTCGATGAGCCGAAGGTCACGGCGCGCATGGCGATCATCGACAACGGGCCGGGCGCGCGCAACACGCCGCAGGACGCGCCCAACGGGTACAACGGCTACATCGGGATCGAGCTGCGCGGGGCCAGTTCGCAGGCGCTGTACGACAAGAAGTCCTACGCCATCGAGACGCGGGGGGTAGGCGGCAGCGACAGCACGGTGTCGCTCTTGGGCTTCCCGAAGGAGGAGGACTGGGTGCTCTACGCACCCTACGGCGACAAGTCGCTGATCCGCAACGTGCTCACGTATCGCCTTTCCGAGACGATGGGGCACTATGCCAGCCGCACGCGCTACTGCGAGGTCGTCCTGAACGGGACCTACCTGGGCGTGTATGTCTTCATGGAGAAGATCAAGCGCGACAAAGGGCGCGTCAACATCAGCAAGCTCGACCCCGAGGACGCTTCCGGCGACGCGCTGACCGGCGGCTACATCATCAAGATCGACAAGCGCGAGGGGGCCGACACCGAAGGTTGGTTCTCCGCGCACCCGGCTCCGGGAACGCCGCACCGCATCTATTACCAGTACCACGCGCCCAAAGGCGAGGACATCACGCCGGTGCAGGAAGCCTACATCCAGGGCTACATCAAGCGGTTCGAGGATATGATGGCCTCGGACGCCTTCGGCGACCCGGCCACGGGCTACCCGAGCTACATCGACACCCGCTCCTTCGTGGACTACTTCATTCTCAACGAGCTGAGCCGCAACGTGGACGGCTACCGCCTGAGCACGTTTCTGTACAAGGACCGCGACAGCAAGGGCGGCAAGCTGGTGGCCGGTCCCGTCTGGGATTACAACATTGCCTACGGCAACGCCAACTACTACAACGCCTCGAACATCAAAGGCTTTCAGTACGAGTTTGCAGAGCCCGGCGACTCGTTCCAGCCGCCGTTCTGGTGGAGACGCCTCATGACGGACCCGGCGTTCCGCGCCGCCGTCGGCGACCGCTGGAAAGAGCTGCGCCAGGGGCCGCTGCGCACCGACTCCCTCGGGGCGTTCATCGACCGGCAGGCGGCGCTGCTCTCGGAGGCGCAGACGCGCAACTTCCAGCAATGGCAGATCCTGGGCCGGTGGGTGTGGCCCAACGTCTTCGTCGGCAATACCTACGCCGAGGAGGTAAGCTACCTGAAGGATTGGTTGCGGCAGCGCGCCGGGTGGCTCGACGCCAACATGCCGAAGGGCTCGTCGACGGCCGTGGAGAACCTGCCCGCCGATGCCGCGCCGCTGCTCTCGGAGCCGTACCCGAATCCGTTTGCGGACCGGGCGCAGATCGCCTTGCAGTCGGCGACGCGGCGCGAGGTGCGCGTAGCGCTCTACGACGCGCTCGGGCGGCAGGTGCGCGTGCTGTACGCGGGCGCGCTGCTGCCGGGCGAGCGCCGCGAGATCACCGTGGAGGCCGCCGATTTGCCCGCCGGCGTTTACTTCTGCCGCGCCCAGGGCGAGGGCTTTCTGGAGACGAAGGTGCTGGTGGCCCTGGGCCGTTAGGAGGCTTCGGGGTTGCGGCGCTCACGGTCGATCTGGCGCAGCAGGCGCGCGGCCATGAAGGCCAGCAGCCCCACGGCCAGGCCCAGCACCCCCCAGAGCGCGATGCGCCGCCACGGCGGCGCGAGCGCCGGCGTAAGGCGCGCCTCGCCGCCCAGCTCGAACGGCGGCCCCGCCTCGGCCGTCGGGCGGAGGAGGCTCGCCGCGCGTGCGCCCGGCAGCAGCCGCAGCAGCTCGTCGGCGCTGTAGGCCGAAGGGCGGGCGTCGGCGGCCCCAAAGGCAATGGTGTACGGTCCCGCGCCGCGCGCCACGAACACGAGGCGGCCGGGCTGCCAGCCCAGTTCCAGCACGGGCGCCGCCGTCCCGAGGCCGCCGCCCGCCGGGTCCACGTCGAGCCGCCAGTAGCGGTCGCGGACGGCTCCCGGCAGCGCCGGCGGCGGCGCAGCGACCTCGCGCCCGCCCATACGCAGGCGGTAGGCGAGCCCCTGATAGCGGGCCTGCCACGGGCCTTCCGGCGAGGGACCGGAAGAGAGCTTCACGCGGGCCACCGTGTTCGGCTGCGCGAGCGCGAAGCGCACCCGATCGACGGGGAGCACGCCCTGCTGGTCGAACAGGTAGTAGCCCTCGCCTGCGCCCGCCTGCCGGAGCGCCGTCCAGCGGCGTTCGCCCTCCGGCAGCCGCGTCACGACGGCCTCCAGGGCCGAGGGCGGCGGAAGCGGGTCGCCGGTCCAGGTCAGCCGGAAGTAGCGCGCTTTCCCGGGCGGGGCCGGAATCTCGGTGCGTTCCAGCAGGCGGCCGTCGTGGCGCAGGCGCGCCAGGGTCGCCGGGTCCGCCCCGGCAGTCCACGCACGCAAATCGTCGCTCGCTTCGATGCGCGCTTCTGCGACGAAGTCGGGGGCGGCCTCGGGCCACGCCAGCCGCAGCGCTGAGGCGACGGTGTCCAGGCGCGAGGCGTCGATGAGGTAGGCGCGCACCGGTTGCGAGGCCGGCGCGCCCGTGCGCGGCTCGTCCATCTGCACGAGCGTGCCCGAGGGCGTCCGGCGTATGCGCAGCGACAGGGCGCCCAGGTCAGCGCCGGGCGGGCCGTATACCGGGAAGAACGGCAGCGCGCGGGTGCGCTGCTGCGCCGGCGCGCCGCCGGGGCTTTCCACGAGCGCGTGGGGCAACTCCTCGCCGGCGGCGTTGAACACGCGCACGTCGCCCAGGTCGGCCCGCGTGGCCGTGCGGTAGACGGCTTCGGGCAGCACGGCGATTTGCAGCGGCGCGTCGGTGGAGGGGTTCACGCGGACGCCGCGCGCGAAGTCGCGGGGAGCCAGCGGCTGCGCCGCCGCAGGAAACGCGGCGGCCAGGGCGACGAAGAGAAGGCCACAGAGGCGGGGCGTCGTCATGCGGAAGCCTGCGCAGGGGGAGAGGGGAGTTCCGGGTCGGGCGCGGCGCGGCGCGGCGGCGGGGCCGGGGCAAAATAGCCCACCACGAGCAGCAGCAGGCCCACCACCAAAAACGTGACGATGCGCGCTACGGTGCTGATGCTCGACAGATCGACGAAGAACAGCTTCGCCACGGCCAGCCCCAGCAACGTCGCCGCCGCGATCCACACGGTGCGGGCGCCCTGCCGCGCCGCAGCGGCCATAGCCGTTACGGCAACCGCCGTCCAGAAGATCGTGAGCGCCGTTTGAAACGTCGTCGAGGCCCACAAGGCGTCGGCGTCGTAGGGAACGCCTTCCCAGAAGTGCACGGTGCGCGCCAGCGCGGCGTTGAGCCACACGAACCCCGAGAGCGCCAGCGCCCAGAGCAGCGCCCGGCCGAGGCGCGCCGGAGGCTGCCAGGCGCCGAGCGCCCGCCCCCACCGCACGACGGCCACGGCCAGCAGCCC
>CBDTTW010000088.1:0-12456 GCA_965363675.1 uncultured Rhodothermaceae bacterium
CCGCGTCAAGGAGCCCGGCAGCGCCGGCGAGCCGCTTTACCAGGACGTGCTGACGGCCGTAGCCGAGATGCTGGCCGAAGGCCGGGCCCCGTTTGCCGCCATGCCGCGCCTCGTCGGGGGGCGCTACGGCCTCTCCTCGAAGGAGTACACGCCCGCCATGGCCCTGGCGGTGTTCGAGAACCTCGCGCGCACGCAGCCGAAGAACCACTTCACCATCGGCATCCACGACGACGTTTCGCACACGAGCCTCGACTACGACCCCGACTTCAACATCGAGGGGCCGGAGGTCACGCGCGCCATGTTCTGGGGCCTCGGCTCGGACGGCACTGTGGGGGCCAACAAGAACTCGATCAAGATCATCGGCGAGGAGACCCCGTTCTACGCCCAGGGCTACTTCGTCTACGACTCGAAGAAGGCGGGCGCGCGCACCATCTCGCATTTGCGGTTCGGGCCGCACCCGATCCACAGCACCTACCTGATCCAGCGCGCCAACTTCATCGCGGTGCACCAGTTCGGCTTCCTCGACCGCATCAACACGCTCGAACAGGCCGAGGAGGGCGGCACGTTCCTGCTCAACAGCCCCTATCCGCCGGATGAGGTGTGGGACCAGTTGCCGCGCCCGGTGCAGCAGACCATCGTGGACCGCCGCCTGAGGATGTTCGTCATCGACGCCTACGCGGTGGCCGGCGAGCTGGGGCTGGGCATCCGCATCAATACGATCATGCAGACGTGTTTCTTCGCGCTCAGCGGCGTGCTGCCGCGCGAGGAGGCCATCGGCGAGATCAAGAAGGCCATCCGCAAGACGTACAGCAAGCGCGGCGAGGCCATCGTCCAGATGAACTTCGAGGCCGTCGATGGGACGCTGGCGCGGCTCTACGAGGTGGCCGTGCCCGCCGAGGTCACCAGCCGCATCGAGCTGCCGCCCGCCGTGGCCGCCGAAGCGCCGGACTTCGTGCGCGAGGTCACCGGCCGCATGATGGCCGGCGAGGGCGATTTGCTGCCGGTGAGCGCGCTCCCGCCCGACGGCACCTACCCAAGCGGCACCACGCGCTGGGAGAAGCGCAACATCGCGCTCGAAGTGCCCGTCTGGGAAACCGACTTGTGCATCCAGTGCGGCAAGTGCGTCATGGTGTGCCCGCACTCGGTGATCCGCGCCAAGGTCGTCGATCCGGCCGAGCTGGCGGGGGCCCCCGAGGCGTTCAAGTCGATGCCGGCGAGCTGGCGCGAGTTTCCGGGGCAGGCGTACACGCTCCAGGTGGCCGTCGAGGACTGCACGGGCTGCCAGTTGTGCGTGGAGGTGTGCCCGGCCAAGGACAAAAGCCAGGTCGGCCGCAAGGCGATCAACATGGCCCCGCAGCTTCCGCTGCGCGAGCAGGAGCGCGAAAACTGGGACTTCTTCCTGGGCCTGCCCGACGCGCCGCGCTACGCCACGCCCGAGCAGCCGGCGCTCAAGTACACCAAGGTCAAGGACGTGCAACTCCTCGAACCGCTCTTCGAGTTCTCCAGCGCCTGCGCCGGCTGCGGCGAAACGCCCTACCTGCGCCTGATTACGCAGCTCTACGGCGACCGCATGATCGTCGCCAACGCGACGGGCTGCTCCAGCATCTACGGCGGCAATCTGCCCACGACGCCCTGGACCAAAAACGCCGCCGGGCGCGGCCCGGCCTGGAACAACTCGCTCTTCGAGGACAACGCGGAGTTCGGCCTGGGCATGCGCCTGGCGCTCGACAAGCAGGAGGAGTACGCCCGCGAACTCGTCGGGCGCCTGCGCGAGCGCATCGGCGGCGAGCTGGCCGACGCGCTGCTCGCGGCCGACCAGTCCGAGGAAGGCGGCCTGGCCCTCCAGCGCGAGCGCATCGAAGCGCTCAAGCGCAAGCTCGGCCGGGGCGGCGACGCCGACGCGCGCGACCTGGCCGGCCTGGCCGACGCTCTGGCGCGCAAAAGCGTCTGGATCATCGGCGGCGACGGGTGGGCCTACGACATCGGCTTCGGCGGCCTCGACCACGTGCTCGCCTCGGGACGCAACGTCAAGGTCATCGTGCTCGACACCGAGGTGTACTCCAACACGGGCGGCCAGGCGTCCAAGTCCACCTCGCTCGGGGCGGTCGCCAAGTTCGCCGCCGGGGGCAAGGCCACGCCCAAGAAAGACCTCGGCATGCTTGCCATGAGCTACGGCTACGTCTACGTCGCTCAGGTGGCGATGGGCGCCAACGACAACCAGGTGATCAAGGCGATCCAGGAGGCCGAAGCCTACAACGGCCCTTCGCTCATCATCGCGTACAGCCACTGCGTCGCCCACGGCATCGACATGGCGAAAGGCATGCGCCAGCAGGAACTGGCCGTCGAGTCGGGCTACTGGCCGATCTACCGCTACAACCCGATGCTCAAAGCGGAGGGCAAAAATCCGCTTCAGCTCGACTGCAAGGCCCCGCGCCTGCCGCTGAAAGACTACATCCTGCACGAAGGGCGCTTCCAGATGCTGTTCAAGTCGCATCCGGAGACGGCCGCGCAGTTCCTCAAGGAGGCGCAGGAGATCGTGCAGGCGCGCTGGCAGCGGTACGAGCAGATGGCCGGCGTGAGCGCCGCCGGCGACGGCCACCCCTCGGCGCCGCCCGCCGCTCGCCCCACGATGCCGCCGCCGCCGGGCGCGACGCTTCCGCCCGCCGGGCGCCCGGCGCCGCCCCCCGGCGCGGCCCGCCCGACGCTGCCGCCCATGCCGCCTCCCGGCAAACGGCCCCCTACCGAGTAAGCCCATGCGCGCCCGCCGCCTCGCCCGGGCGGCGGGCGGAAGCTTCCCTCACCCTTCGCCTGACGACACAACCGTATGGATTTGCGCACGACCTACCTCGGGCTCGAACTGGCTAACCCCATCGTCCCCTCGGCCTCGCCCCTCTCCGACCACCTCGATGTGATGCGGCGCCTCGAAGACGCCGGGGCCGCCGCCATCGTGATGCACTCGCTCTTCGAGGAGCAGATCACGCACGAGAGCCGCCTGCTCGACCACTACCTCAGCGACTACACCGAGGGCTACGCCGAGTCGCTGACGTATTTCCCCGAGCAGCAAGCCTACCACGTCGGGCCGGGCGAGTACCTGGAGAAAATCCGGCGCGCCAAGGAAAGCCTCGGCGTCCCGATTATCGGCAGCCTCAACGGCGTCTCGACGGGCGGCTGGATCGAGTACGCCCGGCTCATCGAAGAAGCCGGCGCCGACGCGCTCGAACTGAACGTGTACTATATCCCCGCCAACCCCCAGATGACCGGGGCCGTCGTCGAGGACATGTACGCCCGGGTCGTCGCGGACGTGGCCGGCAGCATCGGCATTCCGCTGGCCGTCAAGGTCGGGCCGTTCTTCAGCTCGCCCGCCAACATGGCCCTGCGCCTCGCCGAAGCGGGCGCGCGCGGGCTCGTGCTGTTCAACCGCTTCTACCAGCCCGACTTTGACCTCGACGCGCTCGAAGTGACCCCCCACCTCGTGCTCTCCGACTCGCACGAGCTGCGCCTGCCGCTGCGCTGGATCGCCATTCTCTACGGCCGCATCGCTGCGGACTTTGCCCTTACCAGCGGCGTGCACACCTACCAGGACGTGCTCAAGGGCCTTATGGCGGGCGCTTCGGTCACCATGATGGCCTCGGAGCTGCTTCAGCACGGCATCCACCGCATCAGCGAGATCCTGCACGAACTCGAGTCGTGGATGGAGCTGCGCGAGTACGTCTCCGTCGAGCAGATGAAAGGCAGCATGAGCCAGATCAACGTCGGCGAGCCGACGGCGTTCGAGCGGGCGAACTACATGAAGGTGCTCCAGTCGTGGCGGCAGGACCCGATGGGGCAGCACATTTTCTAACCCTGCCCCACCGGCAGAAAAACCTGGAAAGGAGGAGCTTATGGCAAACGGCAGACGAACCTTCTTTCAACGGGTGCTCGGCAAGCCGGCCACCCCGGCCGGCGCGCCCGAGGTGTGGCGCTACGAAGCCCCCACGCTGCGGGTGAGCCTTCCGGCGGCCCGAGCGCTGGCCGCGCCCGGCGGCGCGCTCCGGCTCGAAGGCCCGGCGCTGCCGCACGGCGTGCTCGTCGTGCACGGCATCGACCACCGCTTCCGGGCCTACCGCAACGCCTGCGGCCACGGCGGGCGCTGCGTCGATCCGCTGCCGGGCGAGGCGCGCTTGGAGTGTTGCAGCCTCGGCCGCTCGACCTACGACTACGACGGCCGCATCTGCTCGGGTCCGGCGCACGCCCCGCTGCACTGCTACCCCGCGCGCATCGAAGGCGAGGCGCTCGTGGTGGAGCTGGACGACGCGCCCTAAGCCCCTGCCTGCCACGCCTGCTCCAGCAAGCGCCCGTGCAGCGCGTGGTTGGCGGCGCGCTCCGTCTGCACCTCGATGAGCGTGGAGCGCCCTCCGGCGGCGGCGGCGCGGTACGCCGCCTCGAAGGCGCCGGGCGTGCGCGGCTGCGCGTACTCCAGCCCGAACTGGCGCGCCGTGTCGGCAAACGCGAGGCCGTGCGGGACGCCGAAATACGGCTCGAACAGATCCGGGAAGTCGGCGATCGGCAAAAACGAGAAGATGCCGCCGCCGTCGTTGTTGAGGAGCACGATCGTGAGCGGGTGCGGCAGGCGGCGCACGAGTTCGAGCGCGTTAAGGTCGTAGAGAAACGCGAGGTCGCCGACGACGAGCGTAGCCGGGGCGCCCCTCCCGAGCACAAAGCCGGCCGCCGTCGCCAGCGTGCCGTCGATGCCGCTGGCGCCCCGGTTGGCGGCGACAGGCGCCTCGGCCCCATCGACCACCGCGAAGGCGTCCATGTCGCGCACGGGCATACTGGAGGCCAGCACGAGGCCATGCCCGGCCGGCAGCAGCTCCGAGACGCGCCGCGCCACGCCCGGTTCGGTCAGCGCGTCGGCGCCGTCGAGGGCGGCCCGGTGGGCGGCCTGCACCGCGCGCGCGCGCCGCTGCCAGCGGGGCAGCCAGTCGGGGTCGGGGGCCCAGCCGGAAGGCAGCGCCTCCGCCAGGGCCCGGCAGAACAGCCCCGCCGCCGCCTCGAAGCGCCACGCCGCCCGGTGGCCCGGGTCGATCCGCTCGGGGCCGTCGTGCACGACCGCCGGCAGGTCGGCGCCGTCGAGCAAGCCTTGCAGCCGCTTCGAGACGGGGCGCGCGCCCAGAAGCAGCGCGACCTCCGGGCGGTGCGCCGCCGCCCATGCCTCCCCGGCGAGCATGCCGTCCGGGGGGGCGCACACCGCCGGGCGCGCCGCTGCGCCGAGCCGCATCCCCGAGCGCACATCCGGCAGCACCGGCCAGCCCAGCCGCAGGGCGAGGTGGTGCACGGCCTCGGGGTCGTCTACGTCCGCCGCCACGATCACGCCGCGCCCCCCGAGCCGGGCCGCGAACGCTTCGGCGCCGGCCGGGCTGAGCGCGGGCGCGACCCATCGGGTGTACGGGCCGTCGTCGCGGCGGACAAGGCCGGCGGCATACGCCGCGTAGTCGCCGCCGTCGGGGGTGGGGGCCAGGGGTTCGCGGAACGGAACGTTCAGGTGCACCGGCCCGCCCGGCGCCCGGTGGGCGCGGTAAACGGCCTGATCGACGGTGGTCAGCAGGGCGTGCGGCGGAACGGCTGCCTCGGGCGCCGGCAGGTCGCATTGCCAGCGCACGTAATCGCCGAAAAGTCCTGGCTGCCGGATGGCCTGGTTGGCCCCGGCGTCGCGCAGCTCAGGCGGGCGGTCCGCCGTCACGAGCAGCATCGGCGCGCCGTCCTGCGACGCCTCGACGACGGCAGGCAGGCCGTTGGCCGCCGCCGTGCCCGACGTGGTGACCCACGCCGCCGCGCGCCCGGCGCCGCGCCCGTACCCGAGCGCCGCAAAGGCCGTGGCGCGCTCGTCGAGGTGCACCACGGCCTGCGCCTGCGGGTGGCGCGCTACGGCCGCTACGAGGGGCGTGCTGCGCGAGCCGGGGGCGATGAAGAACATGCTTACGCCGCAGCGCACCAGCTCATCGACGATCCACGACGCCCAGAGCAGGTTGAGGTTATGCTCAGGCTGCATCGAGCCTCAGCAGCGCAGCGTACGGCCCCAGTTTCTGCTCGACTTCGCGCCACTCGGCCTCGGGGCGCGAGCCTTCCACGATGCCCGCCCCGGAGTACAGCGTCATCTCGGCGCCCTGGAGGCGCGCCGACCGGATCGCTACGGCAAATTCGGCTTCCTCGCGGCCCACCCACCCCACCGGACCGGCGTACCAGCCCCGGTCGAACGGTTCGAGGCGGCGGATGGCCTCCAGCGAGGCCGGGCGCGGGAAGCCCCCGACGGCGGGCGTCGGGTGCAGCGCCGCCAGCACGGCGCCGTCGCCGACGTCTGCCCGGAGCGTGCCGCGCACGCCGGTATGCAGGTGGCGCCCGTGCGCGAGCGTCATGAGACGGGCTTCCTCGTCCACCTGCGTCAGGTCGCACAGCGTCCGGAGCGCGGCGCTGAGGTAGTCGCGCACGACCCCGTGCTCGCGCAAATCTTTGTCGCTGGCGAGCAGTTCTTCGGCCAGGCGGCTGTCGTCGCGCTGAAAGCGGCCGCGCGGACGCGTGCCGGCCACGGCCTCGCTGGCGAGCAGGCGGCCGGAGCGCCGGTACAGGCGCTCGGGCGAGGCCCCGATGAACACGCTTGCGCCCGCCGCAAAGGCAAACCGGAACGTCGCAGGGGCGTGCGGAGCCAGGGCTTCGAGCAGCCCGAAGGCGTCGAGCGGCCGGGCGAAGCGCACCCGCGCCGCGCGCGCCAGCACCACCTTTTCAAGCGTCCCGGCGCCGATGGCCTCCAGCGCCGCGCCGACGGCGTCGTTCCAGGCATCGGCGTCGGGGCGGGCCGTGCGCGAAAGCGGCTCGGGCAAATCCACGACAGGCGCGCGGGCCTCCAGGCTGAGCGCGTTGATGGCTCCAAGCACGCACTCCGGGCGGCGCCGGTCCTCGGGCAGGTACAGGTTGCACGCCAGGGTCGTAGCCCCGGCATGGGTGCGCAGCTCGAAGCGCGGCAGCACGAAACGGTAGCCGCCATAGGCCGCCCACTCGGGGGCAGGCGGCGTCTCCGGGTCGAAGCGCATGCCGCCGTAGAAACGCGCGGCGCCGTCGGCCTCGGCCAGGAGGGCGTGCGCCCGGTCGGCCGCCGCGCACCCCGCCTCGAAGCCTGCGCCTTCGAGCACGAAGGCGGCGCCCGCTACGGCCGTCTCGCCCGGCTCCTCGCGTCCGGTCCAGTAGCCGCGATGCGCCGCCGTTTGCTCGCGCACCCACCCGAGGGGCCGCATGGGCGGGGCTTCTACCTCCAGGCGCACCACCTCCGACGGATGCGCCCGCCCCAGCGCTTCCAGCGCCAGGCTCCGGAGCGCGCGGCGGATGCGGGCGCGGTCTACGGGCGGGGGACCTAACGGCCGTGAGGATATTTCCAGCGGTTCGGTGTGCGGCATCGCCATCGCAGCTATTCTACTTCGATGATTTCGACTGCGTCCAGGTGCGCCGTGCAGTTGAGCGCGGCCGCCCGGTACGTCCCCTCGTGCAGCACGAGGTGGTTGACCGAGGTGTTGGCGTGGTGGATCTCGTGCATGCGCGCCAGCCCGTACTCCTCCAGCAGCGTCGCCAGGAGCACGCGCAGGAAGCGCCCGTGCGTCACGACGAGCACCCGGCCCCCGGCGTGGCGCTCCAGAACCGCATCCAGCGCACGCAAAGCCCGTGCCTGCACGTCCAGGATGCTCTCGCCCTCCGGAACGGCGTAGCCGTAGTCGCCGCGCTCCCACGCGCCGGTCATTTCTTCCAGCGCCGAGGCGACTTCCTCATTCACGGAGCGCCCTTCGTAGACGCCCCACGAGATTTCTTCCAAGTCGCGCAGGCGCGTGATCGTCAGCCCGGGGCGCCCCTGCGCCACGGCTTCGGCCGTCTCCTCGGCGCGCCGCAGGGTGCTGCAATAAATGGCATCCAACGGGACGCCGGCAAAGCGCTGCGCAAGGGCTTCGGCCTGGCTGCGCCCGAGCGCGTTCAGGCTGCTGTTCACCTTGCGGCCCTGCACGATGCGCCGCCGGTTGAAGTCGGTTTCGCCGTGCCGAACGAAATATAGGGTCGTCTCACGCATGCGCTTTCAAGGGTTTCCCGGTGGGGCGCCCGCCGGCGACGGGGCCGTATCCTTTGATCCAAAGGGCTAACCCCGATGGATTTAGCTAGGTTTCATTTTTTTTTGAAAATTGAGCGAGAAGCCACATCGCGCAAAGTTGTAATAGAAAAGGAACGGAAGCGCTTCGATGAGTGTATATTTATGAGGATTTGATGAAGTCGGGCATTAGAAAAGAGAACGCGTATGCATCAGCGCATTTCCGAACTGCTGAACGAATCGGGCCTGCTCGTTTACGTTTCGCCGCACCACACCGTCGCGCAGGCGGTCAACCTGATGGCGCACCACAACGTAGGGTCGGTGCTGGTGCTGGAGAACCGCCGCAAGCTGGTCGGCATCTTCACCGAGCGCGATTTGCTGCGGCGCGTGGCCGCCCCCGGCCTCAACATGGACGATACGCCCATCACGGACGTGATGACGCGCGACGTGATCGTGGTGTCTTCGGAAACCTCGTGCAGCGACGTGCTCACGCTCATGGACCGCCGCCACATCCGCCATGTGCCCGTGGCCGAGGACGAGCAGCTTATCGGGCTGATTTCCCTGCGCGACCTGTTGCGGCACGACAACAGCGAAAAGGGCTTCGAGCTGCAACAGCTCCGCGAATACGTCGTGGCGCGGCCCTACCCGATGTACCCCGCCTAGCGCCTCAGCCTTTGGGCTCCAGCAGCAACTCGGGCGTCAGGAAAAACCGGAAGCGCGGCGCCGCCACCCCGGCGGCCCGCAGCGGCGGCGCGAGCATCTTCTCCAGGGCGTGCGCCGTATTCACCTTGGGCTGCGTGCTCGTGGCAAGGTGCCGCTCGGCCTGCGTGCGCAGCGACTCCTGCACCAGCCGCAGCGCCTCCCGCTCGACGCGCTTGCCGCTGCCCTCGCGCGAGCGCGCCCATCCTACCTTGGTCTGCACCTCCAGGCGCGCGAGGTCCGGCGCGACGCTGACCACTCGCAGCGCCGGCATGCTCACCTCCACGGCCCCGCCCTCGGCTAGGCGGATGGCCTCTGCGTTCAGCGCGCTCACGTCGAAGCCGTAGGTTACGCGGCCGGGCACGCGGATCGTCGTGCGGGTGTCGCCCAGGTCGATGCCGCCCAAATCCGGAAACAGCACCCGCGTGCTCGCCACGGTGACGGTGGCCGACATATCGAGGTAGCCCGTCACGAGCACCGCCGCCGGCGACTCCTGCCGGATCGTGGTGAGCACCACGTCCTCGATCTGCTCCTCGGTCAGGCGCGGGGCGGCCTTCCAGAACAGCACGACGGCCGCTGCGATCCCCAGGCACACGAGCGCTGCGGCGAGGGCGGCGAAGATCCAGACCCTACGGCTGTGCGGGCGCATACGCATCGACCTATCCGTTCTGGAACAGCAGCACCAGGGCCGCCGCCGCCAGGGCCAGCCCGGCCAGGTTCTTGTTCGAGAGACGCTCGCGCCAGACGAGCACCCCGAGGAGCGCCCCGCCGATGACCAGTGAGATGCTGTTTACGGGGAAGACGAGCGTGCCGCTCAGCTCCTGAATCGCCTTCAGGAAAAACCGCACCGTGCCGTAGTTCACCACGCCGAGGACCACGCCCAGCCCGAGCGCCCCGAGGCTCGGCCACCGCCCCGTCAGGCGCCGCTGCCGCACGGTCTCGGCCGCCCCGATGAGGAAGGCCACCCCGAACGTGAGCGCCATATACAGCTCCTTCGGGTGCGTCGCCGCGAAGCGCTCGTCGTAGAGCTTGAGCAGCACGTCGATGACGCCCATTGCCAGGAAGAGCGCGCCCAGGGCCGCCGCGCCGCTCGCGGGCTTCGGAGCGCCGGGAGCGCCGGGAGCGCCGGGGCGCGCGGCGATCAGGAAGAACGCCCCTAGGGCCGCCCCCATGCCCGCCAAGCGCAAGGCGCCCGGCGCCTCGTCCCAGATGAGCCACGACGCGGCGAACGGAATGACGACGGAAAGGCGCATGGCCCCTACCGTAAGCGACATGCCGCTCCGCTCCGTCGAGAGCGCCATCAGGAAAAACGCCCCGATGAACAGCGCCCCCGAGACGCCTCCGAGCAGCAGCATCGCCGGGCTGAGGACCTGGCTTAGGTCTACGGCCCCGCGCGCCAGCAGCGTCGCCCACGAGATCGAAGCCGCGACGGCGTAGTTCGCCGCCAGCAGCCCGATCCGGCTCAGCCCGCGCTTGCCGGAGAGCTTGAAAATCGAGGCCACCACGAGGCTGCACGCAATGGCGAGGGCAAGACTGATCATAGGAAACGTCGTTACGGGCTGACGCGCCAGAAATATTGCACGGTAGGGGGCGCGGCCTGCACGTTGCGGATGTCGAGCCCCTCGGGCATGTGGATGACGGGGGCCACCCGGCCCGTCTTGTCGTTCTGCAAGGCGTCGTAGGAAACCTCGGCGTAGAAATCCGCCGCCTGCTGCGCGCGCCGGTAGTCCGAGAACAGCACGCGGTATTTGACCGTGATGGTCGCGGGTTCGAGCGTGACGGCCTCCGGACTGGGCGCGCCGCGCACCGTCACGTCGATCTCGCGCGTGTCCTCGGTGAATTCGAGCGCCGCCACCTTCACGGTGACCACCTGCGGCACCGTCGTGACGAGCCCTTTGAGCGTGTCCGAGAGGGCCACCTGCACCAGCAGCGAGTCGTTGAGTTGCTCGATGCGGGTCGCGGCGGTCGGCCAGTAGCGAATCCGCTCGACGACGGCGCGCGCGCCCGAGATCACGACCGAGTCGGGCATCAGCTCGGGCTTGCCGACCACCTCATGCGTAGGGGGCGTCTCGATGATGGCCCGGAGGGCCACCGGCACCGTGCGCACCAGGCGCGAGCCTTTCTCCAGGTCGATGGTTTCGGGGCTGGCCGCCAGAATGTAGAGCGCTTTGGGAAGCTCCGGGATGGCCTCGCGCACCGACACATGGTCGAGCGTGGCGTTGACGACGACGACCGGAGGCGAGTACTTGAGCCGAAACACCTGGAACCCCTGCCCCTGAAGCTGCACCCGCACCGAGGGCGGCGGCATCTGGATGAGCGCCTCGTCGGCCGGCAGGTTCTCCACCCGCGTCGGCATGTCGATGGTGATGGCGTACTCCTCGCTGAGCGTGAACGAGAGCCACAGCATCGAGGAGATGAGCAGCGAGAGCGTGACGGCCAGCCCCCTCCGGCGCGGCCCCCCCTCCTCGGCCGAGGCGGGCGGTTGGGGCGCGACGCGGTGAAGCAGCCGGCGCAGCGGCGAGTCCGGAGATTGCGGCATGACGGCGGAGGTTGCAGAACGTGCAAGATAACGCACGCCGCGCCCGGCAGGGCGTATATTGCGCCTCAGCCATTGATTGCAACCCCGCATTCGGCCCGAACATGCGCTATCTGACGACGCTGCGCAACATCTACCGCCATGTGCAGCGCTTCGGGCTGCCGCACGGCGTGCACGTCTGGAACCGGCTGCGCGGCCCCGACGGCGCACCGGGAAAGGCGCGCATCTTCGTCCCGGAGCTGGGGCGCGCCGTCACTCTCCGGATGCCCACGCAAGACCGCGCCATATTCCGCCAGATCTACGTGCACCGCGAGTACGACTTCGCCCTCCCCGTCGCCCCGACGCACATTCTGGACGGCGGCGCCAACATCGGCCTAGCGAGCCTGTACTTCGCCGCGCGCTACCCCGAGGCGCGCATCCTCGCCGTAGAGCCCGTGGCGAGCAACTTGGCGGTGCTGCGGCAGAACACCGCCGACGCGCCCACCGTCGAGGTGATCGCCGGGGCGCTGTGGTCGGAGCCGACGACGCTGGAGATCGCAGACCCGCATGCGCCGAGTTCGGCCTTCCAGATGCGCGCCGCCCCGGGCGAGGCCGCCGCCGCTCCGGAAACCGCCGTGCCGGCCTATACCGTAGGCGACCTGCTGGCGTCGATGCCCTCCGACGCGCGCATCTTCGTCAAGCTCGACATCGAGGGGGCCGAGCGGGAAGTCTTCGGCGGCGACGCGTCCTGGATGGACCGCATCACGGCGCTCGCCGTCGAGCTGCACGACCGCTTCGCGCCCGGCTGCACCGAGGCGCTGGAAAAGGCCGCCGCCGGGCGCGGCTTCCGCCGCTTCACGCACGGCGAATACACGGTGCTCGTGCGGGACGCGCCGCCGCCCCGCTAAGGCCGCCATGCAAACGGCGCATTTCGCCGCCGACTTTCCGGCGCGCACCACCTTCATCCTCGACCAGGCGACGGGGCTCATCGACCGGGGCCACGGGGTGCATTTTTACTGCTTGCGCGACGCAGCGGGCGCGCCGGAGCACCCCGACGTGGGGGGCTACGACCTCCGGAGCCGCGCCCCCTTCTTGCCCTCGCCGCCCGCCTCGGCGGCGGCGGCGCTTGCCGGGGGGGCGGCCC
>CBDTTW010000089.1:0-12320 GCA_965363675.1 uncultured Rhodothermaceae bacterium
CGACGGCGACAGGGACAAAGGTCGCCGCCGCCGCGAGCAGCACGAGGCCCCCGGCGGCGTCGCCGAGCCACGCGAAGGCGGCCCACGCCGCCGCCATGCCGCCCAGCACGAGGGCCAGGCGCGCCCACGAGAGGCGGCGGCTCTTCCGGTCGAGGCGGGCCGCGCGGCGGTCGAGGCGGGCGAGGTGGCGCAGCAGCACGGCTTCGCGGGCGTCATCGGGCGTCATGGCATCGGGAACAGAGGTGGGCGGGGCGGCAGGTTTGGCGCATACGGCCCTCGTAAGGTAAATTGTCCTGTACGCTTGTTGCATGGGTGGGGTTACGATGGCGCACCATGAAGCTTCGCACAGCATTCCGGAAGCGGCCTCCGGCGGCCCGGACCTCTTGGACGCAGAGGGGTGGTTCGACCTGCTGTTCCGGCAGAGCCCGGCCGTCCTGGCGTTCCTGGCGGGCCCGGCGCACACCGTCGAGCGGATCAACGACGCCGGCCTCGAACTCACCGGCGCCCGCGACCTGCTCGGACGGCCCCTGTTCGAAGCGCTGCCCGAACTCGAAGGCCAGGGCCTGGCCGAGATGCTCCGGGAGGCGCTGGCCGCCGGCCGAAAAATCTCCGCCGACGAGCGCCTGCTTCGGCTGGGCGCGCACGCCGACGGCTCGCCCCGGGAGCGCTGGTTCAACCTTTCGCTGCTGCCCGCCGGCGGAGGCGTGCTCGTGCACGCCCTCGACGTAACCGAGCAGGTGCGCGCGCGCCGCCAGGCCGAGCACATGACCCAGGCGGGGGCCGTTCAGCGGGCGCTGCTGACCTCCGTCCTCGACCAGATGCCCGCCGGCATCGTCATCGCCGAGGGCCCCGGAGGGGGGCTGGTGCAAGGCAACCAACAGCTCGAAGCCATTTTCCGGCACCCGGTGCTGCTGAGCGCAAACGTTCAGGAATACAGCCAGTGGCAAGGCTTCCACCCGGACGGCCGCCCCTATGCCCCGGAAGAGTGGCCGCTGGCCCGCGCGCTTCAGCAGGGCGAGCACACCTTCTCCGAGGAGATCACGATCGGACGCGGCGACGGCACGCGCGGCGTCGTGACGGTGAGCGCCCGCCCCGTGCGCGACGCCGAGGGCGGCATCGCGGCGGCCGTCGCCGTCGTCGTCGATGTGACCGAGCATAAAGCCGCCGTCGCCGCCCTGGCCCAAAGCGAAGAACGCTACCGCCTGGCCGCCCGCGCCACCAACGATGCCATCTGGGACTGGGACCTCACCGACGGCTCGGTGAGCTGGAACCAGGCCATCGCGGACCTTTTCGGGTGGGAGGACGCCCCGCGCGGCAGCACGGCCGCATGGTGGATGGAACACGTCCACCCGGAGGACCGGGCGCGCGTGGTGGGCTCCATCCACGAGGTCACCGAAGGGCGGGGCGACCACTGGACACAGGAGTACCGCTTTTTGCGCCGGGACGGCGGTTACGCCGTCGTCTACGACCGGGGCTTCCTGCTGCGCGCCCCGGACGGCGCGCCGCTGCGCATGGTGGGGGCCATGCTCGACCTGACGCGCGCCCGCGAGGCCGAGGCCGCCCTGCGCGAGAGCCGCGAGGACCTCCGGCGGGCGCAGGCCATCGCCCAGGTCGGAAGCTGGCGCGTCGAGGTGCGCACGGGCGCCATGCGCTGGTCCGAGCAGATGTACGCCCTGCTCGGCGTCCCGGCGGAGGCGCCCGTCACGCTCGAAACCCTGTACGAGATCGTCCACCCCGACGACCGCACGGCGGCGCGGCGCGCCTGGCAGGCCGCCGTAGCGGGCAGCCCCTACGACACCGAGTTCCGCGTGCTGGTCGGCGGCGAGGCGCGCATCGTGCGAGCGCGCGCCCGGGTCGAGCGCGGCCCCGACGGCGCGCCCACGGCCGGGCATGGCGTGTTGCAGGACGTGACGGAGGCGCGCCGCACCGAACGGGCCTTGCAGGAGAGCGAACGCCGCCTGCGCCGCCTCGTCGACTCGGGCATGATGGGCGTCTTCGACTGGACGGCCGAGGGAGCCATCACGGCCGCCAACGACACAGCCCTCGAACTGCTCGGGTACACGCGCGCCGACCTGGAGGCGGGCCGCCTCGACTGGCAGCGCATCACCCCCGAGGAGCATTTGCCGCAGTACTACCGGGCGCTCGAAGAAGCGCAGCAGCGCGGCATCTGCACCCCCTACGAGAAGGAATGCATCCGCAAGGACGGCCGCCGCCTGCCGGTGCTCATCGGGCGCGCCCTGCTCAACCACGACAAAGGCGTGGCCTTCTTCCTCGACATGACCGAGCGCAAACGAACCGAACAGGCGTTGCGCACGAGCGAAAAGCGCCTCCGCCTCTCGCAGGAGGCCGGCAAGGTGGGGGTGTGGGAGTGGGACCTCGTGACGGGAAAAACCGTCTGGACGGAAACCGTGTGGGCCATCTATGGCCTCCGCCCCGACCCCTCGGCCGACCTCATGACGCTCTTTTACGAAGCCGTCCATCCGGAGGACCGCGAGGCGACGATAGCCCACATGCAGGGTATGCTGGCCTCGGCCGCCGTGGACTTTCAGTACGAGTTCCGCATTCGGCGGCCGGGCGGCGCCGTGCGGTGGGTCGAGTCTACGGGCCGCGTGCTGCGCGCCCAGGACGGCGCGCCGCTCAGCATGCACGGCGTCAACATCGACATCACCGAGCGCAAGCGTATGGAGCAGACGCTGCGCGAGTTCAACGAGCTGCTCGAACGGCAGGTGGCGGCGCGCACCGAGGCGCTCGAACAGCGCAACCGCGAGCTGCAACAGTTCGCCTATATCGCCAGCCACGATCTTCAGGAGCCGCTGCGCAAGGTGCAGACCTTCGCCGGGCTCATCCGGAGCGACTTCGGCGCAGCGCTCACGCCGAGCATCGCGGCCTACCTCGAACGCATGGAGGCGGCGGCGGCGCGCATGTCTACGCTGCTCAAGGACATCCTCGCCTTCTCGCGCGTCTCGACGCGAACGACGCCGTTCGAGCCGGTGACGGTCACCGAGGTCCTGCGGCAGGTGCTCTCCGACCTGGACCTGATGATCGAGCGCGCCGGCGCCCGCGTCGAGGCGTCGGGGGATTGCGCCCTGGAGGCCGACGCGGTGCAACTGCGGCAGTTGCTCAACCACCTCGTCATGAATGCGCTCAAGTTCCACCGTGCGGGCGCGGCGCCGCAGGTGCGCATCACCACGTCGGCGGCGGAGCCGGCGCGCGTGCGCATCGAGGTGGCCGACGACGGCATCGGCTTCGACCCGGCCTATGCCGAGCGCATCTTCGAGCCGTTCCAGCGGCTGCACGGCCGCAGCGAGTACCCCGGCACGGGCATGGGCCTGGCGATCTGCCGGCGCATCGCCGAGCGGCACGGCGGGCTGATCCGCGCCGAGAGCGCGCCCGGCCGGGGCAGCCGCTTCATCCTGGAACTGCCCGTGCGCCCCGAGGGCTGAGCCGCCGGGATGCTACGTTTCGGCGCCCGCCGGATCCCCCGGGCGCCCGGCCCGTCTAATGCCGCACTCCGCCGCCCCCTCCCCCCGCCGCCGTGCGCATGGCCTCCTCCCCCTCCGTCCTGAACGTGTTCGGCAGCCGCAAGATGGGCGCCCTGCTGGTGCTCGGGTTCTCCTCGGGCCTGCCGCTTTACCTGACCGGGCAGGGCCGCGCCCTCCAGGCCTGGATGACCTCGGAGCACGTGGACCTGACGACCATCGGGATCTTCAGCCTCGTAGGGCTGCCCTACTCGCTCAAGTTCCTCTGGGCGCCGCTCATCGACCGCTACGTTCCTCCCTTCCTCGGGCGGCGGCGCGGCTGGATCCTGGTCACGCAAATGGCGCTGCTCCTCGCCATCGCGGCCATGGCGTTGCAGGACCCGCGCCTGGGACTTCAGATGCTGGCCGTCAACGCCATGCTCATCGCGTTTTTCAGCGCCTCGCAGGACATCGTCATCGACGCGTACCGCACCGACGTGCTCGGCGAGCGGGAGCTGGGCGCGGGCGCGGCCGCATGGGTGCTGGGCTACCGCATCGCCCTGCTGACGACCGGTGCGCTGGCCCTCGTCCTGGCCGACCGCATGCCGTGGACCGCCGTGTACCTCGTCATGGCGGCCCTGCTGCTCCTGGGCATGCTCGGCACGCTGCTCGCCCCCGAGCCGCAACTGCGCGACGCCCCTCCGGCCACGTTCGCCGAGGCCGTCGTGCTGCCGTTCCGCGAGTTCTTCCACCGCGAAACGGTGCTCAAGGGGTTTTTGGTGCTTGCCTTCATCGTGCTCTATAAAGTGCCGGACTACTACGCCGGCAGCATGGCGACGCCGTTTCTGCTGGCGGCAGGCTTCTCGCAGACGGACATCGGCGCGCTGGCCGGAGGCGTGGGGCTGGGGGCCACCATCGTCGGCGCGCTGGCCGGGGGGGGACTGGTCACGCGGATCGGCATCAACCGCGCGCTGTGGGTGTTCGGCGGGTTGCAGGCCGCCAGCAACCTGTCGTACTACCTGCTGGCTCTGGCGGGCAAGCACTACGGCTATCTCGTCGCCACGATGCTCGTCGAGAACTTTTGCCAGGGCCTCGTGACGGCGGGCTTCATCGCGTTTCTGATGAGCCTGTGCAGCGTGCGGTTTTCGGCCACGCAGTACGCGCTGCTCTCCAGCCTGATGGGGGCCAGCCGCGACATCCTGGTGGCGCCCGCCGGGCGGCTCGCCGAGCTGATGGGCTGGCCGACCTTTTTCCTCCTCACGATTCTGGCGGCCCTGCCGGGGCTGCTCCTGCTGCCGGTGTTCGCGCCCTGGAACCGCTCCTACCCGACGCTCGCGGCGCCGCGCCCCGAGGGCGACGCCCTCACGGACTGACGGCGGCGGCCACGGGCGGCGTGAACTCGCCCTCCCACCGCGCCATGACGGCCGTAGCGAGGCAGTTGCCGACGAGGTTGACCGTCGTGCGCGCCATGTCCATCAGCTCATCGACGCCCAGGATGACGGCCACGCCTTCGAGCGGCAGCCCGAAGCTGACGAGCGTGCCGGAAAGAATGACGAGCGAGGCCCGAGGCACGCCCGCTACGCCCTTGCTCGTCAGCATGAGCGTAAGCATCATGAGCATCTGCTGCCCGAACGTCAGCTCGACGCCGGCGGCCTGCGCCACGAAAATCGAGGCCATGGCGAGGTAGAGCGTCGAGCCGTCGAGGTTGAACGAATAGCCCGTCGGCATGACGAAGGCCACGATGCGGCGGGGCACCCCGAAGGCTTCCATGCGCTGCATCGCCAGGGGCAGGGCCGCCTCCGAAGAAGTGGTCGAAAAGGCGATCAGGGCAGGCTCTTTGATTTGCTTGAAGAACGCCACGAGCGGCACGCGCGCCAGCAGGGCCGCCGGCACGAGCGCCACTGCGACGAACACCACGAGCGCCCCGTAGAGCGTCAGCACCAGCTTGCCCAGGTTGACGAGCACCTCCACGCCGCTGTGCCCCACCGTCACGGCGATGGCCGCCCCGATGCCGATGGGGGCGTACTTCATGACGATGCCGGTGAACTTGAACATCGTCTCGGCCAGGCCCTCCACAAAGCCCAGCATGGCCTCGCGAGGTTTGCCCCTCACTTGGGTCAGGGCCACGGCGAACAGGATGGAGAAAAACACCACCTGGAGCACGTCGTTCTTGTAGGCCGCCTCGATGAAGCTCTGCGGGACGATGTGCTCCAGGACGCCGGCGAACGTCTGGCCGCCGGCGGCCAGGGCGGCGGCCTCCCCCGGCGCCGCCTGGAGCGCGATCCCGTCGCCGGGGCGCACCAGGTTGACGGCCGCCAGCCCCACGAACAGCGCAATCGTCGTGACGACCTCGAAGTAGATGATCGACTTGAGCGCCAGGCGCCCCACGCGCTTCATGTCGTCGCCGTGCCCGGCGATGCCCATGACGAGGGTGCTGAACAGAATGGGCACGATGATCGACTTGATCATCCGCAGGAAGATCGTCGAGAGCACCTTGAGCTGCACCGCCGCCTCGGGGAAGAGCCAGCCCAGGAGCGCGCCCAGCACCATCGTGATAATGATCCACTGCGTCAGAGAGACGCGCTTGACGAGACGCCACATGTGCGATGCGGGAGAAATTGCGATGCCGGAGAAGATGCGGGCGGCGGCCCCTCAGGGCAACCCCCGCCCGCCCGAAAGCTTACGCGCGCTGCAAAAGGCCGCCGCCATTTGGACCCGTGCGAGGCGTGCGTTAAAATACGGCGACGAACCTGTGCGCGGGGCCGAGGAGCAGGGTCACTTTAAGCCTGGACCGAAGCATGTCGAACCAATGGATCGTAGCGGCCCTCGCCCTGGCAGGGCTGGCGTGCGGCAAATCTGCGGAGACGCCCGGCGGCGCCCCTCCCCTCCCGGAGACGCCCTTCCGGCTCGAAGTGTCGCCCTTCGTAAGCGCCCAATCCGGGCGCTACGTCATCGTGAGCGGCGTCATCCCGGCGCGCCACCCTTCGCCCGAGAAGACGTTCGCGGCGGTGCTGTTCTGCGGCGGGCAGTGGCGCTACCTCGGCGCCGAGCAGCAAGACTTCTATAAGGACTTCCGCATGTGGGTCGATACGTCGGCCGCCGAGATCGACCGCAACAGCCTTACATACCGCGACATCCGCATCTCCTGCGAGCCGGACAGCAGCATCCGCATCGCTTCGTCGGATTTCGACAAGTCGCTGGCCCTGCTGACGGCCTCGGGCGCGGGCGAGGAAGCGCTCGTGCGCACGGCGGCCGACGGGGCGCACTACTTCGAGTTTGCCGGGGCCTCCGGCGAGGCGCGCGTGTCGGTCGGCGAGGCTGCCGTGGCGGCGGCGGGCGCGCCCGTAGCCGTGCGGCAGGGCGCCGGGGCCGCTGCGCCGGTGGCGGCGGGCGCCTCGCACGCCGTCGGCGCGGGGCAGCCCGTCACCGTCGAGATCCAGCGGCCGGGCGCGGCCCTGAAGCCTTCCGACGTGCTGACGGTGAACCGCAAGGCCGGCTGGTTCTCGTGGAAGCGCCGTATGCCGCCGCCCGCCGCCGCGCCCGCCCCTTGAGCGACGCCGCGCCGCCGGTTACGGTGTACCTCGGCCTCGGCTCGAACCTCGGGGACCGGCTGGCGCGTCTGCGAGCCGCCGTTGTGGCGCTGGAGGCGACGGAAGGGCTCGCCGTGGCGCGCGTCTCGTCGGTCTACGAGTCGGCGGCGCACACGCTGCGGCCCGGCGAGCGGCAGCCGCCCTACCTGAACGCCGTCGTCGAGGCGCGGGCGACGCTGGCGCCGCCGGCGCTGCTGGCCGCCTGCCACGCCGCCGAGGCCGAGGCCGGGCGCCGCCGCGCCCCCGGCGCGCGTTGGCAGCCGCGCCCGCTCGACGTGGACGTGCTGCTCTACGGCGCCCTGCGCCTGGCCGGGCCGGACGTGCAGACGCCTCACCCGCGCCTGGCCGAGCGCCGGTTCGTGCTGGAGCCGCTCTGCGAGCTGGCGCCGGGGCTCGTGGCGCCGCCGCCGCTCGGCCGGACGGTCGCGGCGCTGCTGGCGGCATGCCCCGATGCGGCGCCGCTGCGCCGCCTGCCGGAGCGGCTGTGAGGGGGCGTCTTCGCACGAAATGCAACGAACCTATTGCGGAGACCTGCGTTTTAACGGCTTGTTCTATTTGCTCGGTTGCAGAGTCCTCACCTAAGCCCTACTGCGTATGCCTACTCTCAGCGAAGTCAGCATCGGCGATCAGCTCTTTGCGCTTATCCGGTTGCAGCACATCGACACCCAGATCGACCTGATCACGAAGCTCCGGGGCGACCTTCCCGACGAGATCCGGGACATGGAAGACGAGAAGGCCGGCCTCGAAACCCGCCTCCGCAAGCTGCGCCAGGAAGAGATCGACAGCGACGCGAGCCGCCGCCAGTCCGAACGCGATGTGCAGGAAGCCGAAGCCGCCATCAAGAAGTACGAGGAGCAGCAGCTTCAGGTGCGCAACAACCGCGAGTACGACGCGCTTACGAAGGAGATCGAGGCGCAGCGCCAGCGCATCGTGGACGCCAATTTGCGCATGGAGGAGATGCAGCTTGCCAAGCCGGAGCGGGCGCGCCAGGTCGAGGAGGCCGAAGCGCGGCTCAAGGACATGGACGACATCCTGGCCGGCAAGCAGCGCGAGCTGGACGACGTGCTGGAGGATACGAAGCAGGAACAGGCCGAGCTGGAGGCCCTCCGCAAGCAGGCTGAAGGCCTCGTAGACCGGCACTACCTGCTGGCCTACACCCGCCTGCGCGCGCGCCTGCGCGACGGCCGCGCCGTGGTGCCGCTGGAGCGGGGCGCCGCCGCCGGCTTTGCCGTGCCGCCGCAGCGCCAGGTCGAGATCAAGCAGCGCAAGCGCATCATCGCCTGCGAGCACACCGGCCGCATCATCGTGGACGCCGACCTCTACCAGGAGGCCATCAACAACATGATCGACCATAGCCCGGCCGAATAGCCGACGCTTTCTACCGGCCGGATCATCGCGCTCGCCCGAGAGGGCGGGTGAGGAAAGTCCGAACACCTCAGGGCGCCGTGCTTCCTAACAGGAAGGCGCCGCCGGGCCGCCCGCCCGGCCGGCGACAGCAAGTGCAACAGAGAGCAGACCAGCCCGGCTTCGGCCGGGTGATGGGTGAAACGGTGGGGTAAGAGCCCACCAGCGCGCCGGGCGACCGGCGCGGCTGGGTAAACCTCACGGGGTGCAAGGCCAAACAGCTCCCGCGCCTGCCTCGCGGCAGGCATAGGGCGGCCCGTCTAAGGGAGCGGGTAGGCTGCTAGAGGCCGTCGGCGACGGCGGTCCCAGATAAATGATGATCTCCGCGATCTCCGACGGCAGAGCGCGCGCAGACAGAATTCGGCTTACAGGCCGGTAGAAGCCGGAAAGGGCAGCGCCTGCGAAGGCGCTGCCCTTTTTCTTACTTCCCATTCCCCGAGGCGCGCCCTGGGGGCGGCCTTTAGCGCTGCGGCGTCGTCTGCGAGGGGGCGTCGGCGCCGGGAGGCGTGGCCGGGTTGGCCTGGCCCTGGGCGGGCGCGCCGCTGGGGGCGTTCTGGCCCGGCGCGACCGGGTTCTGGGTCGCGCCCGGAGGCGGGGTGGCCTGCTGCTGCGTCTGGCCCGAGCGCGCGCGCTGCTGGATGACGCTCTGCCCTTCGTCGTCGCCGCCGATAAAGAAGTTGGTCAGGATGCACAGCACCACGAACATGGCGGCCAGCGACCACGTCGCCTTCTCCAGGATGTCAGGGGCTTGGCGCGCGCCGAGCACCTGGGTCGTGCCGCCGGCGGCGATGCCCGCCAGACCGCCGCCCTTGCCGCTTTGCAAAAGCACGACCAGCCCGAGCAGGATGCCGATAATCGCAATCAGAACAACCAGAAACGTAAACATCGCGGTATTGCCACGTTAAAACAGAAGAATGCAGAAGCCCAAGTTACGCCGCCCCGGAGGCATTCACAAGTCGCGGCCCCGGCTGCGCAGCAGGCGCTCGGCGAGCAGCAGGGCGACGATGGTCTTCATGTCCACGATTTCGCCCCGGTAGATCCGCTCGACGGCTTCGGCGAAGGGCAGGCGCTCCACTTCCAGATGCTCGCCTTCACTCAGATTTCGCGTGCCCTCGGCAAGCTCCTCGGCCAGGTACAGGTGGATCACCTCGTTGCTGTAGCCTACGCACGGGTAGTGCGCGCCCAGCGGAGAGAGGCGGCGGGCCGTAAAGCCGGTTTCCTCCTCCAGCTCGCGCACGGCCACCTCTTCCGGCGACTCGCCGGGAATGTCGATCTTGCCGGCGGGCGCCTCCAGAAAGACGCGGCGCGGCGGGTACCGGAACTGACGCACGAGCAGCGTCGCGCCGTCCTCGAAGAGCGGCACGACGGCCGCCGCTCCGGGGTGGTCGATCCACTCGCGCACGGACTCGCCGCCGTCGGGCAGGCGCACCGCGTCCCGAAACACCTTGAGCAGCTTGCCGTCGAGCAGTTGTTCGGAGCGCAGGCTTTCTTCGTTGAGATGATCCATCGGAGCAGTCGTTGTAGAGGGGCCGGAAAGATTGCCGGGCGCAAGATACTGCCGGATGCGCGCCTACGGGCGCAGCTCCGGCGCCGGATTTCCGAGGCGGGCGGCGCGCCAGAGCATCACGGCGGCGGCGGCCGCCACGGCGGCGGTCTCGGCGCGCAGGCGGCGCGGCCCGAGCGAGGCGAGGCGCCAGCCCGACGCCTCGGCGGCGGCGGCCTCCTCGCCGGTGAAGCCGCCCTCCGGCCCCACCAGCACCGCCGAGGCCCCGGCGGCCCCCGCCAGCAGCGCCGGCAGCGCGTCCTGCCCGGCGGCGGCTTCGTGGCAGAGCACGCCCAGGCCCTCGGGGGCGCTCCGGAGAAACTCCGCAAACGGCGTCGGCGGGGCGAGCGCGACGAGGCGGCTGCGCCGGGACTGCTTCATCGCCGCCAGCAAAATCTGATGCGCCCGCGCCGCCTTGAACGCCGTCCGCTCCGTGCGTTCGGTCACGAGGGGCACGATGCGCGTCACGCCCAGTTCCGTCGCCTTTTCCAGAAACATCTCGAAGCGGTGGTCGCTCTTGAGCAGCGCCAGGCCCACCGTCAGAGGCAGATCGGGCTCGCCCACGTCGCGCCTCTGCTCGGCGATGGCGCAGGCGGCCGTGCGGCGGTCGGCGGCGGCCAGCGTGCAGCGGCTCCACCCCCCTTCCCCATCGACCACCTCCAGGGCGTCGCCCACCCCGAGGCGCAGCACGCGCAGGGCGTGGCGCGCCTCGTCCTCGGGCAGGTAGATCAGGCCGCCGCGCGTGTTCTCCGGCGGGGCATAATGGTAGGTGGTGGGGGCCGAATGCCTGCGCATGGCGGGAGCCTCATAATCCGAACGACAAACCGATGTGCAAACGCCCCGAGGCCGGGCCGGTCTCCGGGTTGAGCGCGTAGGTCGTCTGCACCAGTCCTACGGGCGTCGAAAACTGGATGCCGAAGCCGTAGCCGGGGTAAAAGCCGCGCAGGGCCTCCAGGCCGGCCAGGGCGGGCTGATCGACATAGCCGAGGTCGCCAAAGATAAAGGCGTAGGAGTCCGGATCGAGCGCCAGGCGAAGTTCGGCCAGGCCGCGAAAGACGGCGCGCCCCCGGAAGCGGTCCTCGTCGTAGCCGCGCAGGGTGCGGGCGCCGCCGAAGCGGAACAGGTCGGCCGCGTCGAGGCGGCGCCCTTCGAGCACCCCCGCGTCGGCGCCGAGCACGACCGCCGCCCGCGCGCGCCACGGCAAAAACAGGCGCCCGCTGAGGCTGCCGCGCTCGTACGGCTCGGCGTAGCGCACGCCCACGCTGTCGGGGGTGCGGCCGGCGCGGCGCACGCGCCCGCGCTCGACGAGCGCCTCGAAGCGCGCGCCCCGGCGCGGGTTTGCGCGGCGGTCCAGGCGCTCGTAGCGCACGCCGAGGCCGGTGTAGCGCGCCGCCGCCCGCGCCACGCCCTGCCCCGGCGGCGCGGCGGCGGCAGCCGGGCCGGGGTCGGTGCGCTCGAACGAGATGCTGCCGAAGACCGACGCCTCCAGGCCGAACAGGTAGGAGGCTTCCGCGCGCAGGCGCTGCCGCCCGTACGCCGAGTCCTGCTGCAACCCCTCGAAGCCGGCGGCGAGCCCCAGGGGCAGGCCCCCTACGAAGCGCTCGGCGTAGTCCGCTTCGAGGCGGGCGGCCTGCCCCGGCATCCGGTGCAGACGGGCCGAGAGGCTTCGGCCGCCGCCGAACAGGTGGTCCATCCGCAGGTATCCGCTGCCCGTCAGGCGCGCTGCGCCCGCGCCGCCTTCCGGCGGCAACAGCCCGAGCACGAGGTCGAAGACGCCGGGCGGCCGCTCGCGGGCGTTCACCACGACGACGGCCGCGCTGTCGGGGTCGATGCGGAGTGTGGGCGCCTCGGCCGACTCGAAGAAGCCCGTGGCGACGAGGCGGCGGCGCAGCTCCTCGGCGTCGAAGCGCGCGAGCGGCCGGCCGGGGCGCAACCCCAGCAGGCGCGCCAGGTAGGGGGCCCGCAGGCGCGTCGGGGCGGCAAACTCCAGCCTTCTGAGCAGCAGCCGGCGGCCCGGCCGCACCGCCAGCCCGAGGCGCAGCCGCTCGGCGCCGGGCGCCTCGGGCTCCAGGCGCGTCACTTCGACCTCGGCCAGCAGATAGCCCTCGGCTTCGTAATGGCGCAGCAGCCGGAGCACGTCTTCCTGCAACACCGCCGGATCGAAAAGCTGCCCCGGGCGCGTGCGCAGCAGCCCCGGCGGAAGGCCCTCGGCGCCCTCGACCGTCACGGCGCCCACGCGCCACGCAGGCGCCCACCCGACGACGTACACGGCCCCCCCCGCCGCATCGACGTAGGCCGAGTCCAGGCGCGCGCCCGCATACCCCC
>CBDTTW010000090.1:0-12249 GCA_965363675.1 uncultured Rhodothermaceae bacterium
CGCCGAGGGCAGCAGCCCGAGCGCCCGCAGGCGGCTGAGCCCGCGCACGAGGCATAGCTCCAGCAGGCCGTCGTCGAGGGCGGCGGCGGGGGTGATGCGGAAGCCACCGCCCGAGCTGGCGCCGTTGCCGAAGGTCGCCATAAACAGGGGGCCGTCGTGGAGGAGGGCGGGCGCGGCGGCGTCGGGGCTGCGCGCTTGCACCCGCGCGCCGATGTTTTGCCAGCCGAGAAGCGCGCGCAGCACGGCCGCTAGGTAGGCGACGGGGCCGGGCAGGCGGTGGTAGCGCGGCGCCAGCGCGGCCACGCGCGCATCGAAGCCCACGCCCACGGCGTTGATGAACAGGCTCTGGCGCGAGGCGTTGCCCTGCCGCCAGCGCACGATGCCGTAATCGACGGGCGCCGGGCGGGCGCCGGCGAGTCCGGCCACGCAGGCTGCAAGCCCGTGCGGGGCGCCGAGCGTGCGCGCGAAGTCGTTGCCGGAGCCGCACGGGATCAGCCCGAGCGCCGCCGCGCCGCCCGCCCCGACGCGGCCGGTGAGCGCTTCCAGCAGCGTGCCGTCGCCGCCGACGGCGATGACGGCGTCGGCGCGCGCCGACGCTTCGAGCGCAAGGCTGACGGCATGCCGGGGGCGCTCGGTCACGTGCAGGGTGTGGGCGTAGCCGGCCTGGGCCAGCAGGCGACGGAGTTCGGGCAGGCGACGCCCGGTTTTGCCGCCGTCGGATGCAGGGTTCACGATGAAGGCGTACTGCATCGGGTCGGCGGGGCTTGTGCGGCGGCAAGCGGAAAGAGAGTCGGCGTCAAATATAGCAGTTTCCGCGTGAAGGCGCGCCGCCGGGGCTTGGGTTGCAGTAGTTTGGGCTGCATCCGGCCCGCCGGGCAATCCCCGTTCCTCCACTTGCCAACCCTAACCGGCGCGTGCATCCGTTTTCTTGTTTTCTCCGCAGGCCGCTGCGGCGCGTCTTTTTGCTGCTTCCGGCAATCCTGACGCTGCTCGTCGGGGCCGGCTGCAACCGCCCGGCGGCGCCCGAGGCCCCCGGCATCGAAGACGAGCGGGGCCGCCCCGTAGCGCTGCCCGACACGCTCGCGCGCATCGTCGCCCTGGGCCCGAGCGTGACGGAGGTGCTGTGCGCAGCGGGCGCCGCCGAGCTGCTCGTGGGCGTCAGCACGGTGGACGATTACCCGCCGGCGGTGGTAGAGGCGCTGCCCCGCTTCAACCTGCTGCCCATCGACTACGAGGCGATTCTGCGGCTCCGGCCGGACATGGCGTTCGCTTCCGACCAGATCATCAAGTCGGAGGACGCCGAGAAGCTGGAGCGCCTGGGCGTGCCGGTCTATTTCCTGACCTCGCAGTCGCCGGAGGAGGTGTTTGCCAGCATGGCGCGCGTGGGCGCGCTCTTGGGGCGCGGCCCCGAAGCCGCCGCCGCCGCCGACTCGCTGCGCGGCCGCCTGGAGGCGCTGCGCCGCCTGACCGCCGAGCAGGCGGCGCGGCCGAGCGTCCTCGTGCTCATCGGCGACGAAGCGCTCTACGCCTTTGGGCGCGAGAGCTATGTGCATGCGCTCATCGCGGATGCCGGCGGCGTCAGCGCCACGGGCGGCATTGCAACCGAGCGTCCGGTGCTTTCCGAGGAGTTCGTGCTGGAAGCGCGGCCGGACGTGATCGTAGGGGCCTTCGGGAAGGACTATGACCCGGCGCGGCTTCTGCGGAGCCATCCGGCGTTCCGAGCTACCCCGGCCGTCCGGAACGGGCGCGTCTACAGCATGGAGGCTTCGGTGCTGCTGCGCCCGGGCCCCCGGCTCGTCGAGGCGGCCTGGCATATCGGGCGCCTGCTCCATCCGGATGCAGTGGGCGGCGCCCCGGCGGCGAGGCCATGAAAGCGCTCTGGAGCCTGGCCGCGCTGTGCGCCCTCGCCGCTACGCTCGCCTGCGCCGTCGCCTTCGGCTCGGAGCCGATCCCGGCCGGCGAGATTGCGGGCGCGCTGGGCCGCCGGCTCGGGGCGTCGGGGGGCGCGGGGGATGGGGTGGCCGAGGCCATCATCTGGGATCTGCGCCTGCCGCGCGCGCTGCTGGCCTTTATCGTGGGGTCGGGGCTGGCGCTCTCGGGGGTGGCGATGCAGGCGCTGGTGCGCAACCCGTTGGCCGAGCCGTATATCCTCGGCATGTCCAGCGGCGCCTCGGCGGGCGTGTCGCTGTTTTATCTGGGCTTTTTGCCGCCGCTGCTTTCCCGGAGCCTTTCGATTCCGCTTGCCGCGTTTGTAGGCGGCCTGGCGTCCATTGCGCTCGTGATGGCCGTGGCGCGGCCGTTCGGCTACCTGTCCGTGACGCGGCTGCTGCTGGCGGGCGTAGCGGTCTCGTCGCTGATGTCGGCCGTCACGTCGTTCGTGACGATAGCGACGCCGGAGGCCGAGAAGGTGCGCACGGTGCTGTTCTGGATGCTCGGCTCGCTCGGCGACGCCGAGTGGAGCGGGCTGGCCCTGCCGGCGGCCGTGGTAGGCGGGCTCGGCGCGGCTCTGTGGATGGGCTGGCGCACCCTCGATGCGCTGCTGCTCGGAGAAGAACCTGCGCAGATGCTCGGCGCGCCGGTCGAGGCCCTCAAGCGCGCGCTCATCGCGGGCACGGCGCTCGTCGTGGGCGTGCTGGTGGCCGCCTCCGGAGCCATCGGCTTCGTAGGGCTGATCGTGCCGCACGCGGCGCGGGCCGTGCTGGGCGTTTCGCACCGGCGGGTGGCTCCGGCGTCGGCCTTCGCCGGAGGGCTGTTCCTGGTATGGGCCGACCTGCTGGCGCGCACCGTGCTGCCGCACGTCGAGTTGCCGGTGGGCATCATTACCTCGGTGTGCGGCGCGCCCGTATTTCTGTATCTACTCCGCACCCGGTCCTACCGGTTCGGGTCAGGGTAAACGGCTATGTTGCAGCGGCATAAGCCGCGCGCTTCAGCATCAAATATTCTTGCGGAAAACAAAACCTGGGCAGGCGCCGGGCGTATATCCGGTAACTTTCAATATTTTCTGAAAGATTATGACACAGGTTGCGCAGCAGCCCTGGAGCAGCGACGGCGCTTCGGTGCTTATTGCCGAGCCGCCTCGGCTGATGAGCTTGAGCGAGATCACGGCCCCCGTGGCGGCCGAGATGGAAGCCTTCAAGCGGCATTTCCGGGGGGCGATGCGCACGCACATCGGCCTGCTCGACAAGGTGACGGCCTACATCCTCCGGCAGAAGGGCAAGCGGGTGCGGCCGCTGCTGGTGCTGCTGACGGCCAAGGCGTGCGGCGAGGTCAACGAGCGCAGCTACCGGGCCGCTGCGCTCGTGGAGCTGCTGCATACCGCCACGCTCGTTCACGACGATGTGGTGGACGAGGCCGAACGCCGGCGCGGCATGTTCTCGATCAACGCCGTCTGGAAGAACAAGATCGCCGTGCTCTTCGGCGACTTTCTCCTGAGCAAGGGTTTGCTGCTGGCGCTCGACCACGGCGACTATGCCATGCTGCACGCCCTTTCGGACGCCGTCCGCCGCATGAGCGAGGGCGAACTGCTCCAAATCGAGAAGGCGCGCCTGCTCGACATCGACGAGCCGACGTACTACCAGATCATTTCGGCCAAGACGGCTTCGCTGATTGCGGCGTGCACCGTCTGCGGCGCCCTCAGCGCCACCGACGACGCCGACGTGACGGCCGCCATGCGCACGGCGGGCGAGAAGCTGGGCCTGGCCTTCCAGATCCGGGACGATCTGTTCGACTTCGGCTCGGAGGACGTGGGCAAGCCGCTCGGCATCGACATCAAGGAAAAAAAGCTGACGCTCCCGCTCATCCACGCCCTGGAGCAGGCCCCGGCGCGCGAGCGGCGCGAGATCCTCGGAGTGGTGGGGCGCAAGAAGAAGTCGCGGGCCGACATCGACCACATCGGGCGGTTCGTGCGCGACCGTGGGGGCCTGGCGTATGCCGCGCGGGCAATGCGGCGCGAGGCGCATGAGGCGCAGGAGCTGCTGGGCACGCTGCCGCCCTCGGAGGCGCGCGAAGCGCTCATCGGGCTGGCGACGTATACGGTGACCCGGAAGAAATAGTCCTATTTTAAAGGCGATCCAGCGGCGGCTTCGGCCGCCGCTTTCCTGGACTCTTTCGGGGATTTCCATGCCGACGCTCACCCTTCTCGGCACGGGGGCCGCCTTTTCCGACGCCCACCGCACCACTACCATGCTGGCCTTCTCCGACGAAGGCTCCACGCTGCTCGTCGATTGCGGCGGCGACGTGATTCAGCGCATGCTCGCGGCGAAGCTGCCGCTGGAGTCGCTGCGCGGCCTCATCATCACGCACGAGCACGCCGACCACGTATCCGGGTTTCCGCTGTTCCTGGAGCGCATCTGGGTAGGCGGGCGGCGCGAGCCGATTCCGATCTACGGCATCCGGCCGGCGCTGGACCAGGCGCGCCGCTGCTGGGACGCCTTCGACACCCGTACCTGGCAGGGCGTGCCGGAGCGGCGCTGGGTGGAAGTGGCCTACGAGGAAGGCGCGCCCGTGCTCGAAGACGCTTTGTGGCGCATCACGGCGGCGCCGGTCGTGCATCCGGTCCCGATCATCGGGCTGCGCGTCGAGCACAAACCCACGGGCAAGGTCGTGGCGTACTCGGCCGACACCGAGCCGTGCGAGGCGTTCGAACGGCTGGCGCAGGGGGCCGACCTCGTGGTGCACGAGGCGAACGGGTCGTTCAAGGGCCACACGGCCGCTGCGGACGCCGCCGGCATCGCGCGGCGCGCCGGGGCCGGGCGGCTGCTGCTGGTGCATCTGCCGCCCGCCGCCGACGAGGCGTACCTTGCCCCGGCGCGCGCCGTGTTCGAGGGCGCGGCTCTGGGCGAGGAGCTGGGCGTTTATCCCTACTGACGCCGAGCGCTAAAACCACCCCTTGCGCTTGAAGAACAGCAGCATGAAAGCCGTCATGGTCGCCATGATGCCGAGCGCAAAGGGATAGCCGAAGCGCCAGTTCAGCTCCGGCATGTTGAGCGGCGACGCCTGCGTATTGAAGTTCATGCCGTAGAGCCCTGCGACGAAGGAAAGCGGCAGAAAAATCGTCGAGATGATGGCGAGGATCTTCATGACCTCGTTGGAGCGGAAGCTGAGCGAGCTCATGTACAGCTCGATCATCGAGGCGAGCAGCTCGCGCGAGGACTCCATGATTTCCATGGTGCGCACCGTGTGGTCGTACACGTCGCGGAGGTAGTAGGCGTTTTCCTCGTGGAGGAACGGCTTGTTGCTGCGCTCCAGGTTCGAGATTACGTCGCGGAGGGGCCAGATGGAGCGGCGCAGGAAAATGACGTGGCGGCGGAGGCGGTTGATCTCGCGCACGATGGAGGGCTTGAAGTTGCCCGTCAGTCGGTCCTCGAAGTTCTCGATATGCTCGCCGATGCCTTCCAGTACGTCGAGGTAGTGATCCACGATGAGGTCCATGAGTTCGTAGGCGAGGTAGTCCACGCCGGCCTGCCGGACGCGGCCCATGCCTTCGCGCAGGCGCGTGCGGACGGGCTCGAACACGTCGTCCTCGATGCTTTCCTGGAAAGAGATGAGCAGGTTGTCCTTGATGATGAGGCTGACCTGCTCCACGTCCAGGGCGCACGCTTGGTGGTCGTAGTGCAGCATCTTGAGCACGATGTAGACGTAGTGCGGGTACTCTTCGAACTTGGGGCGCTGGTCGGTGTTGGTGATGTCCTCCAGCGTGAGGGCGTGGATGCCGTACGCCTCGCCGATGCGGCGCACGAAGTCCACCTCGTGCACGCCGTCGATGTCGAGCCAGGAGCGCGTGCCTTCGCGTTCGAGGTGAAGGCATTCGTCGAGGGAAGCGAGGGCGCGTTCTTCCAGCCACTCCTCGTTGTAGTCGAACATGCGCGCCTTGACGGCCTTGGTGGTCGAATCCCCGACGTAGATCAGGGAGCCGGGCTGGAGGCCGGTTTTGGCGTTGCGGGCGGTGCTCATAGCAGGGGAGTGGATGGCGGCCTAAGGCGCGAGCGGTGTGGGGATGCGCCGGCGCAATTTACGGCGGCGCGGCGCCGGGGCAGGATCCGGCGCGTGCAGAAAAGCTTGCGTATGCCGGGCGGGCGGGCCGGCAGGCGCGTATCTTAGGCCGCGTGCCACGGCGCTGCCACGCGACTACAGGTTTATATGCCGCTATACGAGCTTTTCAAGGCGTTCATCCTGGGCCTGGTCGAGGGCGCGACGGAGTTTATCCCCGTCTCGTCCACGGGCCACCTCATCCTGGCCGAGGATGCGCTCAACTTTCACGGCCGCTCGGCCGAGACGTTCGCCGTGTTCATCCAGCTCGGCGCCATCCTCGCCATTGCGTGGGTCTACCGCGAGCGCATCTTCTCGGCGCTCTTCACGTTCGTGCACAACGAGGACAGCCGCCGCCTCGTCATCAACCTGTTCGTGGCGTTTCTGCCGGCGGCGATCATCGGCTTGCTGACGCACCGCTGGATCAAGGAGCAGCTTTTCAACCCGTTCACCGTGGCGGCGGCGCTCGTGGTGGGCGGCGTCGTTATCCTCATCGTCGAGCGGTACAAGCCGCGCACGCGCATCCCGCGCGTGGACGACATTCCGCTGTTCACGGCGCTGGGCATTGGGCTGGCGCAGGTGCTGGCGCTCGTTCCGGGCGTCTCGCGCTCGGGGGCGACCATCATGGGAGCTTACGGGCTGGGGTGCTCGCGCGTGGCGGCCACCGAATTCTCGTTTTTCCTTGCGCTGCCCGTCATGCTGGCCGCCTCGACGTTCGATCTGTGGCAGAGCCGTGATCTGCTGACGATGGGCGACATTCCGGTGTTCGCCGTGGGGTTCGTCACGGCGTTCGTCTCGGCGCTCGTGGTCGTCAAGGCGTTTCTGGCGTTCGTCTCGCGGCACAGCTTCGTGGGGTTTGCCTGGTACCGCATCATCGTAGGGGCTATCTTGCTGGCGTATTACGGGTTTTACCACCTCAACGGCTGATCGGTATGGAGACGCGCCGCGAGCCGGTGCTGAACCGGAAAACGCTGTACCTCATGGCCGTGGCGGCCGTGGCGTTTACGATTTACTTCGCCTACTCCAGCGCCAACCGGAGCGCGCTTACAGAGGCGCTGCCGATCATCGAGGGCGAAGGCGCCGGGCCAAAGGCGACCTCCGGAGACAGCTTGCTCGAAGGGCGCATCGACATCGTGGCAGACAACGTGAACGAGCTGATCCTGACGGACCTGGACGGCCGCACGATCACGCTCGGCGTCACGCGCGACACCAGCCGGGCGCATGCCGGTTCGAGCCTGCGCCAGGGCAACACGGTCATCCTCGGTCTCCAACGCGACACGCTCGACATGACGCAGCTCGGCAAGGGCGACTCGGTGATGGTCAGCGCGGCCCCGGCCGGGTCGCTGCGCATGCAGGCGCTCGTGGTGCGCGTGCTCAAACGCGGCGCGGCGTCTCCGCCGGCCCCCAAACGCAGACGACGATGAGCGAGAACGCCGCGCGGGTCGTGCTGAAGCCGGGGCGCGAGCGCTCGGTGGCGCGCCGCCACCCCTGGCTGTTCAGCGGAGCCATCGGGCGCGTAGAGGGCGCGCCGGGGCCGGGCGAGACGGTGGCGGTGCACAGCGCCGGGGGCGAGTTGCTGGGCCGGGGGGCCTGGTCGGCGGCCTCGCAGCTCCGGGTGCGCCTCTGGACGTTCGGCGAGGAGCCCGTGGACGCCGCGTTTTTCCGCGCGCGCATCGCGCAGGCCGTGGCGGGGCGCACGCTCGGCGAGGGGCAGGCCCGGCGCCTGGTCAACGCCGAGTCGGACGGGCTGCCGGGCCTCGTCGTGGATTACTACGACGGCTTCGCGGTGTGCCAGTTCCTGAGCGCCGGCGCCGAGCGCCGCCGCGCCGAGGTCGTGCAGGCGCTTCAGCAGATCCTGAGCCCGCGCGGCCTCTACGAGCGTTCGGACGCGGAGGTGCGCCTCAAGGAGGGCCTCAAGCCGCGTAAGGGTTTGCTCGCCGGGGAGGCGCCGCCGGCGTTCATCGCCATCGACGAGGAGGGCTGCCGCTACCTCGTAGACGTAGTGGGAGGCCACAAAACCGGCTTTTACCTCGATCAGCGCCTCAATCGCCGCCTGGTGCGCAGCCTCGCAGCGGGCGCGGAAACGCTCAACTGCTTCGCCTACACCGGCGGCTTCGGACTGGCGGCGGCCGTGGGCGGGGCCGCCTCGACGCGCAACTTGGAGGCTTCGGGGGCGGCGCTCGCCGTGGCGACGCAAAACGCCGCGCTCAACGGCGTCGAGGACCGCTTCGAGGCCGTGCAGGGCGACGTGTTCCGGCTGCTGCGCCAATACCGCGACGAGCAGCGCCGCTTCGATCTGGTCGTGCTCGACCCGCCCAAGTTCGCCGAGACGACGGCCGCCGTCGAGGGCGCGTGCCGGGGGTATAAGGACGTGAATATGCTTGGGATGCAACTGCTGCGCCCGGGCGGGTTGCTGGTCACGTTTTCCTGCTCGGGCAGGGTGGGGGCCGATCTGTTCCAGAAGGTCGTCTCGGATGCCGCGCTCGACGCCGAGCGGGAGGCGCAGGTTTTGCACCGGCTCGGGCAGGCCGACGACCACCCGGTGCGCATACACTTTCCTGAGGGGTGGTACCTCAAGGGGCTCGTGTGCCGCATCGCCTGAAGGCGCCCGGCCGACTTTTGCCGACGGAAACGTATTTTGAAACTTCTGCCTCACCCACAAACGCCTGCCTTTATGAGCGCCGTTGAGCATGTTTACGAAGCCATCCTGACCGGGGACCAGCACGCCGCGCGCGAAGCCGTGGAGCAGGCGCTCGCGGAGGGCGCTGCGCCCGGCGACATCCTGAACGAGGGCATGATTGCAGCGATGGCCGAGGTCGGGCGACTGTTCGAGGAGGAAGAATATTTCGTGCCGGAGATGCTGATTTCGGCGCGCGCCATGAAGGAGGGGCTGGCGGTGCTCAAGCCGCGCCTCGTGACCGACGCCGTCGCCTCGGCGGGCACGGTGGCGGCGGGCACCGTCAAAGGCGACATGCACGACATCGGCAAGAACCTGGTATGCACCATGCTGGAGGGCGCGGGCTTCGAGGTGATCGACCTGGGCGTGGACGTGCCGCCGGAGCGGTTCGTGGAGACGGTGCGTGAGCGGGGGGCAGGCATCGTAGCCATGTCGGCGCTGCTCACGACGACGATGCCGAGCATGCGCGCCACCATCGAGGCGCTGGAGGCCGCCGGGTTGCGGCAGCGCGTGCGCGTCATGGTGGGGGGCGCTCCGGTGACCGAGGCGTACGCCCGGCAGATCGGCGCCGACGGCTACAGCACGGATGCCAGCCGCGCCGTGGCGCTGGCCCGCTCGCTCGCGGCGGCCTCGTGAACGCGCTTCCCGGCGGGTCCGACGTGCTGGGGGCGCCGCCCCCGGCGGAAAGCCTCGCGCCCTCGGTCGATGCGCTGCTTCGGCGGCAGGGCGCCCCCGACCCGCAGCGGCTGCGCGCGCGCCGCCCGGATGTGGCGGCCGTGGCAGAGGAGGCGCGGCGGCAAGCGCAGGCCCTGGCGGCGCCCGCGTGGGCCGCGTCGGTGCAGCGCGTCGCATCGGTGCGGCACGACCGGGTGCTGCTGGCCTCGGGCGGCGGCTTTACGGCCCCGCTCGCCGCGCGTGTGCTCGGGCGCGCCGAATACGTCTGCGCGGCCGTGTGCACCATCGGCCCCGCCCTCGAACAGGCCGTGTCGCAGGCGTATGCCGATCATCCGGCTCTCGCCCTCGCCCTCGATGCGGCCGGCTCCGCTATCGTCGAAGCGCTCGCGGACGCCGCCGCCGCCCGCATTGGGGGCGCAGCAGGGGGGTGCGTCACGGCCCCGATAGCCCCCGGCCACGAAGGTTTCCCCCTCGACCCCGGACAGCGCGATCTCCTGCGGCTTTTCGCGGCTCCCGGGCTGCCGGTGACGCTCTCGGAAGCCGCCGCCCTCCGCCCCGCCAAGTCGGTGTCGTTCGTGGCGGGCATCGGGCCGGACGTGGAGGCCGGAGGCTCGGTATGCGACTGGTGCGGCGCGCGGCTGCGGTGCCGCCTGCGGCGCGCCGAAGCGCCGGAGCCGCGCTCATGAACGCGCCGGAGCCTGCTGCCCCTGAGATCGTGGTGACGTTCCTGCCGGAGCAGGCGCGCGCCGCGGCTCCGCTGGGCGCTACGCTGCTCGCGGCCGCCCAAGCGGCGCTCATCGGCCTGCGCGCCGACTGCGGCGGCATCGGCGCGTGCGAAGCCTGCTGCGTGCGTGTGGCCGCAGGGCGTATCAGCCCGCCCACGCTCCACGAAACGGTGATCCTCTCGGAAGAAGCTCTTGCGGACGGCTGGCGGCTGGCGTGCCAGGCGTGCGCCGAGGGCGATTGCGCCGTGGAAGCGCCCGCCGCCTCGCGCGAGGCGCCGCTGCGCACGCAAACGGCGCACGCTCCGGCGGCGCTCGGGTGGGACCCGGAGATCCGGACGGCCATCGCGGCGCCGGGCGCGGCGCTCGCGGAAGACGTATGGCAAGCCGCTGGGTTGGCCCGGCCGTCGCGGCTCAGCCCGGCCGCCGAGGCGCAGCGGAGGCGGTTGCAGGGCGCGTCGCGGGTCAAGCTCCTGGCGCGCCGCAGCACGGGCGAGGTCATCGGCGTGCGCCCGGCAGGAGCGGCGGCGCTGGGCCTCGCCGTCGATATCGGCACGACGAAAGTGGCGGCTTACCTGGTCGATCTGGAGTCGGGCGAGGTCGTGGAAGCGTTCGGGTTTCCGAATCCGCAGCAGGTTTACGGCGCGGATGTGATCGCCCGGGTGGCGGCGGCCGGGCGCTCGGAAGCCGCGCTGACGGAGTTGCTGCGCCGCAGCATCGGGCAGGCGGCGGCGCGGCTGTGCGCGGCGCACGGGGCGGCTCCGGAAGCCGTCGCCGAGGTCGTGGCGGTGGGCAACACCGTGATGCACCACCTGCTGTTAGGGCTGCCGGTGGAGGGACTCGGGGCGGCGCCGTTCACGCCCGCTCGCCGCGAGCGCCTGTACGCGCCGGCGTCGCGTTTGGGGCTTGCCTTCAGCGAAGACGTTTGGCTCTACACGCCGCCCGTTATTGCAGGTTTCGTTGGGGCGGACCATGTATCGGCCCTAGTCGCTGCGGGCTTTGCGCGCCGTTCGGGAAGCGCGATGCTGCTCGACATCGGCACCAACACCGAGATCAGCCTGCTGCACGAGGGGCGTATCCTGGCCTGCTCGTGCGCCTCGGGCCCGGCCTTCGAGGGCGCGCAGATCCGCCAAGGCATGCGCGCCGTGCCGGGGGCCATCGAGCGCGTGCGCGCCCTGGAGGAGGGGAGCTGGACTATCGAAACGGTGGGAGGGGAGCCGCCCATAGGCTTCTGCGGCTCCGGCGTGCTCGACGCGGTAGCCGTCTTGCGCGCCGTGGGTGTGCTGGACCGTATGGGACGCATGCGCGGCGAACGCGCGCTCCGCGACGCCTGCCGGGGCGGGGCGTACTGCGTCGTCGCGCCCGCCGCCGAGGGGCGCCGCGCCGTCGTGCTGACGCGCGCCGACGTGCAGCAGGTGCAGCTTGCCAAGGCCGCCGTTCGCACCGGCGTCGATTTGCTGCTGGCGCACGCGGGCCTGACGGCGGACCAGGTAGAGCGCTATATTGTAGCCGGCGCGTTCGGGGCGCACCTCGACCCGGCCCACGCCGCCGCCATCGGCATGCTGCCGGCTTCGGCGGTGGAGCGCACGGAGCAGGTGGGCAACGCCGCCGGGCAAGGGGCCGTGGGGTTGCTCGTCAACCGCGCCCTGCGCCGCGAGGCCGAGGCCCTCGGCGAGCGTGTGCAGCACCTCGAACTGACGACGCACCCGCGTTTCGCGGATGCGTTTACCGATAACCTTTCGCTCTGACGGCCCGGATGCCTCTCGGCGCCGCAGCGACCAGACGCTTGATCTCCGAGGCGCACCTATGAAAAGCAGCTTCCCGGACCGCCTCGCCGCAGGCGCGACGTTCGTGACGGACGGCGCCACCGGCACGAACCTGCAAGCCCGAGGCTTGCCGCCGGGCGCGCCCCCGGAGGCGTGGGTGCTGGAGCGCCCCGAGGCGGTCGCGGCGCTGCATGCGGCGTTCCTCGCGGCGGGCTCCGACATCATCCTGACGTGCACGTTCGGGGCGAACCCCTACCGGCTGCACGGCTCGGCGGCAGAGGGGCGCGAAGACGAGGTGAACGCGCGGGCGGCTGAGCTGGCGCTAGGCGCGGCCGAGGCGGCGGGCCGCCCCGTATGGACGGCGGGCTCGATGGGGCCTACG
>CBDTTW010000091.1:0-12131 GCA_965363675.1 uncultured Rhodothermaceae bacterium
CGGGATGGGCTTCCAGAACGTGGCGCGCCGCTACGAGACGACGGTCCCCTACCGGCCGGCTATGGTCGCCCTGGCGCGGGCCGCCTTCGACCAGGGCGTGACGTTCTTCGACACGGCCGAGGCGTACGGGCCGCACGAAGCGGAACGCATCCTCGGCGAGGCCCTGGCCCCGTTCCGCGACCAGGTGGTGATCGCCTCGAAGTTCGGCTTCGACATCGACTTTGAGACCGGCGAGCGGCGCCCCGGGCGGAACAGCCGCCCCGAGCACATCCGGCAGGCCGTGGAGGGGATGCTGCGGCGCTTGCGCACGGACCGCATCGACCTGCTGTATCAGCACCGGGTGGACCCCGAAGTCCCGATCGAGGACGCAGCGGGGGCCGTGAAGGACTTGATGGACGCAGGGAAAGTGTTGCACTGGGGTCTGTCGGAGATGGGGCTGGGCACGCTGCGCCGGGCGCACGCCGCGCTGCCGGTGACGGCCGTCCAGAGCGAGTATTCGATGCTGTGGCGCGGCCCTGAGGCCGAGGTGCTCCCGACGTGCGAGGCGCTGGGCATCGGGTTCGTGCCGTGGAGCCCGCTCGGGGTGGGCTTCCTGACGGGGGCCATCGACGCGCGGACGCGGTTCGCCCAAGGCGACATTCGCGGCGCCGAGCCCCGGTTTGCGCCGGAGCAACTGGCCCACAACGTCGCGCTGGTGGACGTGGTCCAGCGCTGGGCCGAGCGCAAGAGCGCGACGCCGGCGCAGATCGCGCTGGCGTGGCTCATGGCGCAGAAGCCCTGGATCGTGCCTATCCCCGGCACGACCGACGCCGGCCACCTGGCGCAGAACGTGGGGGCGGCGGCCGTCGCGTTCACGCCCTCGGAAGCCCTGGAACTGAACGCGGAGGTCGCGGCCATCGAGATCCGGGGCCAGCGACTGCCCGACGCCGTGCTGTCGATGTCGGGGGTGGAGGCGCCGCCGAAAAAGTGAGGGCAAAAGCCGGGGACGATTCGGTAAACCTGTAAAGAGGGATTCCTATGAAAGCATTCTTTCTCACGATATGCCTGGCGGCGGTATGGTTGCAGCCGGCGGGCGCGCAGCAGCAGGCGGCGACAAGCGACTCCGCGAGCGCGGAGCAGGGGCTCCTGGACCTGTCCCGGCAGAAGTGGCAGTGGATGGCCGACAAGGACGTAGACGCCTTGGGCGCGCTGTTCCACGAAGAAGCCGTGTTCGTGCATATGGGCGGGAGCTGGGGAACGGCGCGAGAGCTTGAGATCATCCGGAGCGGAGGCATCCACTACAAGCATGCGGAGATCCAGGCGGCCTCGGCGCGGGTGATCGGCGCGACGGGCATCGTGCTGAACACGATCCGGCTGGATGCCGTCGTAGGGGGCAACGAGGTCAGCAATCCGTTCGAGGCGACGGAAGTGTACGTGCAGCAGGGCGGCGCGTGGAAGCTGGCGGCGCTCTCGTTTACGAGGCTTATGAGATAACGAGGGGCGCGGCCCCTAACGGAGGACAGCGACATGCAAATCCGTACGCTTGGAGACGGCCTGACCGTCTCGGCCATCGGCTACGGCGCGATGGGGCTTAGCTTCGGCTACGGCGCGGCGACCGACGCGGCCGAGGGCGCCGCCCTGATCCGCCGCGCCGTAGAGGTGGGCGTGACGCTTTTCGACACGGCCGAGGTCTACGGCCCGTTCACGAACGAGCGTGTCGTCGGGGAGGCGCTCGCGCCCGTCCGCGACCGGGTCGTGATCGCCTCGAAGTTCGGCTTCGACATCGACCCGGAGACGGGCGTGCAACGCGGCGGGCTCAACAGCCGCCCCAAGCACATCCGGCAGGCCGTGGAGGGGATGCTGCGGCGCTTGCGCACGGACCGCATCGACCTGCTGTATCAGCACCGGGTGGACCCCGAAGTCCCGATCGAGGACGCAGCGGGGGCCGTGAAGGACTTGATCGCCGAGGGCAAGGCGCTGCACTGGGGCCTCTCGGAGGCGGGCGCCCGCACGCTGCGCCGGGCGCATGCCGTGCAGCCGGTGGCGGCCCTCCAGAGCGAGTATTCGCTGTGGTGGCGCGAGCCGGAAGCAGAGATCCTCCCGACGTGCGAGGCGCTGGGCATCGGGTTCGTGCCGTTCAGCCCGCTCGGCAAGGGGTTCCTGACGGGAAAGATCGACGCGGCGACGACGTTCGCGGACGGCGACTTCCGGAACACGGTCCCCCGCCTGTCGCCGGAGAACCGGGAGGCGAACCGGGCCTTTGTGGACCTGCTGAGGCGCATCGCCGACGAGAAAGGCGCCACGCCGGCGCAAATCGCGCTGGCGTGGCTGCTGGCGCAGAAGCCCTGGATCGCGCCGATCCCCGGCACGACGAAGGCGCACCGGCTGGAGGAGAACGTCGCCGCGGCCGACCTCGAACTCACGGGCGAGGACCTCCGGCGGATCGAGGAACGCGCCGCCGGGCTCGAGGCGCACGGGGCGCGCTACTCCGAAACTGCACAGCGGATGATCGACCGCTGACCGAGGCCGCCCGAGGCCCCTTTTCCCGAACCGGCGCCCGCGCCGCAACCCCTGCACCGCTATGATCCGCATTGCCGCCGCCGCCTTGGCCCTGGCCCTGGCCGCCCCGGTGGGCGCCGAGGCGCAGGACCGCCTGAACGTCGTCCGGTCGGGGGCCCCTTCGCAGGCGGCCCCGCCCGAGCGCTTCACGGGGGCCGTGCGGGTGGGCGGCCGGTTCGAGGCGGCGGCGCCCGGGCGCACCTACGGCGCGACGGTGGCCTTCGAGGCGGGCGCCCGGACGCACTGGCATACGCATCCGCTCGGCCAGACGCTCGTCATCACGGCGGGGGCCGGGCGGGTGCAGCACTGGGGCGGCCCGGTCCAGGAGGTGCGCGCCGGCGACGTGGTCGTGATTCCGCCCGGCGTGAAGCACTGGCACGGGGCGTCGCCGGGGGCCGCGATGACCCACGTCGCCACGGTGGAGCGGCCGGAGGAGGGGCCGTCTACGGAGTGGATGGAGGCGGTCACGGACGAGCAGTACGGCGTCGGGTCGCCGGCGGGGGGCGGGTCGGCGTCTCCGGCCGCCGGGGGGCCGTCGCGGGCGCAGCAGCTTTTGGGGGACCTCGCGCCGGAGCCGGCCGGGCTCACCGACGAGGTGCTGTACGGGCGGGTCTGGGCCGACCCGGCGCTCTCGCCGCGCGACCGGAGCCTGGCGACCGTCAGCGCGCTCGTGGCGATGAACCGCCCGGACCAGCTCCGGTCGCACCTCGGCCTGGCGCTGCGGAACGGGGCGACCCGGGAAGAACTGATTGCCCTGATTACGCACCTGGCCTTCTACGCGGGCCGGCCGAACGCCGTGACGGCCGTCGGGGCGGCCCGCGAGGTCTTCGAGCAGCCCTGAACGCCGACGGGGCCTGCCCCTGAACTTCACCTGAACCGGAAGAGCATATGAAAACGATTATGAAGACGGGACTTGTCGGGCTGCTGCTGCCGGCGGCGAGCGCGCAGGGAGCTTTCGCGCAGCAGGACGCCGCCGCCGAGGTCGCCGCGCTCTCCAAAGCGAAATGGCAGTGGATGGCCGACAAGGACGTGGACGCCTTGGGCGCGCTGTTCGACGACGCCTCGCGGTTCGTGCACATGAGCGGGACGTGGGGCAAGGAGCGGGAGATCGAGATCATCCGCAGCGGCAGCATCCACTACCAGCATGCGGAGGTGCACGACGTGGTGGTGGAGACGTTCGGGGAGACGGCGCTGCTCTGGAACCGCATTACGCTGCGGGCGCAGGTGCGGGGCGAGGAGGTAAGCAACGCGTTCACGGTTACGGAGGTCTACCGGAAGGAGGGCGCCGCCTGGAAGCTGCTCGGACTGACGTTCAGCAGCGTGCGGGACACGCATACCCTCGAACACTAAGCGCCTCCACGGAAAACCGATGCCCCACCGCCGAAGCCTGATTTTGCACGCCCGCCGCCGCCTCTGGGCGGCCGCGCGGCCGGTCCTGGTCGTTGCGGGCGTGCTTTCACCGGCGCTCCACGCAGCCCTAGTGGGGGCGCGGGCGCAGGGCGCAGCGGGCCTTGACGCGTTCAACGGCTCCGTGAGCGTGACGAGCAAGGGCATCTCGACGATTCCCAACCTGACGCTCGGCAAGCCGGCGGTCATTTTCTCGGCGACGGCCGAAAAGAAGGGCGTGAGCTTCGCGCCCGAGTTTCGGGCCTCGCTGGAGGGGCAGCCGTGGGCGTTTCTTTTCCGGTGGCGCTACGACCTGGCGCGGCGCGAGCGGTTCCGCCTGAACGTCGGGGTCGGGCCGTCGGTGTCGTTCAAGCCGGTCCAGGTCGCGGAGGCGCCCGGCGGCCGGGAGATCCTGGAGGCCCGGCGTTTCCTTGCCGGCGAGATCTCGGCGAGTCGCCGGCTTGCGGGGGGCCTGAGCGCCGGGGTATACCACCTGTACTCCTATGGCTTTGAGGCATCGACGCCGACCCACACGAACTACCTGAGCGCCGGGATCGGCCTTCCGGGCGTGGGGCTCGGGGGCGGGCTCGTGGTGGGCTTCCGGCCGCAACTGTACTACCTGAACCTCGACGGGAGCGACGGGATCTATGCCACGCTGCACACGACGCTCTCGAAGGGCGGCGTTCCGATGACGCTTGCTTCCCTCGTCAACACGCCCGTTCAGTCGAGCGTCGCGGGCGACTTGGGCTTTCTCTGGAATGTGAGTCTGGTCTATTCGTTTAACTTCGTCGATTAGGAAAACACGATGCGTAAGCAGGAACATGAAGCCGCCCCTAGGAAAGCATGCCGGCTCGGCGGCGCCGGAGCGAAGGCGCAGGGCAAGACGCGTCGCAGATGGCTCCTCCTGCTCTGGTGGGCGGCGGCGGGGCTGCCGGCGTGCGCCCCGGCCGAGGCGCAGACGGTGCGCACGGCTTCCGGCGTCGTGCGCGGCGTGACCGAGGGGGAGGTCTCCAGCTTCAAAGGCATTCCGTACGCCGCCGCGCCGGTGGGCGCGCTTCGCTGGCGCCCGCCGCAGGCCGCGCCGGCGTGGCCGGGGGAGCGGGATGCCGGCCGTTTCGGGGCGAGCTGCGCGCAGGCGGGATGGCCTCGCGGCTCGGGGTCGATCGCGGAAGGCTCGTCGGAGGACTGCCTGTTCCTCAACGTCTGGCGCCCGGCCGGGGCGGCGCCGGGGGACAAGCTGCCGGTGATGGTGTGGATCCACGGCGGCGCCTTCGTGTTCGGCAGCGGCTCGGGGTCGGACGGCGGCCCGTTTGCCCGGCAAGGCGTGCTGCTGGTGACGTTCAACTACCGCCTGGGGCGCCTCGGCTTCTTTGCCTTCCCTGCGCTGAGCCGCGAGCATCCGGAAGAGCCGAAGGGCAACTACGCGTATATGGACCAGATCGCCGCCCTCCGGTGGGTGCGGCAGAACATCGCCGCCTTCGGAGGCGACCCGGACAACGTGACGATTTTCGGCGAGTCGGCGGGCGGCGTCTCGGTGCATTCGCTGCTGACCATCCCCGAGGCGCATGGGCTTTTCCACAAGGCGATCAGCCAGTCGGGCGGCGGCCGGGACGGCGTGCTGACCGGACGGCCGATCCGCGAGGAGAACGCCGACCCGTTTTACCCCGTTTCGGCGGAGACGATCGGCGTGCACTTCGCGCGCAAGCACGGGATCGCGGGCGCGGATGCGGCGGCGTCGGCCGGGCTCCGCGCCTTGCCGGTGGAGGAGATCGTGGATGGAGGCCAGGAGAGCGATGGCCCCGCAGGGCGGCCGATTTACTCAGGGCCGATCCTCGACGGCAAGCTGGTCGTAGAGACGGCGCAGCGCGCCTACGCAGCCGGCCGGCAGGCCCGCGTGCCGCTGCTCATCGGGTCGAACAGCGCCGAAGTGCCGGCCGGCTTCGTCAATGCCGATTCTAAGGAAGCGTTGCTGTCCCTCTTCGGAAGCTTGAGGGGCGAGGCGGCGGCGGCCTACGACCCCGGCGGGGCCGTGGATTTTGCGGAGATGCTGACGATGGTCAACACGGACAAGGTGTGGGCCGAGCCGGCCCGGCTGACGGCGAGGGCTTTCGTCGCCGCGGGCGCGCCGGCCTACGTCTACCTGTTCTCCTACGTCTCGGCCTCGATGCGGGAGCGGATGCGCTACGGCGCGGCGCACGCCTCGGAGATCCCCTACGTGTTCCACACGCTCGGCGGCCGGGAAGGGGCCGCGCCGGCGGCGGAGGATCAGCAGGTGGCCGCCAGGATGAACGCCTACTGGGCGAACTTCGCCCGGACGGGCGACCCGAACGGCGAGGGCCTGCCGAGGTGGCCCGTCTACGACGCCGAAACGGACGCCCTGCTGGAGATCCAGGCAGACGGCGCCTTCGTGGGCAAGCCCGACCCCAAGAAGGCGCGGCTGGACGTGATCGAAAAGGCCGTCGAGACGAGGACGCTGCGCTAGTTCGGGCGCGGCCGGACGGAAAGTCTTCCGCGAAAGGAGGGCGCGCCCCCACCCCTACGGAGGAATACGATGACACACCTGCGCCTTTGGGCCGCCGTGGCCCTGTTGCACGGGAGCGTCTGCGCCCAAGCGGGCGGCGGGGGGCCGGCCGACGCACCGAGGGCCGCCGCCCTGACGGATAGCATGTATCTCGACCCGGAGAACACCCTGGGGGATCTGCTGGACCATCCCGCCCTGAAGGGTTTTGCCGAGCGCACGCTGCCGTGGCACGGGCGCGCCTACGACCGCAGCCTTCCGCTGCGCCGCATCGGAACGCTGCTGCCTTATCACAGCGAAGTCGATCCGGCGACCGTGGTGCAGGGCCTGAACCTTTTGGTCGAGAACGCTCGCCGGGGGGCGCCGGTGTTCCACGAGATCTACGCGGAGGAGGAGCGCCGAAGGGACCCCGAATTGCGCGCCGCCGGCTTGTTTTTCTTTCCGGGGCGGGCCGGAGCGCCTTTTGCCGTGATTGCGCCGGGCGGCGGGTTTGCGTACGTGGGCTCCGTGCATGAAGGCTTTCCGTACGCCGCAGCGATCAGCGCCCTGGGCTACAACGCGTTCGTGGTGGTGTACCGCACGGGTCGGGGCGGCCGCACGGCGACCGCGGACATGGCCCGGGCCATCGACTACGTGCTGAGGCATGCCGGGCAGCTCGGGGTCGCCCGGAGCGGCTATTCCGTCTGGGGCAGCTCGGCCGGGGCGCGCATGGCCGCCGCCATCGGCTCGCACGGCACGGCCGCCTACGGCGCGGGCGCGCATCCGAAGCCTGCAACGGTCGTGATGGCGTACACCGGCCACGCCGAGTACACGCGCGAAGAGCCGCCGACGTTTGTAGTCGCCGGAGGGCGCGACGGGATCGCTCCGGCGGCGGCCATGGAGCGGCGCGCGGCGGCGCTGCAAGCAGCGGGCGCGGCGGTCGAGCGCCACGTTTACCCCAACCTCGGGCACGGGTTCGGCGCCGGCGTGGGCACGGAGGCGGAGGGATGGATCGGCAAAGCCGTCGCCTTCTGGGCCCGGCAGCTCGGAGGCTCCGGATGAGCGGCGGCGGCAAAGCGTCCGGCGCGCCGAACCCCGCCGGGGCGAGCCGGGTTCAAGTGCAGCAAAGCCCGGCCGCCGGGGACGCCTTCCAGGGAAGCCAGGTCTACGTTCACACTTCATTATCACCACCAGAGATTCCGCATGAAAAGTTTGCTCATCGTGTTTGCGTTTGCGGGCGTGCTGCTCGTCGGGTGCAGTTCGCCGCCGGCAGGGACGTCCTCCGAAGCTAACCGGGCGGGCGCCGCCGAAGACTGCGCGCCGCTGGACACCGCCAAGCGGGAAGCCCCCGAGCGGACGCCGGCCTTTCCGGAGCAGACGCGCGCCTGCGGGGCCGAGTCCGGGGTGGCCTTCGAGGCGGCGGTGCTGACGAAGGCGCTCAAAAGCCCGTGGGCCGTCGAGCCGCTTCCCGGCGGGGCGCTTCTGGTGACCGAGAAGCCCGGCCGGATGCGGATCGTCTCGGCCGCCGGGGAGGTCGGGCAGCCTATCGCAGGGGTGCCTGCCGTGGACGACGACCGCCAGGGCGGTCTGCTCGACGTGGCCCTGAGCCCGGGCTTTGCCGCCGACCGGACGATTTTCTGGAGCTACACCGAGCCGCGTCAGGGAGGCAACGGCACGAGCGTGGCGCGCGGGGTGCTCTCGGAGGACGGGGCGCGCCTGGACAGCGTGCGGGTGATCTTGCGGACGCAGCCCACCTACGACAACGGGCTGCACTTCGGCTCGCGGATCGTCTTCGCCGGCGACGGGACGCTGTTCGTCGCCATCGGCGAGCGCTCGGACAAGGCCACGCGCCACCAGGCGCAGGAGCTGGGCAGCCACTACGGCAAGGTGCTGCGCATCCGGCCGGACGGCTCGCCGGCGCCGGGCAACCCGTTCATCGGGCAGGCGGGGGCGTTGCCCGAGATCTGGTCGTACGGCCACCGCAACCCGCAGGCGGCGGCGCTCGACGGGCAGGGGCGGCTCTGGGTCGTCGAGCACGGCCCTCGGGGGGGCGACGAGGTGAACCTGGCCGAGAAGGGCAAAAACTACGGCTGGCCGCTGATCACCTACGGGATCGACTACGGCGGCGGGCCGATCGTCTACGACGGCGGGCCGGAGGAGGGCGCCGGGACGCAGGCCGCCGGGATGGAGCAGCCGGTGTACTTCTGGGACCCGGTGATCGCGCCTTCGGGGGCGCAGTTCTACAGCGGGGCGGCGTTCCCGGCCTGGCGCGGCAGCCTGTTCATCGGCGCGCTGCGCGGCGCGCGGCTGGTGCGCCTGGCCCTGGAGGGCGACCGCGTGATCGGCGAAGAGCACCTGCTGGCCGACCGGGGGCAGCGCGTACGCGACGTGCGCGAGGGGCCGGACGGCCTGCTGTACGTCGTCACGGACGGCGGAGAGCTGTGGCGAATCGCGCCGCAGCCGTAAGGCGCCTCGGCGCCGGTTTATCACCATTCAAGAGAACGCACATGAAACGAACCGTGATGCTCGCCGCCGCGCTGGCCCTTGGGCTTGCCGCAGGCCCGGCGCACGCCCGGCAGGCGCCGGAACCACGGCCCTACTTCGTAGGCAACCCGCTCGGGCTGCCCGTCAACCCGGCCGCCGACGGGGCCTTCGAGGCGGTCTCTGCGAACGTCAAGGTGTACGGGGCCATCTACTCTGCGGAAAGCTGCTCCTACGACGCCGAGCGCGGCGTGATCGTCGTGCCGAACCGCGCCGCGCCGCAGAGCGTCCAGACCAACGACGCTTGGGTTTCGTTCATCAACCACGACGGCTCGGTGCACACGGCCCGGTGGATCGGCGTGCAAAACGCAAACGCCCGCGCCGCGCTCACGCCGCCGCTGGTGCTGAACGAACCGCTGGGCAGCGACATTGCGGGCGGGCTGCTCTACGTGGCCGACCGCGACGGCGGCGCCGGGGCGGGCGACCCGAGCGTGGCCGTCATCCGCCGGTTCGACCTGCGCACGGGCGCCCCGGCAGGCGAGATGCGCATCGAGGGCTCGCCCTGGATCAACGACATCGAAGTGGCCGACGACGGCGCGATCTACGCCACGCAGACGGGCGACTTCGGGGACAACGCGGACCCGGCGACGTGGCGCGTCTGGCGGCTCGCGCCCGACGGGGCGGCGACGGTGTTTGCCCAAGGGGCGCCGCTGCGCATGCCCAACGGCATCGCCTTCGATCCGGAGGGCAACATCGTGGTGGCCAACTTCGGCAATGACGAGGTGCTGACGTTTGCCCCGAGCGGGGCGCTCGTGAAGACGGAGCGCGCCGCACAGCCCGGCAGCGACGGGCTGGTGATCATGCCGGACGGAACGAAGTACGTGAGCAGCGTCACGCAGGGCGGCGTCTCGCGGCTGCGGCCGGGGGCGGCGGCCGAGCTGATCGCCCGGGGCATCCCGAGCGCGGCTTCGATGTGCTACGACGCGGGGGCGAACCAGCTCGTGATTCCCATGAACCCCAACAACGGCCTTGCCTTCGTGCCGCTGGAGTAAGCGGGTGCGCGTTCGAGAAGGCGCGGCGTTTTTTCGGGCCGCGACGATCTCCCGCATGAGGCGAAGCGCGCGGCGGCCCCAAGGGCGCTCGTGCAGGCGCTTGGGGCCGCCGGCGACACGTAGGGGCGTGGGAACGATGGTTCCGGCGGCGCCGGGCGACGCGGATCGCGCGGACGGCGCCGCTGCGGGCGTCGGCGGTGGGGAGCCGGGCGCGGGCGAAGCGTTTGCAGGCGGAAGGGTACGAGATCGAAAAGGAGTGGATCGCCACGCGCGACGGCAGGACGCGAGACACGCACCGGGCGGCGGATGGGCAGCGGCAGGGCCTGGACGAGGCGTACAGCGTGGGCGGGTACGCGGCGATGCACCCGCTGGATGCGGGGCTTCCGGCGTCGGAGAGCGTGGCCTGCCGGTGCGCGGAGAGCTACGAACTTGCGGACGCGGGGGACGCCGGTTTTATGACATAGAATCCTGCTACAGTCCCACACAGGGGGCGCGGTAGTTTGGCGGCTACGAGATCAGCCATCCGTAGCCGTTTTTTTATGCTTCATCGCAGCGTGCAGTTCAAGACCCAGAGCGTCGCCGAGGACGGCGCGTTCGAGGGGTATGCGTCCGCCTTCGGCGCTAAGGAGCCGGGGGGCGACGTGGTCGCGCCGGGGGCGTTTGCCGGCGGCGTCCGCGTGGGCGGCCGGGGCTACCGGGCGCTGCGGCCGCTTTGCTGATAGCGCGCCAACAACGCCTTCAACTCGGCGACCTTCTCGGGGCGTTCGGCGTAGCGGTTGCGCGTCTCGCCGGGATCCTCCGCGAGGTCGTAGAGCTGGCCTTCAGGGTCGCCGGGGCCGGGTTTCTCGTCGGCGGGCCTGGTCGAGAAGCCGCCGGAGCCGAGGCCGGCGATCAGCTTCCAGGAGCCTTTGCGGATGGCGAAGTGCCCGCGCGCCGAGTGGCTCACGAGGGCCTCGCGGAGGGGAGCCGAACGGGACGCGCCGTAAAGGGCCGCAGAGATGTCGTAGGAGTCCTCGCCGGCGCCGGGGGGCAGCGCCGCGCCGGTCACGGCGGCCAGGGTCGCCATCATGTCGGTCAGTTCGACCGGTTCGCTCTCGGCGCGCCCGCCTTCGACGCGGCCCGGCCAGTAGGCCACGAACGGGACGCGGTGGCCCCCCTCCCAGGCATCGGCTTTCTGGCCGCGCCAGGGGGCGTTGGAGGCGTGGCCCCACCGGGCGATGTCCTCCGGGCGCCAGTAGGCGCCGTTGTCGGAGGTGAAGATAACGAGGGTGTTGGCGGCCTGGCCGGTGCGTTCGAGGGCCCCGCGCACCTGGCCGAGGACGGCGTCGGTCTGGACGACGAAGTCGCCGTAGGGGCCGGCCTGGCTTTGGCCGGTGAACTCGGCGGTGGGCAGCCACGGGGTATGGGGAGCGGTGAGGGCAAAGTAAAGGAAGAGGGGCTTGGGGTCGGCGGCGGCTTCTTCGATGATGCGGACGGCGCGGCGGGCCAGGCGCGGCAGCACCTCGGCGTGGTCGAAGCCGGGGGCGGCCGCGCCGGCGCGCCAGAAGCCTTTGCCGCCGTCGCGCCGCCAGGCGCCGGCGGCCACCGCGCCGGTGGGCGGGACGAGGGCGTACTCGCCCTCGAGGTAGACGTAGGGGTCCATGTCGAGCGAGGCGGGGATGCCGAAGTACTCGTCGAAGCCGTAGGCGAGCGGTCCGGGGCGCAGGCGCGCGGCGTAGTCGACCGAGTCGGCCGCGCCCAGGCCGAGGTGCCACTTGCCGACCATGGCGGTGCGGTAGCCGCGGGCTTTGAGCATCGAGGCGAGCGTCAGGCGGGTGGTGTCGATCAGGGCGGGGTCGTAGCCCCAGAGCACGCCTTGCTTGAGTCGGGTGCGCCAGGCGTAGCGGCCGGTGAGCAGTCCGTAGCGGGTGGGCGAGCAGACGGCCGAGGGGGTGTGCGCGTCGGTGAAGCGGACGCCCTGGCGGGCCATGGCGTCGAGGTGAGGGGTAGGGATGCGGGAGCGGGGGTTGTAGCTCTGAGGGTCGCCGTAGCCCAGGTCGTCGGCGAGGATGAGGATGATGTTGGGCGGCTGGTCGGGGCGCGCCGCCGGGGGCGGGTGGCAGGCGGCGACGAGGGCGACGAGGGCGGCCAGGGTCGGGAGGGCAAAACGGCGAGGGAGCATAGCGGCGACCAGTGGG
>CBDTTW010000092.1:0-12066 GCA_965363675.1 uncultured Rhodothermaceae bacterium
CCGCAAAGGCGAGGGCTCGGTGTTCCGGGTGCGCCTCCCGCTCGCCGGGGCCGCCGCGCCCCTCCCGGAGGCCGCGCCCACGCACGCAGCGGCGCCCGCCTCGCTCCGCGTGCTCGTCGTGGACGACGACGCCGTCGTGCGCACGCTCACGCAGCACATGCTCGCCGGGCCGGCCGCCGTCGCCGCCGCCGCGACGCGCGCCGAGGCGCTCGCGGCCGCCGCCGCGGACGCCTACGACCTGGTGCTCATGGACATCAACCTCGGCCAGGGGGTGCAGGGCGCCGACGTGCTGGCGGCCCTCCGGCTGCTTCCCGGCTACGCCGAGACGCCCATCATCGCCGTGACGGCCTACGCGCTTCCCGGCGACCGCGAGCGCCTGCTCGCCGCCGGCTTCGACGGCTACCTGAGCAAGCCGTTCCTCAAGCAGCAGCTTCGGGAGGCCGTGCAAGCCGCCGTCGAGGCGCGCTGGGCCGAGGCGCCCCCCGCCGGCTCGTAGCGGCCCCTACGGCGCAAAAAAGGCGCGCCCCAAGCCGGGGGCGCGCCTTTTACGCTTTCCGCGTGCAGAGACTTACCGGTTCGCGCCCGGCGCCTGCGAGGTTTCGACCTTGCGGGTGCCGCTGACCGGGAAAGAGCCGAAGTTGACCGCGTTCCAGTCGCCCGCGAAGTTGTCCCCGTCGATGGTGGCCGTAATCTTCATCTGGCCGTACTCGCCCGCGACGAACTCGAAATAGAGCGTGTTGCCCTCGACCTTGACCGAGTCGAGCGGCGAGGCGGGGCTGTCGGCCACGGTGATCGTGCCCTGGTACACGCCGTCCTGCTCGGTCACCGTGATGATGCCCGAGTACACCGTGCCGCCGGCGTCGAACGTGTAGTTCCACGCGCCGACGACGGGCGAGGGCGCGGCGACGGCCGCAAGCGGAGCGGCCAGGAGCAGCAGAAAGAAAAGATTCTTGAGCGTACGCATGATCGTTGGTTGGGGTTGGTATATAGAGCGGTTGTGGAGGGTTGTGTTATTCAGCAACGGGGGGTTCCGAGAAAGCGCGCAGAATACCCTGGAAGGTCTGCTGCAACATTTCCTCGGTTACGCGGACTTCGCCTTTCTCCTGAAGGTGCGAGAGCATGTATACCGGCCCGGCAAAGAGCGCCCACGTCACCGGGCGCGACCATCCCGGCGGCAACAAGCCCGCCGACTCGTGGGTGTAGTAGCGGTAAAGCTCGGCTTCCTCCTCAGCGACGGCTTCCAGGGTGGCCGCCCCCAGCATCGACGAAGCTTCGCACTGCCGCAGGAACAGCGCCGCCTTCGGGTTGTCGAGGTGCCACCACGCAAAGTTGCGCCAGATGCGTTTGATGCGGTCCGGGTAAGCGTCGCGCTCGCTCACGCCGGCGACGATGGCCCGGTTGAGCGCGCGCGACTGGTCGAGGTAAAGCTGGTTGAGCAAATCGGACTTGCCGGAGAAGTACAGGTAGACGGTGCCGGTCGCCACCCCGGCGCGCCGCGCAAGAGCCGAAACCGGCATATCGTGCAGCCCTCGCTCGGCGGCAAGGTCGAGCGCCGCCCCGAGGAGGGCGTTGCGCTTGTCTTGCCGGGGTAAAGCCGAGAGCACTTCCGTCACAGCGTTGCGCGTCGAATGAACGTTCATTCATGATACACACGAAAGCGCTTACGCACAATATCTTGCTGCTCTAACTTGAATATTTTGTAACAAAGCAGCGTAAAGCGCCTACAGCCGCCCCTCCTCCATGCGCTGCGCCAGATCGAGGGCGCGCTTGAGGCGCGTTTCGGGGCGCTTGCCGCCGTTGACATAGTGCGCGTACGAGCGGCGGCGGCCCGGCGTCATCGCCTCCCAGCAGGCGGCGGCATGCGCGTGCTGCTCCAGCACCGCCTCGAACTCGTCGCAGAGCGCTACGTCGTCCGGCGCGGGATCGGCGGTAATCATCACGTCGAGCAGATCGCCCTCGCCCACGCGGAGGCGGCGCATCAGGTCGCGGTTGAGCGTCAGGTAGGGCTGCGGCCGGCGCGGGTTCATGATGGCCCGGCTCACGGCGATGCCCCCGATCGTCCCCACGACGCGCCGCACGCCCGCCCCGGCGAGCGCCGCCGCCACGTCCTCCGGGAGCGGCACGCCCCATATCGTGAAGCCGACGCCGAGTTGCATCACGGGGGCGCAGAACAGGTATTCCTCCATCGGCAAGGGCTCATACAGGTTTTCGGGCCGCTCCGGGGGCGATTGCGGCGGTGGAACCGGTTTCACCGGCCGGGCGGCCTTCGGGGCCTTGAGCCTTGGGCGGCCCCGGTCTAACTTGGCGGCGTCTCCCTCCCCTAAACTAGGCTTCGGCCCACCCTTATGCCAAGCGACGCACGCCTCCTCGTTCTGCTTTTAGCCGCCGGGCTGACCTTGGCCGGTTGCGCCGCCTCCCGCGCGCCGCAGCCCGCCCCGGCCGTACGCACCGGCGAGCCCGCCGCCGTGCACGTCATCCCAACGCCGCGCCGCGCCGAAGCCCTGCGGGGCGAGCCCTTCCGCCTCACGGCCGAGACGCGCATCCAGGCGCCGCGCAGCGCCGAGGCCCAACGCCTGGGCCGCTATCTGGCCGACCTGCTCCGGCCCGCCACCGGCTTTGCGCTTCCGGTAGGCGGCGGCGGCGCTTCCCGGATCGTGCTGGAGTCCGGCGCGGACCTCGGCGCGGAGGGTTACGAGCTGACCGTCACGGCCTCCGAGGTGCGCATCCGCGCGGCCGCCCCGGCGGGCTGGTTCTACGGCATCCAGACGCTGCGGCAACTGCTCCCGGCGGCCATCGAAAGCGGCGCCCGGCAGGACGGCCCGTGGACCATCGACCCGGTGCTCATCACCGATAGCCCCCGCTACCCGTGGCGCGGCGCCATGCTCGACGTGACGCGCCACTTTTTCGGGCCGCAGGACGTAAAGCGCTATATCGACCTGCTCGCCGCCTACAAGATCAACCGCCTGCACCTCCACCTCTCCGACGACCAGGGCTGGCGCATCGAGATCAAGAGCCGCCCGCGCCTGACCGAGGTCAGCGGCCTGACCCAGGTCGGCGGCGGCCGGGGGGGCTTCTACACCCAGGCCGAGTATGCCGACCTGGTGCGCTACGCCCAGGACCGCATGATCGTGGTCGTGCCCGAAATCGACTTGCCCGGCCACACCAACGCCGCGCTGGCGGCCTACCCCGAGCTGAACTGCGACGGCAAGGCGCGCGAGATCTACACCGGCATCGAGGTAGGCTTCAGCGCCGTGTGCGTCGAGAAGGAGGAAACGTACGCCTTCATCGACGACGTGATGCGCGAGCTGGCGGCGCTCACGCCCGGCCCGTACCTGCACATCGGCGGCGACGAAGTGCACACGCTCAAGGGGCCGCAGTACAACGGCTTCATGGAGCGCGCTCAGGAGATCGTCCGCAAGCACGGCAAAATCGCCGTCGGCTGGGATGAGATCGCCGAGTCGGAGATGCTCCCGACGACCATCGTGCAGCACTGGGCGGGCAAGCAGCCCGACAAGGCCATCACGAAAGGCGCCAAGCTCATCATGTCGCCCGCGGAGCACGCCTACATCGACATGAAATACACCGACGACACGAAGCTCGGGCTCAAGTGGGCCGGCCTGACCGACACCCGCGACGCCTACGAGTGGGACCCCGTGGCCCTCGTAGGCGAGGCCAACGCCGCCGGCGTCCTCGGCGTCGAGGCGGCCCTGTGGTCGGAAACGCTCCTGACCATCGACGACATCGAGTACATGGCGTTCCCGCGCCTGCCCGGCATCGCCGAGATCGGCTGGTCGCCGCCGGCGGGCCGCACATGGGCGACCTACCGCGAGCGCCTGGCGCTCCAGGCGCCCCGCTGGCAGGCTATGGGCGTCAACTTCCACCGCGACCCCGGCGTGGAGTGGGCGCCGTAAGCGCGCGGCCGGAAGCGCCGTACGGGCAAGTCCCCTGCCCGACGAGCGGATGCGCCCACGCCCGGCGCATCCGCTGCGGCGTTTCAGGCGCCGGCATGCGATGCCGCTTTCCAGGAAGATCCGGCGCGGCCTAAACGCACGAGGCCGCCGCCCGGAGTGGGGCGGCGGCCTGACGTAGGGTACCGCGTACGGGATTCGAACCCGTGTTGCCGACGTGAAAGGCCGGCGTCCTAGGCCTCTAGACGAACGCGGCGTGCATTCCCGGCTGCGCCCCCCTAGCCTGCCGGGGCGCATGGGGTGACCGAGGGGACTTGAACCCCCGGCCTCCAGGGCCACAACCTGGCGCTCTAACCACCTGAGCTACGGTCACCGTGGAATGCAGAACCGCAAGTTACGCTACGGCCGCCCGCCCGGGCAAGTCGCTATGCCATCTTCACAAACGGCGCACGCTACCGGATCACGGCCACCTTGCCGTAGGCCGTGCCCGCCCCCGCCGTGCTGACGGCCACGATGACGTAGACGCCCGAGGGCACGGGGCGCCCCGCCTCGTCCAGGCCGTCCCACGCGGCGCGGCCGCCGCGCGCCTCCAGCAGGCGCAGCACGCGCCCGTCGGCGGCCAGGATGCGAATTTCGTTGCGCATCGTAAGCCCGTCGATGGTCACGAGCGCCGGACCGTCGCCCATGCGCAGCGGGTTGGGGTACACGCGCAAATCCTGCGCCTTGTCGGCGGCGGCCACGGCGTCGCCCTGAAGGCTCACCAGGCCCAGTTCCGTCGAGAAGTACACCGCCCCGGTGCGCGGGTTGACGGCGACGGAGCCCACCCGGTCCGAGAGCAGGGGCGCGTTGGCCGTCGAGTACTCGCGCACGACCCGGTAGCCGGCTCCCGACGCCTCGACGAGGCGGACGCCCTGATCCATCGCCATCCACAGGCGGTTCGAGGGGTCCACGGCGATGTCGTTGATCGCCACGTCCTCCAGCAGAAAGCGGCGGTCCTGCGTGGCGTCGTCGTTGAAGGGCCAGGTAAACGTGGCCGTAGGGTCTTGCGCCACGATGCCCGTGTTGGCAAGGAAGGCCGGGCCGCTGCTCGTGCCGATCCAGATGGCCCCGTCGAGGTCCTGCGTGATGGCGTTCACCTCGACCTCGGGCAGACCCCGGCCGCCGCTGCCGCGCACGCCGAAGAAGCGGCACACGTCGTCGCCCGGGTTGGCGGGCGTCTCGCCGGTGTCGAGCACGACCAGGCCGATGGTGCGGCGCAGGTTGCGCTTGTCCACGACCGTAAGCCACTTCTGGCCGAACGAGTCTACGAACAACCGGTCGTACGAGCCGGTTTGCGCCGTCAAGCCGTTGCACTCCTGCACCGGCAGGGCGGCCCAGGCCCCGTCGGGGGTGCGCACGTTGAGCGCGTTCGTCGCGTCGCGGGTGGTGACCCAGATGTTGCCCTGCGGGTCCTGCCCGATGCCGCCGATCAGGATGAACGCCGGGTTATTGCCGGCCCCCTCGGCCTGGCGCAGGCTCGAATTGGTTTGATCGTAGACGACCGGGGCGCCGTTTGGCCCGACGTAGGCGAGCGCGCCGCCCTGCGAGCCGGCCCAGAAGCCGCCGTCGCGGTCGATGAAGATGCGCGTATAGCCGCTGCGGCGCGCCAGAGCAGGGGCGTTGCGCTCGGTGAAGTCGGTCCAGGCGCCGTCGGCGTCGGCGCGGTAGAAGCCCGTGCCGCCGGCGGTCGTGCCGCCCAGCCATAGCGCGCCCTCCGGGCCCACGGCCACGTCCGAGAACACGTTGTGGTAGGGGCCTGCCGGGTAATACGTGCGCGCCACCTCGACGGCCGCCCCCGCAGGCCGCACGAGCGCCAGCCCTTCGAGCGCGTCGGCCAGCCACAACCCTTCCGCCCCGGCGGCCGCCCCGACCAGGGCGCGCAGCCCCGGCGCGGGCTTGCGCACGGCGGCCCCCCCGGCGCCGATCTCGATGATCGCCTCCGCCTCGATGCCGTAGAGCAGATTTCCGGCGCGGGCCAGCTCCGTCACCGCGCCGCCGCCCACGCCCAGGCTTTGCCAGGCGCCGCCCACACGCCGCGCCGCGCCGCCGCGCGTGCCCGCGTAAAGCGCGCCCCCGGCGTACTCCAGGGCCAACACCTCGGCCGAGGGCAAGCCGCTGCTCAGGTTCCGCCACGACTTCGGGTCGGTAAGGTTGCGCCCGCCGAGCGGCGCCGCGCCTACGCCCTGCCCCGTCGCAAGCCACAGCCCCGCCCCGCCCTCCGGCAGCGGCGCCACGGCGGCGTCGTAGACCGGCGTCGCCTGCGCGAACTCCCCGATGCGGCTGTAGGTGTCGCGCACCTCGCCGCGCGTGCGGTCGAACACGACGAGCCCGAACGAAGCCGCCACGAGCAGGCTGTCGCCCTGAAGCACGAGGCGGTTGATGCCGCGCTGCTCGAACTGCGTAGCCCGCTCGATGTCGCGGAACGTGCGGACCGTGCCCGCCCCCACGTCGAGGCGGTCCAGCACGCCGTCGGCGTAGCCGATCCAGACGCAGCCTTCGTCGCCGCAGCCGGGGTCGAGCGCAAGCGCGCGCGCCGGGCCGTGCAGGCCGTCGCCGGCCGTGAAGCGGCGCACCTCGCCGCTCGCCGGCGCGTAGGCGTAGACGCCGCCCGTAGCGGCCACCCACAGCACGCCCTCGCCCGCCGCCAGCGCGGTGCTCTCGCGCAGCGAGGTCAGGGCCGTCCAGCGTTCGGTTTGCGCCCGGGCGGCGGGCGCGGAAAGGCTCAGGCAAAGCCCGGCGAGCAGCAGCAACGATCGACGCTTCATAGGGCGCAAAGGCAAAGGAGCCGGGGGCGCAGGCCGCAGCGCCCTCCGGCGCGAACCAGCACCCGGGAGGCAGGCGCAAACGCGGCCATCGGCCGCCGAGGCAGCGGCAGGCGCGCGGTTAGAGCCGGCGCAGCAGGTTGACCATTTCGATAGCCGTTAACGCGGCCTCCTCGCCCTTGTTGCCCGCCTTCGAGCCGGCGCGCTCCACGGCCTGCTCGATGGTGTCCGTCGTGAGCACCCCGAGGATGATCGGCACGCCCGTCTCCAGCGCGGCGCTGCCGACGCCGCCGCCGACGCCGCTGACGACCACCTCGTAGTGCGCCGTCGCGCCCCGGATGACCGCTCCGAGGCAGATCACAGCGTCGTAGGCGCCGCCGGCGGCCAGCTTCTTGGCGACAAGCGGAATCTCGAAGGCGCCCGGGCACCAGGCCACCGTCACACGGTCCATGTCGGCGCCGTGCCGCCGCAGCGCGTCCAGGGCGCCCTCCAGCAGGCGCTCGGTGATGAACCGGTTGAACCGGCTCACGACGACGGCGTAACCGGCGTCCGAGGCGATGAGGTTTCCTTCGAGGATGTCAGGCATGGAGGCGTAGGCGCCGCCGGGCGGCTACCAATGGCAAAAAGGCATGTGGGCCAGCAACGCCGGCGCCACCGTATAGCGCGAGAAATTTAGCTCATCGAGCGGCCGATAGCCATGATAATCGGAGCCCCCCGTTTCGATGAGATCGTAGCGGTCTACGATGCTCTGGAAGTGGCGCGTCAGCGCCGGGGTGTGCGAGGGATGCACCGTCTCGATGCCGTCGAGGCCGTAGGCGATGAGCGTCTCGATCTGCTCGTCGGAGACCCAGTTGGAGGGGTGCGCCAGCACGGCCGCCCCGCCGGCGGCATGAATGGCGCGCATCGTCACGGGGGCCGGATGCAGCGCCTTGGGCACGTAGGCGGGCGCGCCCTCGCCGAGGTACTGCTGGAACGCCTCCTCGATGCTGCCCACCGCCCCCGAGGCCGCCAAGGCCGCAGCCACATGCGGCCGCCCGACGGCCTCGCCGCGGGCGTGCGCGCGCACGTCCTCGTAGCGGAGCGAAACCGAAAGCCCGCCGAGCAGCTTCAGGATGGCCTCGGCGCGCTCCACGCGCCGCCGCCGCGCCTCCGCCATCAGCTCCTGCAACCCGGGATGCTCCGTGTCGATGCCATAGGCGAGGATATGCACCTCGCGCCCCCCGACGCTGCTGCTCAGCTCGACGCCCGGCACCACCCGCACCCCGAGCGCCGCGCCCGCGTCGAGGGCGGCGCGCACGCCCGAGGTCGTATCGTGGTCCGTAATCCCGACGGCGTGCAGCCCGTGCCGGGCCGCCAGCGCCACCAGCTCATACGGCGAGAGCCGCCCGTCCGAACAATGCGTATGCGTATGTAAATTAACTTTTCCCAGGGACATGCCGGAAACACCGATAACCTGCGAAAACCGCGTCGCCCCCCGCGCCTGCCGAGCCGGGCGTCCGTGCCTTGAACGACCAAGGTCGGCTTTGGAACCATAAATTCTTGACCCGCCGTAGTAAAGTTGGGGGTATTCCCTGTATTTTCTTGAGCACGCCCCCGGACGCAGCGGCCACCCGTATGGAGCAGATGTGGAGCCCCTGGCGCTCCCAGCATATCGACACCTTCAAGCATCCGAAGCCCGAGCTTCCGGATGCCCCCTCGCTGTTTGCCCGCCTGGCGGCCGAATCGCGCGATGAGGAGAACCTGATCCTCTGGCGCGGCCGCGAGGTGTTCGTCCTTATGAATCTTTATCCTTACAATAACGGCCACCTCATGATTGCGCCCTACCGCGAGGCGGCCCACTACGACGAGCTTACCGAGAGCGAACAAACCGAAATCGCCGCGGTCATCGCGCAGTGCATCCGCTGGCTCCGGCATACGCTCAACCCGGAAGGCTTCAACGTCGGCATGAACCTGGGGGCGGCGGCCGGGGCGGGCGTGCCTCGGCACGTCCACGTGCACGTAGTGCCCCGCTGGAACGGCGACACGAACTTCATGCCGACCATCGCCGAGGTGAAGGTGGTGCCCCAGGCCATCCGCGAGACCTACGCCCGCCTCCGCGCCGCCATCGACGCCCTGGAAGACGGCGCCGCGTCATGAAGCCTGCTCGCCCGCGCGTCGCAAGCGCTCTGCCGGGCTCCGCCTCCCCCGCCCCGCCCCCGCCAAAGACCGCCCCGCCGACGGCGCCCGCCTACGGCGACGTTGCGCCGGCCGGACGCGGCGTGCCCGGCGGACGCGCCATCCCGTTTTCCGTCGGCAAGCTCCTCTGGAGCACCCTGCTCAGCGTGGGCGTGCTCGTCGTCATCAGCTACCACACCTTCGAGCTGAGCGAGTTTACCGACTTCGTCAACGGCGTCAACCCGGTTTTCTTCGGCGCGGCGCTGGCCACGCTCGTAGCGCGGGTGTTCTTCGGCGGCTGGCGCATCAGCTACCTCTCGCACGGCCGCCTGACCATGGCCGCGGGCATCCGCGCGCAGCTCGCCTGGGATTTCTTCTCGAACGTCTCTCCGTCGGCCATCGGCGGCGGGCCGTTTGCGGCCATCTACGTCGCCCGCGACCAGCGCATCAAGGTCGGCGAGGCTACGGCGCTCATGCTGATGGCGATCCTGATGGATCAGGTGTTCTTCGCCGTCACGATCCCCGCCCTGCTGCTGGCGATGCCGTTCGTGCCCGTGTTCCCTCCGAAGCTCGGGCCGGTCGGCACGACGGCCCTGGTGAGCTTGTTCCTCGGCCTGCTGGCCTGGGTGGTCGTGTTCGGCTACGCGGTGCTGTTCCGGCCCGAGCTGCTCCAGCGCCTGCTCGACGCCCTTTTCCGCCTGCGCTGGCTGCGGCGCTTCCGCGAGCGCATCGCCGCCGAGGCCGCGCAGTTCGCGCACTACGCCAAGGACCTGCGCCGGCAGTCGCCCACGTTCTTCGCCAACGGCTTCCTGCTTACCCTCGCCTCGTGGATGAGCCGCTACCTGCTGCCGCTGTTCATCATGTGGAGCGTCTACCCGGACTTCGACAAGACGCTCATGCTGCTGCGCACGGCGGCCATGTCGGTCGGGGCCAGCCTGCTCCCGACGCCCGGCGGCTCCGGCGGCATCGAGTGGCTGTATCTGCTTTTCATCGGGCCGCCGCTCGTGCCGGCCGCCCTCGTCGCCCCGACGCTGCTGGTGTGGCGCGTGCTGGGCTATTACCTGTTCCTCGGCCTGGGCGTCCTGCTGACGATGGAGCACATGCACACCTCCATCCGTCGCGAGCGCCGCCGCAGACCGGCGCGCGCCGCCGACGCCGCGCCGCTCGCGGCCGACCCGGAGGGCGGGCGCCGCACGTAAGGGCGCGCTTACTCGGGCGTCGTGCCGAAGATGCGGTCCCCCGCGTCGCCGAGGCCGGGGCGTATGTAGGCGTTGGCGTCGAGTTCGCGGTCTATGGCGGCCGTGAACACGCGCACGTCCGGATGCGCCGTCGTCAGGGCGGCCAGCCCTTCCGGGGCGGCCACGAGGCACACGAACGTAAAGCGCCCCGGCCCCATGCGCTTCAGGTGGTCGATGGCCCCGACGGCGCTGCCCCCCGTGGCGAGCATCGGGTCCACGACGAACACGCGCGCCGCGCTGATCTCGTTCGGGATGCGGCTGTAGTAATCGACGGGGCGGTGCGTCGTCTCGTCGCGGTACATGCCCAGATGCCCGATGCGCGCCTCCGGCACGAACCGCACGAACCCATCGACCATGCCCAGCCCGGCGCGCAGAATCGGGATGACGAGCACCTCGTCGCTGACTTCGTGCCCGACGGTCGGTTCGAGCGGCGTATGGATGCGCGTTTCGCCCAGGTCGAGGTCGCGCATGGCTTCGTAGGCGAGGATGGCCGCCGCGTCCGAGAGCGTTTTGCGGAACAAGCCGTGCGGGGTGTCGCGGCGGCGCAGCAGCGTCAGGTCGCGGCGAAGCAGCGGGTGATCGACTACCGTTACGTGGCCCATGGATTCAGGTGAGAGGTTAAAGCGGCCGCCTCATGCCTCCGGAGCCGACTCGGCGACGCCGCCGCCGCCGAGTTGCAGGGTGCGCGCCGGGTATTTGGCGATGAGCCGGTAGTCGTGGGTGCTCATGAGGACGGTCATGCCCTGGCTGTGCAGGCTCAGGAGCAAGTGCATGATCTCGTCGGCGACGCCCGGGTCCAGATTGCCGGTGGGCTCGTCGGCCAGCAAAATCCACGGCTCGTTGGCGATGGCGCGGGCGATCACGACGCGCTGCTGCTCGCCGCCGGAAAGCTCGTGCGGCAGGCGGCGCGCCTTGTGGCTGAGCCCCACGCGCGAGAGCATTTGGAGCGTGCGGCTCCGGATGACCAGGCCGCGCCGCCCCGTCACGTGCAGGGCAAACGCGACGTTTTCGTAGGCGCTGCGGTCCGGCAGGAGTTGAAAGTCCTGAAACACGACGCCCAGTTGCCGCCGCAGGAACGGCACGTCCGAAGGCGCGATGCGGTCGCTCGCGTAGTCCCCCACGCTCACGACGCCGCGATCCGGCTTGAGGTCCATGTAGATCAGACGCATGAGCGTGGACTTGCCGCTGCCGCTGGCCCCGGTCAGGTACACCCACTCGCCCCGGTTGACCTCCAGGTTCACCCCGTCGAGCACCGTGCGGCGCGAGCCGTCGGGAAGCGGGTACGAAGCCTTGACGTTGCGAAAGGTGATTTTCATGCCGGGTGCGGGGTCGAGCGCGCGGGTAAGATACGCCGCCGCGCCCGCCCCGGCTCAGGCCGGCTTTCGCAAAATCCAGTGGACGCGCTCGGCCGCCTCCGTTGCGGGGCGCGTTGAGAAGTCGCGGTACGCCTTCACCTCCACGAACGGCGTCTCGGCGATGCGCGCGCGCACTTCGGCCAGCGTGTAGGCGCGCTGCACGTGCTCCTCCCGAAACGCGCGCCCCTGCCACGACAGATCGAACGTGGTGGTGTGCAGCCGCGTGCCGGGGTCGAAGCGGCTGCGCCGGACGTAGCCGATGCCGCCCACGTCGCCGGCGTCCTCGAAGTAGGCTTCGTTGTTGATCGAGTTGGCCGGGGTGCTCTGGTCAAACAGAAAAAGCCCCCCCGGCGCGAGCGCCGCAAAGGCGCAGCGGAACAGCCCCCGCAGCCCGTCTTCGTGCAGCACGTAGTTGAGGCCGTCGTAGAGCAGGATAATCGCGTCGGCAGGCTCCGGCGCCGTGAACTGCGTGAAGTCGCCCACGGCGAAGACGGCCTCCGGGGCCTCGGTCTCGGCTTTGCGGCGCGCTACGGCCACCATCTCCGGCGAGCGGTCGAGGCCGTAGTAGCGGTAGGGGCCGCAGCGCAAGATCTCGGCGGCAAACGAGCCG
>CBDTTW010000093.1:0-11699 GCA_965363675.1 uncultured Rhodothermaceae bacterium
GGGCCCCGACGGCCTCGGGGGCCACCTCCACCGAGAGGCTGAGGTTCTTTTCCTGCATCATCGGCTCGTAGATCTGGACGATCTCCTCCACCTCGGCCGCTACGTCGATCTCCATGAGCTTGACCTGGGCGCGTCCGGTTTCCAGTTGCGCCAGCGAGAGCACAGCGTTGAGCGTGTCCATGAGGCGCTTGCCGCTGCGCTCGATGAGCTGGGTGAACTTGCGGTGCTTGTCGCCCACCTCGCGCGAGAGCAGCGAGGCGTAGCCGATCACCGACGTGAGCGGCGTGCGGATCTCGTGGCTCATGTTGGCCAGAAACGCCGACTTGAGGCGCGCCATTTCCTCGGCCTGCTCCTTGGCGCTGCGCAGCGCCTCCTCGTACTCTTTGCGCTCGGTGATGTCCTGCACGAAGACGGCGTACTTCTGCTCGCCGGCCAGCTCGAACATGCTCACCGAGACCGCCACCGGGAAGCTCGACCCGTCCTTACGCAGCCCGTGCAGCTCGACGCCGGCGCGGGCGGCGTGCCAGTCTACGGCGTCGGGGTCGAGGCCGTAGTGGCGCGACTCCTGGAGGAACGCGCCGAACGGGATGCCGGCGGCTTCCTCGGCCGAGTAGGCGAAGAGCTGCTCGGCCGCCCGGTTGAACGTCTCGATGCGTCCCTCGTGGTCGGCCACGATGATGCCGTCGCCGGAGGCTTCGAGGATGATGCGCTGGCGGCGCTCCTTGTCCTCCAGCTCGCTCACCTGCGACTCGATCTTGGTCATCATCTCCTGGAACGTGCGCGCGAGCACGCCGATCTCGTCGCGGCGGCGCAAATGCAGGTTGACGCTGCGGCTGCCCTTGCCGAACTCCGAGATGGCGCGGGTCACCTGGCTGAGCGGCCGGGTCAGGAAGCCCGAGAAGCCCGCCGCCAGGATCATGCCGGCCAGGCTGAACAGGAAGGTGATCAGGATGCTGCGGTCGCGGACGGTCTGGGTGTCGTCGAGGATGTTGGCGTACTGCGGCACGATCATCAGCACGAGCCGCGTCGGGTTGGCCGCCGTGCCGATGGTAATGGGGCGCAGCACCGCCTTGACGGCCGAGGAGGGGTCGCCGGGCTTCTGGTAGAGGCGCAGTTCTTTCTGCGTGCCCTCCAGAAAGCTGCGCAAAAGCGGGTGCCCCTGCATCTGCGCGAGGAGCTGCTGCTGGTCGCCGGGGCGCAGATCGGCCTGCGGCGAGGCGTAAAGCAGCTCGGCGCGGTCGTTGAGCAGGTACAGATGCTCGTTGGGGTCGGCCACGCCGACGGCGGCGCGCAGCACCTCGGTGAAGTCCACCTCCACCTCGACGGCGCCGAAGGGCTTGCCGGCGGCCGTGAAGACCGGCGCCGCCGCGCGCATGAGCGGCAGCGTGTCGGCCGCCGAAGGCGATTGCAGGCGCGTCAGGTAGACGCCCTCCGGAGCCAGGCGAACAGCCTGGTAGAGCACGCTCGCCGAATCGACGGGGCCGAGCGCGCGCGTGGGGACCCGCACGAGCCGCTCGCCGCGCCGGTCCACGCGCACAAGCTCGCGCCCGTCATTGTAGATCTCGGCGAAGCGCACCCGCCGGTACGAAGGCCGGTTCTTCAGGAACGCATAGAAGAAGTCGGAGAGGAAGTTGCGCCACTCGTCGTCGCGGATGCTATAGTACGGGTCGAGGCCGCGGCGCGTGCGGGCGCGCACGATGCCGTCCACGGGCGGCGTGGCGGCGATCAGGCGCAAATCCTTGCTGATGGCCTCCGTCGAGGCGGCCAGACGCACCTGCACCGTGCGGGCCGTGTACACGAAGCGCTCGTTGGTGGCCGTCAGCAGCGACGTGCGCGCGCCCTGGTACACCATATAGCCCACGGTGCCCGTCGCCAGCAGCACCAGCATCGAGAAGATGAGTCCGAACCGGCTCGCAATACCTAAACGCATACGCCCCCTCGTTGACGCCCCGTGCACGCCCTTCTCCGGAACCGGCCGGAGCGTTCCGCCTTCCAAGATCGGGTTTTTCCGCGAAGCGCGTAGGTATAAGTATAGAAATTAGCCCCTTATCGCCGCAAGCGGAGGCGGGCGGGCGATGCGGAGCGCGCAGAAGCGTTCAGAACGGCGAAAAATGCACTTTTCTGTTCCCGGCGCTGGAACGCATGAAAATTGTGCGAGTGATTATTAAACTACTCCCCTGCGTAGAGGGACTACGGCAAAAGCTCACCCTGGAGATAATCTGAATGGAACCCGCAAAACTTTTGTTGAAAGGCAAAGAGTACGAACTCCCCGTCATGGTAGGCGCCGAAGACGAGGTCGCACTCGACGTGCGCGCCCTGCGCGCCAAGACCGGAGCCATTACGTTCGACCCGGGGTACGGCAACACGGGCTCTTGCGAAAGCGCCATCACGTTCATCGACGGCGATGCGGGCATCCTGCGCTACCGGGGCTACCCCATCGAGGAGCTTGCCGAAAAGTCGTCTTTCGTGGAGGTATGCTACCTGCTCATCAACGGCGAACTGCCTACCCGGGAGGAGCTCGACCGCCTCAACCAGCAGATGATCTACCACAGCATGCTGCACGAGGACATGAAGAAGCTCTTCGAGGGCTTCCCGCCGAAGGCGCACCCGATGAGCGTGCTCACGGCGATGGTGGCCTCGCTCTCGGCCTACTACGTCGAGTCGGAGGAGCCCGAGGAGCACCGGCTCAACATCATCCGCCTGCTCTCCAAGGTGCGCACCATCGCGGCGTTTGCCTACAAGAAGTCGGTGGGCCACCCGTTCGTATACCCGCGCAACGACCTCAGCTACGCCGGCAACTTCCTGCACATGATGTTCGCCGTGCCGACCGAAGAGTACGAGGTCAACCCGGTGCTGGAGCACGCGCTGGACGTGCTGCTCATCCTGCACGCCGACCACGAGCAAAATTGCAGCACCTCGACGGTGCGCATGGTGGGCAGCAGCCTGGCCGACCTGTTCGCCTCGATCTCGGCGGGCATCAGCGCGCTCTCGGGGCCGCTGCACGGCCGCGCCAACCAGGAAGTGATCGTGATGCTGGAGAACATCCAGAAGGAAGGCGGCGACGTGAAAGCGTACGTCGAGAAGTCCAAGGCCAAGGACGCGCATAACCGCCTGATGGGCTTCGGGCACCGCGTCTACAAGAACTTCGACCCGCGCGGCCGCCTCATCAAGGAAGTCGCCGACCGCGTGCTGGAGGAACTAGGCATCGAGGACCCGCTGCTCGAAATCGGCAAGCGCCTGGAGGAAGTGGCCCTCGAAGACGAGTACTTCATCGAGCGCAAGCTGTACCCCAACGTCGATTTCTACAGCGGCATTCTCTACCGCGCCATGGGCATCCCGACGAACATGTTCACCGTCATGTTCACCATCGGGCGTCTTCCGGGCTGGATCTCGCAGTGGGAGGAGATGCGCCGCGACCCTGCCACGCGCATCCACCGCCCGCGCCAGGTCTACACCGGCCCGACGCAGCGCAGCTATACCGCCATCGGGGAGCGCGCCGGGGCCGACTCGCTCATGGTCATCTGACACTCGCGTTGAAACCCACGGAAAAAAGGGCGCCCGGCTTTTGCCGGGCGCCCTTTTTCATGCTTCTCCCAAGCCGCGTTACGGCAGCATCGAGCCCGTGTTCACGAGGTTCTGGTGCAGCTCGAAACACCGGGTCAGGTCATGCCGGATGTGGCCCATGGGCGCCTCGGCGATGTAGCGGCGCAGGTAGTCCTGATACTTCGGGTTGGCGCAGTTGTCGATGATGCGGTTGGCCCGCTCGACCGGCCCGAGGCCGCGCAGATCCGCCAGGCCCTGCTCCGTCACGACCACCTGGAGCGAGTGCTCGTTATGATCCACGTGCGTCACCATCGGCACGACGGCGGATATCTTGCCGCCCTTCGCCACGCTCGGGCACACCATGATCGACAGGTAGGCGTTGCGGACGAAGTCGCCCGAGCCGCCGATGCCGTTCATGAGCTGCGTCCCGACGACGTGCGTCGAGTTGGCGTTGCCGTAGATGTCGAGTTCGAGCGCCGTGTTGATGGCGATGACGCCGAGGCGGCGCACTACGCCGGGGTTGTTGGAAAGCTCCTGCGGCCGCAGGATGACGCGCTGGCCGAAGAAGTTCATGTCGGCATAGAGGCGCTGAAGCTGCGGCTCGCTGAGCGTCAGGCTCGTCGTGGAGGCGCCGAGCAGGCGTTCGTTCAGCATCAGGTCTACGAGCGCGTCCTGGAAGACCTCGCTGTACATGTAGAACGGCGGCACCTCGCTCTGGCCAAGGCTCGCCATGACGGCGTTGGCGATGTTGCCCACGCCCGCCTGAAGCGGCAGGAAGTCCGGCGGGATGCGGCCCGCGCGCATTTCGTCCATCAGGAAGCGGACGACGTGCCCGGCGATTTTCTGGCTGACCTCATCCGGCTCGTCAAAGCCTGCCACGCCGTCCTCCTGGTTGGTCTCGACGATGCCGATGATCTTCTCCGGGTCTACCACGGCGAAGGGCGTGCCGAAGCGCGAGAGCGGGTGGTGAATGGGAATGGGGCTGCGGTGCGGCGGCGTCGGCAGGATCGAGATGTCGTGCATCTCCCAGAGCCGCTTGGAGTGGTGCGCATTGAGCTCGATGATGACCTTGTCGGCATGGCGCAGGTAGGTGGGGCTGGCCCCGACCGACGTGGAGAGGTACACCCGCCCGTCGCGCGTCACGTCGATGGCCTCGACGACGGCATAGTCGAGCTTGCCGAAGAAGCCGAACTCGACCATCTGCGGCACATGCGAGAGGTGCATGTCCACGAACTGCGCTTCCTGGTTGTTGATGCGGCGGCGCAGCGTCTTGGACGACTGGTACGGCGCGCGCCAGGCTACGGCGTTGGCTTCGGCGAGGGCCTCATCCAGGCCGCTGCCGGTCGAGGCGCCGGTCAGGATGCGCACGCGCATTTCTTCGCCGCGTGCGTGCATCTCGGTGGCGCGCTTTGCCAGGGCCAGCGGGACGGCTTTGGCGGCGCCGGCGGGCGTGAAGCCGGAAAAACCGATGGTCGCGCCGTGCGGAATCAGGGCGGCTGCTTCTTCAGGCGTGAGTCGGGGGAAATGATTGCTGGGTATCATCGGGCTGTGGTAAAGGCTGGGGTATGTTTATGTTAAAGGATCATCGGGGCGCCCGGAGAAGGGCGCGGCGGCGCTAGCGGTACTCCAGGAGCGTCTGCCCCTGACGGACGGCCTCGCCTTCGCTGACGGACACCGCACCGACGACGCCGGCGACCGGCGAAACGATGTCGGTTTCCATCTTCATGGCTTCCATGACCATGATCTTCTGGTTGAGGGCGACTTCATCCCCCGGTTTAACCAGAATCTTGATGACCGTGCCCGCCAACGGACTCGGGAACGTGCGCGACGAGGCATCCGCGCTCGGGCGCGGCCCCGGGCGCGGCGGCGCGGCGGGCGCGCTTGCCGCAGCGGGCGGCGCGGCGACCGGGGCCGGCGCAGGAGCGGCGGCGTCTTCCACCACCTCTACCTCTACGTCGTATGAAACGCCTTCGACGGTTATGCGCAGTTTCATAAGCTTCTTCGGATGTTATGCGAGGTCTGGATGGATGCCCGGCCGGCCTCAGCCCACGCCGAAGCGGCATTCGCCGGGCGGACGCGGCGAATACGCACCTGCTTGCCGACGGCGACAAACGCGGCGGCGCTGAGGATGGCGAGCACATGCGGCGGCGCGCCTTCGTTGACGAGCGTGGCGCAGGGCCCCACGTGCTCGCCCACGGCGTGCGGCGCCTCGGGCGCAGCCTTGCGGCGCCGGTGGATTACGAAGGCGTAGAGCGCGATGGCCGCCGCCAGCGCCGCCAGCACCAGCACCATCGCCGGGCTGTTCTGGTCGAAGGCCGCCTCAGGGGTTTGCGGCGCCGCCTGAAGCCCGAGCGCCGCCGCCAACAGGAATGCCATACACGTCACCGGCAGGTAAAAGGTAAGCGGAGCGCGCAGAGGCGGCTTCTGGAGGGCGTCATAGCGGGATGAGGCCGTGCTTTTTGGCGGGCCGGATGTCGCGCTTCGTCTGGAGCGTGTCGAGCGCCATCGCAATATAGCGCCGCGTCTCGGCCGGCTCGATGATGTCGTCCACCATGCGCCGCCCGGCGGCCACGTAAGGGGTGCTGAAGGTTTCGCGGTACTCGCGGATCAGTTCCTGCCGGCGCGCGCCCTTGTCCTCGGCCGCCTCGATCTCCCGGCGAAAGACGATGCTCGCCGCGCCCTCGGCCCCCATGACGGCGATCTCGGCGCTCGGCCACGCCGCCGAGCGGTCCGCGCCGAGGTCCTTCGAGCACATGGCCAGGTAAGCCCCGCCGTAGGCTTTCCGGAGAATGACCGTGATCTTGGGCACCGTTGAGGCGGAGTAGGCGAAAAGCATCTTGGCGCCGTGCCGAATGATGCCGCCGTACTCCTGCTCGACGCCCGGCAGAAAGCCGGGCACGTCTACGAGCGTGACGAGCGGGATATTGAACGCGTTGCAGAAGCGGATGAAGCGCGCCGCCTTGTCCGACGAGTCGATGTCGAGCACGCCCGCCTTGTGCGCCGGGTTGCTCGCTACGATGCCGACCGTGCGCCCGGTCACGCGCCCGAAGCCGACGATGAGGTTCTGGGCAAACGTAGCGTGCACCTCCAGAAAGTCGGCGTTATCGACGATCCGGTAGATCACGTCGTGCATGTCGTAAGGCGCGCGCGGGTTGTCCGGGATGACCGCGCCGAGCGCGGGGTCCGGGGCCAGGCGGGGGTCGAAGTCGCCGCGCGGCGGGTCCTCCAGGTTGTTCGAGGGCAGGAACGAGAGCAGCCGCCGGCAGATGCGAAGCGCGTCGCGGTCGTCGTGCGCGACGAAGTGCACCACCCCCGAGAAGGTCATCTGCGCTTCCGGGCCGCCGAGCGCCTCCGGCGAGACCTCCTCGCCGGTGACCTGCTTGATGACCTGGGGGCCGGTAATGAACATCTGGCTCTGGCGCGTCTGGATGATGAAATCCGTGAGCGCCGGGCTGTAAGCGGCCCCGCCGGCGCAGGGGCCGCAGATAAGCGAGATCTGCGGCACCACGCCCGAGAGCAAGGTATTGTGAAAGAACACGCGCCCGTAGCCGCCGAGCGCGTCGATGCCCTCCTGGATGCGCGCCCCGCCCGAGTCGTTGATGACCACCAGGGGACTGCCGGTCTTGAGAGACGCCTTCGCCATCTCGACGATCTTATCGGCATGCACCTCGCCGACGGCGCCGCCGATGGTCGTAAAGTCCTGGCTGGCGACGTGGATCAGGCGGCCGTCCACCATGCCCGCCCCCGTCACGACGGCGTCGGCGGGCAGGTCTTTGCCGGCCATGCCGAAGTGCGTGGCGCGGTGCTGCGCGAACCCGAAGAGTTCCTGAAACGTGTCCTCGTCGCACAGCCCCTCGATGCGTTCGCGGGCGGTGAGCTTGCCCTGCTTGTGCTGCTTCTCGATCTTGTCCGGGCCGCCCATGAGGGCGAGGGCCTGCTTGCGCCGGCGCAGCTCGGCCACACGGTCCTGCATGGCAAGGGGCGCCGCGTCGTTCGATTCGGCCATTCCGATAGCCCTCCAGCCGAGCGGACGTGCGCCCGGCGCGATGAATGGTGATCCCCGGAGGCGCCGCGAGGCGGGCCGCCGGACCTCAGGCGTGCGCCGCCGGCTCGCACAGCTCGGTCAGGATGCCGCCGCTGCTCTTGGGGTGCAGGAACGCGATCTGCGTGTGGTGCGCCCCGGCGCGCGGCTTCTCGTCGATCAGGCGGACGCCGGCCGCCTTGAGCGCGTCCAGGCGGCCCTGGATGTCGTCCACGGTGTAGGCGACGTGGTGCAGGCCCTCGCCCCGCTTCTCCAGAAACGCCGACACCGGCGAGTCGTCCGACGTGGGCTCCAGCAGCTCCAGGCGCACTTCGTAGCCTTCCGGCCCGACGAGGAAGAAGCCTACCTTCACCTTCTGGTCGGCCACCTCTTCGACGCCCTCGAAGCGGGCGCCCAGCGTCTCCTCGTAGAAGGCCCGCGACGCCTCGATGGAGCGCACGGCGATGCCGATGTGATTGATGGCCTTGGGCTCGATGCTCATATGTTTGCAGGCCGCCCCGCAGGCGGCGAAGAGGGTGATCGGGAAACGGATGCGGCGGCCGGGCCTTGCGGCTCCGGTCCGCGCGCAGTCTAGGCAGGCCGGGGGCAAATCTCAAATGAAAAAACGGCACATACGCCCGCTCGAAGCGCTTGCAGCTTGCTTTTCACACGGCGACCGCGTAAAGATAGGACTCGGGCGCGCCGCCGGAGAAGGAGGCGCGTCTATAACCGGCGCCGGGGCGTGCAACTCCGGCCGCCAACCTGTATGTTAGGAGCGCTACTGTGCTCCCAAGCAACGGCAAATATACCCTATGTCTACCACACTCTCTCGCCGCGCGGCCCTTGCCGGCCTTGCCGGGGCCGCCGCCGCAGGCTTAACCGGGCTTCCCTCGATGCAAGCATTCGCCGGCGCACGGCTCAAGGGCAACATCAACCACTCGGCGTGCAAGTGGTGCTACCCCAAGCTTTCCGTGGAGGAACTGGCCGCGCAGGGCAAGGCGGTAGGTTTGCAGTCCATCGAGCTGCTCGGCCCGGCCGACTGGCCCATCCTGAAGAAGTATGGCCTTACGTGCGCCATGGCGGAAGGCCCCTCGACCATTCCGGACGGGTTCAACCGCACCGAGAACCACGCCAAGCTCGTGCCCGCCTTCAAGCAGCGCATTCAGGAAGCCGCCGACGCGGGCCTGCCCAACGTAATCGTGTTCTCGGGCAACCGCCGGGGCATGAGCGACGAGGAGGGTCTGCAGAACTGCGCCGCCGGCCTGAAGCAGATCATGTCGGCCGCCGAAAAGGCGAAAGTGACGATCTGCATGGAGCTGCTCAACAGCAAGGTCGACCATGCCGACTACATGTGCGACCACACGGCCTGGGGCGCCGCGCTCGTCCAGGCGGTCGGGTCGGACCGGTTCAAGCTGCTCTATGACATCTACCACATGCAGATCATGGAAGGCGACGTGATCCGCACGATCCGCAACAACCACCAGTACATCGGGCACTACCACACCGGCGGCAATCCCGGCCGCAACGAGATCGACGAGACGCAGGAGCTGTACTACCCCGCCATCATGCGGGCCATCGTCGATACCGGCTACAAGGGCTTCGTGGCGCAGGAGTTCATCCCGAAGCGCGACCCGATCACCTCGCTCGGCGAGGCCATCAAAATCTGCGACGTGTAGCGCCCGCCAAGAGCGACTCCAGCGCGCGCGGGCGGTCCGGGGCTTCCGGGCCGCCCGCGCCGTTTTCAGCGGCCGCTCACCGAGACGACCGGCGGGTTGGCGAACTCGCCGTAGAGGCGTTCGAGCAGGGCCACGTCCGGCTCGCCGTCGTAGACCACGAAGCGGTAGCGCGCCACGTAGCGCTCGCCGGGGCGGATGCTCCAGGGGCCGCCCTGTGAGGGGGCGTAGTTGAAGAACGGCTCGGTCGGGTGGATGCGCATGGGCTGCGGCGCGCGGAAGTTGCCCGGGTGGTTCATGATGGTGATGCCTGCGAGCGCAGCATCCGACGCGCCCAGAGGGCCGCCGCCTACCCTGCCGCCGATGTGGCACCAGCGGGCGGTCGTGGCGTGGCCGTCGGCGCGCGTCTTGCCCTCGGAGGTCAGGAACACGGCGTTCGCCGCGCCATCCCAGGCGCGGTTGCCCCGGAAGCCTACGCCTCCGTAGTGGTAGGTCGGCAGTTCGAGCGGGCTTTGCGTGCTCGCCTGCTGCACCTGCACCAGATCGAAGACGTAGTAGCGCCCGCCCTCGCCGGGCGGGTAGACCCGCACCTCCCACGTCTCGTCCAGGGCGACCTTTGCCGGGGAGGCCGACACGTCGATGTACTGCTGCCGCGAGCGGAACCCGGCGTGCACGGGGCCGGACCACACCGTGTCGAGCGCCACGGGCGCCACCCGGCCGGTGCTGTCGCCGACGTTCCAGAAGTCGGGGCGGCGCCCTTCAAACACCGTTTTCGTCCACGCCGCCCAGATGCCGTGGTGGTGCAAATGGTTGGGCGGATAGTCGTCGGTGACCCAGAGGCCCGAAGGGGTATAGACGGGGTGGATATAAGCCCCGCGCGCGAAGATCGGGCGCACGCCCGGCGGCGGGGGCGTCTCCCGGGCGTTGAACTGGAGGACCGGTTGCCCCCCGGCCTCGATGCGCACGACGCCGTTCTGCTCCGTAGCCGTCAGGCTTGCCTCGGCCTCGGGCGCCGGCTCGCCGGGGGCCAGCGTAAAGACGGCGGCGCTCCCGTGCGCCAGCGAGTCCACGATGAACCACACGTCGCCCTCGGGGCTGAGTTGCATCGGCGCGGCGCGCCCCTCGGCGTCGGTAAGCCGCAGGGGCAGCCCCTTGAGGCTTTGCGGAACCGAAACCTGCGCCACCACCCCCCGCCGGTCGAGCGCGCCCCCGGCGACCCGGACGGTATAGGCGTCGGCGGCGGGAGCGCGCAAAATCGAGCACCCGGCCGAGCCGAGGCCCATGAGAGCGGCGACGAGCGCCGCCAGGCCGGCGCGGCATGAGGCAAGGCGAGAGAAGCGTAGAGGCATCGGGAGAAAAATAGAAAGTTCAGGTTTGCAGCACGCCCACGCGAAACGGCGGCAGACCGGGGCGGTGGTTTGCCAGGTTGATCCCGGCGCTCAGCCAGCGGCGCGTTTCGGAGGGCAGCACGATTTCATCGACCCACATGCGGGCGGCGGCGTAGTAGGGCGTGGTGCTTTCCTCGTAGCGCGCCTCGATGGAGGCCAGCAGGGCCGCGTGCTCCTCCGCCGAGATCGCCTTGCCGCGCCGGGTGATCTTGGCCTCCTGAATCTGCGCGAGCGTGGCCGCCGCCTGCCGCCCCCCCATCACGGCGAGGCGCGCCGTGGGCCAGGCCAGCATGAGCGTGGGGTCGTAGGCGCGCCCGCAAAGCGCGTAGTTGCCCGCGCCGTACGAAGCGCCCACGAGGACCGTAAACTTGGGCACGACCGAGTTGGCGACTGCGTTGACGAGCTTGGCCCCGTCCTTGATGATGCCTCCCCGCTCGGCGCGCTTGCCCACCATGAAGCCCGTCACGTCCTGCAAAAACACGAGCGGGATGCGCTTCTGGTTGCAGGTCATGACGAAGCGCGCCGCCTTGTCGGCTGAGTCGGAATAGATGACGCCGCCGATTTGCATCTCGCCTTCGCCGGTGCGCACCACCTTGCGCTGGCTGGCGACGATGCCGACGCTCCAGCCGTCGATGCGGGCATGGCCGGTGAGGAGCGTTTGCCCGTACTCGGCCTTGTACTCGGTCCACGAGCCCGCGTCGATGAGGCCGCCGAGCACGTCGCGCATGTCATAGGGCTCGTCGGGGACGGCCGGGAAGGCGGCCAGCAGCGCCTCTTCGTCGCGGGCAGGGGGGGCCGGCTCGGCGCGCTGGAAGCCGGCCGAGGCGGGCGCGCCCAGGCGCGAGACGAGGTCGCGGATGGTCTCCAGGCACGCCTCGTCGTTCGGGAGCTTGTAGTCCGTCACGCCCGAAACGGCGGCGTGCATCGAGGCGCCGCCGAGCGACTCGGCATCGACGACCTCGCCGATGGCGGCGCGCACCAGGAACGGGCCGGCCAGAAACACCGAGCCCGTCCCCTCGACGATGAGCGTCTCGTCGCTCACCCTTTTCTGTTTGTACCTGAAGATTTGCGCCC
>CBDTTW010000094.1:0-11663 GCA_965363675.1 uncultured Rhodothermaceae bacterium
CGTGAGGGCCCCGGCGGAGCCGATCGAGGCCAGGAAGCCATCGACGCGGTTGGCCCGAAACCGGAAGGTGTAGCCGTAAAGGGTAGGCCAGCCGAGGCGCCAGCCGCCGAGCGCGTCGGGGCGGACGAGGCGCGCCCAGAACCCCGCGCGCTCGGCGAGCGGGAACGCCTCGTCGAGCGTGCGCGGCGCGCCCGAGAGCAGCGCATGCGCTTGGGCCTCGCGCGCCGTCAGCGGCAGCACGTAGCGGCCCCGCAGGAACAGCTCGTCGGCCCAGACGGCGGCGGAGTCGGTGCGGATGCGCAGCGGCGAGCGGAACAGCGAGTCGGGGCCGCCCCGGCGCGGCGCGTAGTCCCAGAAGCGAGCAAGCTGGGCGTACGAAACCGTGCGCACGCGGCGCGCGTCGGCGGTGAGCGTGACGGCGCCCTCGGCTTCGAGGTCGAACGGCATCCAGAGCGAGTCGCCGACGGGCTCGAAGCTCTGCGCGTAGCCGACGCGCCAGGCTTCGATGGGCGGCGGAAAGACGACGTGCCGCGCCGGGCGCAGGTCGGTATAGAGCACCGCATAGACGCTGTCGAGGACGGTGATGGAGCCGATGAGCGTCGGGTGGAGGGCGTCGGCGGGCGAGACGAACAGCTCGTAGAGGCGGCGCCCTTCGAGGACGCGGCGCGAGGCGATGGAGAAGTGGTAGCGGTCGAGGGCGTCGGGGTGCGTCGGCCCGATCAGTTCGAGGCCGCCGATCTCGACCACGTCGTCGGTGAAGTCGGGGGCGATGCGGGCGGTGTTCAGGGGCAGGGCGCGGTGGAGGTCGCTCGTGGCGCGCTCGGAGCGGATGACTTCGCGGTAGCCGCCCGCGCGGCGCCAGTACACGTCGTAGGCCGACTCGGCGATGCTCTGGATGGCGCCGTCGCGTTCGAGGCGGATGCGGGCGTAGCCGCGCGCCGTGTAGGCGCCCAGCCCGGCGCGGCGGCGCTGCTGGGCGGCGATCACCTTGCGCATGAGCCCTTCGGCCACCTCGTCGCCCTCGACGACGATCTCGCCCAGTTCGAGCACGGCGGGCGCAAGGGCAATGTCGAGCGGCGGATCGGCCGCGCGCACCTCTACGGCGGCCTGGCGGTAGCCGAGATAGCGCACCTGGAGCGTCACGGGCAGACGCGGCGCCTGAAGCACGAACCGCCCCTCGGCGTTCGTGACGGCGGCCACGACGCCTTCGCCGCCGACGTAGGCGCGCGCCAGGGGCAGGCCGGTGGCGGCGTCGCGGACGAGGCCCTGGAGGATGACCTGCGCGGCGGCGGGATGGGCGGCGGCCAGCAGCAGCATCAAGGCCAGGCGCGCGAGAGGGCGGCGCATACGTCGGGGCGGTCGGCGAAGGGAAATAAGGCAATATAGCGCCGCTCCGCGCGCGCCGCCGCCGCCCGCCGCGCGCGAAACAGGGATGAATTCCCGCCCCGGAACGCCGTAAGCCCTTACGAGTGACGTATTATAACCCCCGCGTTATACCTCTGTGTTATTGATTTTATGAACACGAATGCTTCCGCCGACGTTTTGCTTCACCAGTGCCTCTCGCGGGGCCTGGTGCAGGGCTGCGAGCAGGCCCCGGACGGGCGCTGGCGCGTCGAGCATCAGGGCGTCGTGTTCGTGCTGCGTGCGGAAGCCCTCGGCCCCTTTCTCCGGGCGATATGCAGCCAGGCGGGCGTCGGCTTTTAGGCGGTCGCTAACGATCCGGAACGGTCTCTCTGGTCCGGCGCGCGCGGTCGGCCTCGTGCAGGCCCGCGAGGAAGCACCCCACGATGCGCCGCAGGAAATCCAGCGCCACCTCTCCGCTGAGCTCGATCTGTTTATACCCTTCTTTCGAGACGAGCCGGGCGTCGCGTGCGTGCAGCCCGCTGATAAGCTCGTGCTGGACGGCGAAAGCAAGAAGCTCCTCGAACGAGGCCAAATCGATCTGTTGGAGTTGCATGGCGAAGCGGAGCGGTGGGGAATTGCGCCAAGCTACGGCGCTCCACCGGCGGCGGCAGGGCGGCGGCGGTTTGTTAAAGCAAGCATAACATGCGCCTTGCGGGCTCCGGTTACGGGGCGGCGCTGAGGGCCTGCCCGACGGCGCGCGCGAGCTGCTCGCGGGTGAACGGCTTGCTGAGGTAGCCGTCGAAGCCGGCGTCACGGAAGCGCTGCTCGTCGCCGGGGAGCGCGTTGGCCGTGAAGGCCAGCACGGGGGCGGCGGCGTGGCGCGGGTCGGCGCGGAGCGCGGCCAGGATGTGGGCCCCGGTCACGTCGCCGCCGAGGTTGATGTCCACGAGCACCACGGCAAAGCGGTGGGCGGCGACGGCGGCCCGGAAGGCGTCGAGCGTGGCGCAGTCGAGGACGGTGTACTGGGGTTCCAGCATGTGCCGGACGAGCATCCGGGCGTTGGGGTCGTCGTCCACGACGAGCACGGCGGCGGCGGTCGGCGCATCCTCGGAGGGGGCCGCCCCGAGGGCGTCCATCTCGGGCAGCGCCTGGTCGGAGGCGAGAAAACGGACGGTGAACGTGGCGCCCTGCCCTTTTTCGCTCTCGACGGTGATCGCGCCGTTCATCAGCTCGACGAGGCGGCGCGTGATGGTCAGCCCGAGACCGCTGCCCTCGAACTCGCGGGCCATGCCGGTTGACTCCTGCTGGAACTCGTTGAACAGGCGCGGCAGGAATTCGGGCGCAATGCCGACGCCGGTATCGGCGACGGTGAGCACGGCGTAGGCCCCTTCGCGGGCTACACGCACCGTGACGGCGCCCGCGCGGGTGAACTTGACGGCGTTGGAGATAAGGTTTGAAGCGATCCGGCTCAGCGCCGCCGCGTCCAGCTCGGCCATGACGGGGCCGGGGGCCTCCAGGGTCAGGGCGAGGCGCTTTTTCTCGGCGCGGGGGCGGTAGAGGTCGGCCACGTCCGCCACGATTTGCCGGACGTCTACGAGATCGAGGTGCAGGCGGAGCGAGCGCCCTTCGAGCTGGGCGAGGTCCAGCACCGAGTTGAGCGTTTCCATGAGGCGCCGCCCGCCCGACATGACCAGTTCGACGAGGGCGCGCGACTCGTCGGCGATTTCTTCGAGCAGCACTTCCGAAAAGCCGATGATGGCCGTGAGCGGGGTGCGGATCTCGTGGCTCATGTTCGCCAGGAACGCCGATTTGAGGCGGTTCAGCTCTTCGGCGCGGTCGCGGGCGGCGATCAGCTCTTGCTCGTAGCGCTTGCGCGCCGTGTTGTCGCGGCCCACGCCGAGGACCAGCTCGTCGCTGATGCGGGTGAGGGTAAGGTCGAAGACGAACGCGCTGCCGTCCTTGCGGTAGAACGTGTGCTCGAAGCGGGCGGCCCCGCCGACAAGCATTTCCTCGACTTTGGGAATGATATGGGTCTCGTCGGTTTCCGGTTTTATGGCCGCGATGTCCTTCGGGCGCAGGGCGAGCAGTTCCTCGCGCGTATAGCCGAGCATCTCGCAGGCGCTCTGGTTGGCCTCGGTGAAGCGCAGATCGTCGCGGAGGTCCGAGACGAGGATGGCGTCGGAGGCGGCGTCGATGAGGCTGCGCCAGCGGGCGGCGCTGCGGCGCAGCTCCATCTCGGCCAGGTGCTGCCGGGTTACGTCGCGGCCGATGGCAAAGATGTTGGCGGTTTCGCCGATGAAGACGCCCGACCATTCGAGGTATACCGTCTCGCCGGTGCGGCGCAGGAAGCGGGCGGTTTCCACGGTCACGTCGGGGCGCGCGCGCACAATGTCCCGCGCGCGCGCCAGCACCGCCTCCTGGTCTTCGGGGTGCACCAGCGTAATTACGCTGCGGCCGACAAGCTCCTCCGGAGGGTAGCCGAGGATGGAGAAGCCGGCCCGGTTCGCCGTCTGGAAGCGCAGATCGGGGCCGAACGTGCAGATCAGGTCGTTGGAGCGGTCGAGGATGCGCTGCTGTTCGAGCAGGGCTTGTTCGAGCCGTTCGCGCGCCTCGACCTGGCCGGTGACGTCCCACCCCTGGATCATCAGACCGGAGACCTTCCCCTCTTCGTCGGTGAGGGGCTGGTACACGAGGTCGATGTAGAGCGCCGGGGCGCTTTCCTCCGGGCGGAAACGAATGGGGACCTGGGCGCCGGACCACCGCTCGCCGGTGCGGTACACGGATTCGAGCAGCGCGGCGTGCGCGTCGCCTTTGAGTTCGGGGTAAGCTTCTTCGAGCGTTTTGCCGACTACGTCGCGCTGAAAAAGGCGCTCGTAGGCCGGGTTGGCCGTTGCGAAGCGCCGCTCGGGTCCCTCCAGGATCGCCATGAACGCGCTGGAGCTGTGGACGATGGTTTCGAGGCGCTTGCGTTCGGCGGAGAGCTTGCGGAAGAGCTGCTCGCGCTCGGCCTGGGCGTCGTGGCGCCACGTCACGTCGGTCACGACGCCGATGGCGTAGGCGGGCGCGCCGTCCTCGCCGTGGACGAGGCTGCCCGAGGTCTCGATCCAGCGGACGCCGCCGCCGGGCAGCAGGATGCGCGACTCGAACTTGTAGGAGGCGCCGGTGGCCTCGGCGTGGCGGATGCCGGCCAGGTAGCCCGCCACGTCGTCGGGGTGGGTGATGCCGAGGATGCCTTCGAGCGACGGGGTGAAGCTCCGGCGGTCGAGGCCGCACAGCGCGTACACCTCGTCGGACCAGTGCAGGGCGTCGGGGTCGAAGGTGCGCTGCCAGACGCCCATGCGCGCGGCCTGCAAAGCCAGTTCGAGCTGCTGCGTGCGCAGGCGCACTTCGCGCTCGGCCAGAACGCGGGCGGTGTGGTCGCGCATCATGGTGGCCGTGGCGACGCGGTCGTGCGTGACCATGAGGCTGCTCAGGCACTCGACGTACAGCTCCGGGCCGCCGGGCGGCGTCAGGAGAGCGTCGGTGACCGTGCTGGCCTCCAGGTCCTCGGCGGCGGCCTTAAAGGCCGGCCACGACTCCGGATGCACCATGTCGGAGAGCGGAACGCGCCGCGCCTGTTCGAGCGGCATGCCGAGGAGCGCTTCGGCGGCGGCGTTCATCTCCAGGATGCGGTTGTCGTAGTGCAGGACGACAGGCACGGGGCTGCTCTGGAAGAACTGCCGCTGCATGTCCGCGCGCCGCTGCAATTCGAGCGCCGAGACGACGAGATGCCCGAAGTCCTCCAGGGTCTGGTAGTCGTTCGGGCTGAAGTCGCGCTCGGCGGCGTCGGCGATGCAAAGCGTGCCGATGGGGATGCCGAGCGAGAGGCGCAGGGGCACGCCGGCGTAGAAGCCGACGGGATGCATGGCCTTCACGAGAGGGCAGTTCGGGAGGGCGCCGGCGCAGCCGGGCCCCGCCACGACAATGCGCCCCGCGTTGAAGGCGGCGCAGTCGCAGGTATAGTCGAGCAGGCCCGGCTGAATCCCTGCGTCGCCGTGGACGGACTTGAGCCAGTGCCGCCCGCCCGACTTGAACACGACGGCGGCCAGCCCGACGCGGAACAGGCGCGCGGCCATCCGGGTGATGCGGTCGATCTCCGGATCGGCGCCTTGCTCCTCCAGCCCGAACTGGCGCAGTAGATGATCGGTCAGCTTGTCGTCGTTCACGGCAGGGGAGGGTTAGCCCGCAGGGCGGGACCGCAGGCGGGCGGGCGCACATGGCCTACCAGAGATAGATACGCTTTGAGTTGCAGATCCGCAACGGTCCCCGGCGCAGACGGGCGGCGAGGGCGCCAGGGGCAGGCGGTAACGCTCGTGTCACCAAGCGCGCTCAGGGCGACCCGGTAAACCGTTCGCGCGTATGCACTTGAGTCGGGCGCTTGCGGGCGCGCGCCGGCCCGCAGCCGGGCCACGGCGGCGCGGCGGGCGGCCGCTCCATAAGAATTCATTTAACGCGGAGTAAAAGTGATGAAAGTGCATCTCAAACCGCTGGCCGAGCAGACGGCCGTCGTCACGGGGGCCTCGTCGGGCATCGGGCTGGCGACGGCGAAGGCGCTGGCCGCCGCCGGCGCGCGCGTGCTGCTGATCTCACGCGAGGAGCAGGACCTGGCCGACGCGGTCGCGCAGATCCGGGAGGCCGGGGGGCAGGCGGAGTTCTTCGTCGCCGACGTGGCGGACCGGGCGGCGCTTCAGGCGGCGGCGGCTTTCGCCGCCGAGCGCTTCGGAGGCGTCGATACGTGGGTCAACAACGCCGGCACGAGCATCTACGGCCGCATGTGGGAAATCACGGAGGAGGACGCCCGCCGCCTGTTCGACACGAACTACTGGGGGGTGGTAAACGGCTCGCTCACGGCCGTCGAACACCTGCGCGCGCGCGGCGGAGCCCTCATCAACATCGGCAGCGTGCTTTCGGACCGCGCGATCCTGATTCAGGGGCACTACAGCGCCACCAAGCACGCCGTAAAAGGGTTTACGGATGCGCTGCGCATGGAGATCGAGCGCGACGAGCTGCCGATCTCGGTGACGCTCGTCAAGCCGACGAGCATCGCCTCGCCGTTCCCGGAGCACGCGCGCAACTACATGGACAAGGCGCCCACGGTGCCGCCGCCGATCTACGCGCCCGAGGTGGTGGCGCGGGCCGTGTGCGCGTGCGCCGAGAAGCCGGTGCGCGACATCACGGTGGGCGGCGCGGGCAAGATGCTCTCGGGGATGGGCGCCCTGATGCCCCGGGTAATGGATAAGTTCATGGAAAACGTGATGTACGGGCAGCAGCGCCGCGACGAGCCTTCGGGCGACGGCGCGGGCATTTTGCACGCCCCCATCGCCGACGGGGCGCGGGTGCGCGGCGCGTACTCGGGCCACGTCATGAAGTCGAGCCTGTACACGCAGGCGGCGCTGCACCCGGCGGCGGCGGTGCTGGGGGCGCTGGCGCTCGGGGTGGGCATTGCGCTGGCGGGGCGCCGGCGGCGGTAGGCGCGGCTCCCGGTTCCGGCGCGGCGCGCCGGTCGCCTGCGTGGGCGGCCGGCGCGCGCCGTTTCGGGGGGGCGATGCCGAATCTTCCGCGAAAATGAAGGGCTTCCGGCGGCGGCGCGTTTCGCGGCAAGGGCAAGTGCTTTATAATGCGGTCGTTCCTGAGGCCGCGCCCTGCGGGGCCGCCCCGGCTGCATTCAAGCGCTCTGCGCCTTCCCCCGATGCCCATGCATGCTTTCCGCCTGACTCGTTTTTCCCGCCGTCTGCTGCCGGCCGCCGCCCTGATTTTGCCGCTGCTCCTGGCCGGGTGCAGCGCCGCCTCGCGCACGGCCGAGTCTCCGGCGCCGCTGCCGCCCGTGGCGTTCGACGCGCCGACGCCCTACTGGCAGGACCTGGCCGTGTTTCGCGTGGGCAAGGAGCCCGCGCGGGCCGGCTTTACGCCGTTCGCCACCGAGGCCGAGGCGCGCGCGCACCGCAACGACGGGGCGGCCTCGCCGTTCGTCCAGAGCCTCAACGGCGCGTGGAAGTTCCACTGGGTTCCCAAGCCCGCCGACCGGCCGCGCGACTTCTACCGCGCCGATTACGACGTGAGCGCGTGGAAGGAAATCCCCGTGCCCTCCAACTGGGAGCGCGAGGGCTACGGGGTTGCCATTTATACCAACATCAAGTATCCGTGGGCGCCGAAGAACCCGAACCCGCCGTTCATCCCGGAGGATAACAACCCGGTGGGCTCGTACCGGCGCACGTTCACCGTGCCCGAGGCGTGGCAGGGGCGCGAGGTGCTGCTGCGTTTCGACGCCGTCTCGTCGGCAATGTACGTGTGGGTCAACGGCGTCGCCGTGGGCTACAGCGAGGACAGCAAGACGCCCGCCGAGTTCCGCATCACGCCGCTGCTGCGCCCGGGCGAAAACACGGTGGCCGTGCAGGTCTACCGCTGGAGCGATGCGAGCTACTTGGAGGACCAGGACTTCTGGCGCCTCTCGGGCATCCAGCGCGACGTAAAGCTCGTGGCGATTCCGAAGGTGCACATCCGCGACTTCTTCGCCCGGACAGGGCTTACGGGCGGCTACAAGGACGGCGCGCTCGACCTGGCGGTGGACGTGCGGAGTCTCGGCGGCCGGGCGGGCCGCTACACCGTCGCCTATGCGCTCCACGACGGCGCGCGCCTCGTGGCCGAGGAAGCCAAACCCGTTGCGGTAGGCGCCGACACGGCGTCCGTACGTTTCGAGCGGCAGATCGAGGGGGTGCGGCCCTGGTCGGCCGAGTCGCCGGCGCTCTACGACCTGGTGATCTCGCTCCGCGACCCCTCCGGCGCGGTCGTCGAGGCTATTGGGGCGCGCGTGGGCTTCCGCGAGGTCGAGATCAAAAATGCGCAGCTCCACGTGAACGGGATGCCGGTGTACCTCAAGGGCGTCAATCTGCACGAGCACGACCAGCAGACCGGGCACGTCGTGGGCGAGGCCGTCATGCGGCAGGACATCGCGCTCATGCAGCAGCACAACATCAACGCCGTGCGCACCTCGCACTACCCGCAGCCCGAGCGCTGGTACGAGCTGGCCGACGAGTACGGCCTCTACCTCGTGGACGAGGCCAACATCGAGAGCCACGGCATAGGGTACGACAAGGACAAGACGCTGGCCGACAAGCCCGAGTGGGGGCCGATGCACCTCGACCGGACGCAGAACATGGTCGAGCGCGACAAGAACCACCCGTCGGTCATCATCTGGTCGCTCGGCAACGAGTCCGGCGACGGGCGGAACATGCTGGCCGATTACCGCTGGATCAAGGCGCGCGACCGGGCGGCGCGGCCGGTGCAGTACGAGGGCTATACCGAGGGCCTGACAAACGTGCTGGAGCGCCACACCGATATCGTCGTGCCGATGTACGCGCGGCCGTGGGACCTGGAGAAGTACGCGCAGTCCAACCCGGACCGCCCGCTCATCCTGTGCGAGTACGCCCACGCGATGGGCAACAGTTCGGGCAACATGAAGGAGTATTGGGACGTGATCAAAAAATACCCTGTGCTTCAGGGCGGCTTCGTGTGGGACTGGGTGGACCAGGGCCTGTTGGAGACGACGCCGGACGGACGCCGCTACTGGGCCTACGGCGGCGACTACGGCCCCCCGGGCACGCCGAGCGACGGCAACTTCTGCGCCAACGGCCTCGTCGGGTCGGACCGCAGCCCGCACCCGGCGCTCTACGAAGTCGCCCGGGTGTACCAGCACCTGACGGCCGAGCCGGAGGACCTGGCGACGGGCCGCCTGCGCGTGCACAACGGCTACGACTTTACCGACCTGGACGCCTTCGTGCTGCGGTGGACAATCACCGAGGACGGCAAGGCGATTCAGTCGGGCGTGGCGGAGGGGCTGAAGGGCGCGCCGCACACTACGGCCGCCGTGGCGCTGCCGTACGCGCCTCCGGCGATGCAGCCGGGGCGCGAGTACTTCCTGAACGTGCAGTTCGCGCGCAAGGCGGCCCAGGGCATGGCCCCGGCGGGGCATGTGGTCGCCCGGGCGCAGTTCGCCCTCGGGCAGGGCGAGGCCGCGCCGGTCGTGGCGCTCGGGGGGCTTCCGGCCGTGCAGGTCGAGGAGGCGGGTGGGACGGTGCGCATCAGCGGTCCGGACTTCGCGGCGGGCTTCGACCGGGAGGCCGGGGGATTGGCCTCGCTCGTGTACCAGGGCCGGGAGCTGCTGCAACAGGGCCTGAGGCCCAACTTCTGGCGCGCGGCGACCGACAACGACTGGGGCAACCGCCTGCCGTGGCGGGCGCAGGTCTGGCGGCGCGCGCCCGAGCGGCGCCGGACGGACGCGCCCCGGGTAGAGCGCCTGGCCGCCGGAGCTGTCCGGGTGACGTTTGCCTCGGTGCTGCACGACGAGAAGCAGGCGCCCGTGGCCGACTACGAAACGGCCTACACCGTGCTCGGCTCGGGCGACGTGCTCGTGGACGTGCGCTTCGAGAAGCGTTCGGAGAAGCTGCCCGAGGTGCCGCGTATCGGGATGAACCTGCGCCTGCCGCGCGCCTTCGACCGGATGACGTGGCTGGGGCGCGGGCCGCACGAGAACTACCAGGACCGCCTCCAGTCGGCCGACGTGGGGCTTTATGCGGACACTGTGGCGAACCAGTACGTGCCCTACATCCGCCCGCAGGAAAACGGCAACCGGACGGATGTGCGGTGGCTGGCGCTCACGAGCCGCGACGGCATCGGGCTGCTGGCCGTGGGGACGCCGTTGCTGAGCGTGAGCGCGCACCACAACGTGCTGGAGGACTTCGAGACGCCGGAAGCGGGCTTCAAGGAGCGCGACGAGGCGAAGAACCGGCACGTCACGGATGTCCTGCCGCGCGACCTGACTTCGGTAAACCTGGACTTCCGGCAGATGGGCGTCGGGGGGGATAACTCGTGGGGCGCGCAGACGCACGACCCGTACCGCCTGCTGGCGCCTGCGTACCGCTACAGCTTCCGCCTGCGGCCGTTCAACACGGCCACCGAGGACGCCGCGACGCTGGCCCGCCGCCGCTTCGACGTGGCGCCGATGTAACCCCGGCGCCCCTGAGCCGCACGACCTTCTGCGGCGCGCGGCTCAGGCGCTCTTCGGGATGCTGAGCCACTGCCAGCGCTCCTGCTGCGCCATGCGCCCGAGCAGTACGATCTGCCCGGCATGGTAGGCGAGGTGCGCCAGGGCGCGGGCGAGCGCCTCGTCGAGGCGCAAAGCTTCGCCGCGGATGCGGACGGTGCGGCCTGCGTCCTCGGACGTGAGGCCGCCGAGCGCCGCCTCCACGACGCCCCATGCCTCGGCCCACATCGCTTCGAGTGCGGCGCGGGTGTAAGGGCCCGTTTCAAACTCCGCGTCGCGGGCGCGCCAGGGCTTTTCGCCGTCGGTCGTCAGGAAGTCGGTGAAGCGCGAGCGCAGGTTGCCCGAGAGGTGGCGGATGAGCATGGCGACCGAGTTGGCCTCGGCGGCCGGGATCTCGTTGAGGCGTTCGTCCGGCAGTTGGGCCAGGGTTTTCTCGATCAAGCCCCGGTAGCGGGCCATTTCGGCAAGGTAGGGCAGGGCGGCGGGCGGCGTCATGGCGGCGGGGGGCGCAAGTGAAACAGCCCCGACAGGGTAGCGCGGCCGGGGGCTTTACGCAAGTCCCCGGCCGCGCCTTTTGCAGGGCTGCGGGCGGCTCAGGCGCGGCGGGCGGGGACGCGGCCCCCGGAAGCCTGGGCGGCAAAGCGGCGGCCGGTGTGCGGCGCGGCGGGCGCCGGGCGCGAAGCCTGGGGCCGGGCGGCGGGCGGCGGCGCGTAGGCGGCGGGCGCGGCCGGGGCCTCCGTCTGGAAGCGGTCGATCAGGCCGCGCAAATCCTCGGCCATGCGCGTCAGGTCCTCGACGGAGCGCGAGATTTGCGTGATGCCGGCGGCGCACTCGTGCGTAACGTTCGAGATGTTGTCGGCGCCGCGCGCGATCTGCTCGCTCGTGCCGCTCTGCTCCTCGGTGGCCGCTGCGATCTGGGCGATATGGTCGGCGGTGGCGTGCGCCCCGACGAGCAGCGCCTGAAGCGCGGCGCCGGCGTCGTCGGCCAGGGCGATGCCCTCCTGCACCTCGCGGCTGCCCTGCTGCATCGCCGCCACCGCCGCCCCGGTCTCCTGCTGGATGCCCCGGATCATGCCGGCGATCTCTTTGGTGGCCCCGGCCGTGCGCTCGGCCAGCTTGCGCACCTCGTCGGCGACGACGGCAAAGCCGCGCCCCTGCTCGCCGGCGCGGGCGGCCTCAATGGCCGCGTTGAGCGCCAGCAGGTTCGTCTGGTCGGCGATGTCGTTGATGACCTGCACGA
>CBDTTW010000095.1:0-11550 GCA_965363675.1 uncultured Rhodothermaceae bacterium
TGATGGAAAAGCGCCGGGTGCTCGTCAACGCCGCCGTGTCCGTGGTGCAGGTCGTCGTGAACGGCGTGATGTTTCTGCTGCTCTACCGCTACCTGTACGCGCGCATCGGGGCCGAGGGCGTCGGCGTGTGGTCGGTCGTGCTGGCCTCGGCTTCGCTGAGTCACATCGGCAACCTGGGCATGTCGGGCAGCGCCGTGCGCTACGTCTCGAAGCACCTGGCGCGCGGCGAGCGCCGGGAGGCGGCGGCGGTCGTGCAGACGGGCGTGTTTTCGGTGGCGGCGCTCATCACGCTCGTGCTGGCGGCCATGTACCCGGCTTTGCGCTACGCGCTCCCGCGCATCATCGAGCCGGCGGCCCGCATCCCGGATGCGCTCGCGCTCTTGCCCTACGCGCTCGTATCGTTCTGGGTGGCCTCGCTGGCGGGCGTGCTGCAATCGTGCCTCGACGGCTTCCACCGGATCGACTTGCGCGGGGTGCTGACCATGATTTCGTCGGCGGCGTACTACGCGTTCACGGTGCTGCTCGTGCCGGCGCACGGGCTGCTCGGGCTGGCCTGGGCGCAGCTCCTCCAGGCGCTGCTGCTGACGCTCGGGTGCTGGCTCGTGCTGCGGCGGCTGCTGCCCGAGCTGCCGTGGGCGCCGCACCGCTGGAGCGGCGCCGTCTTCCGCGACATGCTTTCGTACAACCTGAACTTTCAGGCCACCTCGATCCTTCAGATGCTGTTCGACCCCGTGGCGAAGGGGCTGCTCTCCAAGTTCGGCGGCGTGGCCGATGCGGGCTACTTCGACACGGCCAACAAGCTGGCCCTGCAACTGCGCTCGCTCGTGGCGGCGGCCCACACGGCCATCGTGCCGGCCATCTCCGACCTTCAGGAGCGCGACCCGCTTCGGATCCGGGAGGTGTACCGGAAGTCGTACCAGCTCATCCTGTTCCTGACGGTTTCGCTTTTGCCGCTCTTGATGCTGCTGACCCCGCTTTTCTCGCGGATGCTGGAGGCGCGCTCCGAGCGGTTCGTGCTGTTCGCGTGTCTGCTGCTGCCGGCCTGGTTCGCCAACATCCTCGGCAACCCGGCCTACTTCGCCAACATGGGCACGGGCCATCTGAAATGGAACGTGATCGACCATGTCGTGGTGACGGGGCTGAACCTGACGCTCGGCTTTGTCCTCGGGCGGATGTTCGGGGGGGTGGGCGTGGCGGCGGCCTACGGCGCGGCGGTGGCGGCGGGAGCGCTCACGGTAAGCCTGGCGTACCAGCGCATCCACGGCATCCGCTGGGGCGAACTCGTGGCGGCCGAGACGCTGCGCCTGGCGGCGGCGGCGCTCGGCGGGGCGGCGGCGGCGCTCGGGGCGCAGCAGCTTTTGCCCGCCGAGGCCGGGCTTGCGGCGCGGATGCTGGCGGCGACGGGGGCGTACGCGGCCCTGGCGGCCGCGCCGGCCTGGCGCCACCCGATGCGGAGCCGCCTTCAGGAATGGGTTTTGCGCGTGCTGCCGGGCCGCACGGCCCCCTCTGAGGCGGGGTAAACATGCATCTGGCGCTTTTCGACCTGTACCACGGCGGCCACCACCCGCATTACCTGCGCATGGCCTGCGCGTACTGGGTGCGGCGCGGCCTCGCCGGGCGCCTCGACGTGGTCGTGACGGAGCGCTTCACGGCGATGCATCCGGACGTGTGCGCCTACGTGGAGGCCCACCGGGCGGCGGGGCTGCGGCTCGTCGTCGCAGACGGGGCGGCGCCCCTCGCCGCGCCGGGCGGCCTGCGGCGGCTCTACGCCAACGACCGCGCGCACGGGCGCGCGCTGCGCCGCTACGCGGCCGAGCACCGCCCCGACGCGTGCATCCTGATGTACTTCGACCACGGGCAGCTCTCGCTCGGAATGGATCTGCGCGGGCTGGGCTGCCGCCTCTCGGGCATCTACTTCCGTCCGTCGTTCCACTACCCCGGCTTCGGCGACGCGCGGGGGGGGCTGAGGACGCGCCTGCTGAACGTGCGCAAGCAAATCGTGCTGGCGGCGGCGCTGCGCAACCCCGCCTTCGACACGCTTTTTTGCCTCGACCCGTACGCCGCGCCGAGGGTGCGGCGCCTCGCGCCCCGGCGCGTGCGCATCACGGCGCTGCCGGACGGCGTGCCGCTGCCCGAAGGGCCGCCGCCGCCGCTCGACCGGGCAGCCTGGGGGGCCCCGCCGGGCCGCAAGATCGCCCTGATGTTCGGCGCGCTCGACCACCGCAAGGGCGTCCTGGAGGCCGTCGCCGCGTTCGGGCGGCTCGCGCCGGAGACGCAGCGCCTCTGGACCCTTGCGCTCGTGGGGGCCGTGGCCGAGGGCGCGCGCGCCGAGGTGCACGCCGCCGCCGCCGAAGCCCGCCGCACGACCGAGACGGCCATCGTGCTGCACGACGCGTACGTGCCCGAGGAGGCCATTGACGCGTGGATCGGGGCCTCGGACCTGGTGCTGCTGCCCTACCGGGGGCACGTCGGGTCGAGCGGGGTGCTGGTGCGGGCCGCCGGGTGGGGCAAGCCCGTGCTCGGCGGCGATACCGGCCTCGTCGGCGAGCACATCCGGCGGCGGCGGCTGGGCTACGCCGTGGACAGCAGCCGCCCCGAAGCCATCGCCGAAGCGCTGGCGGCCTTCACGCGCGCCCCCGAGGCGGCGCCGTTCTCGCCCGAGGACGCCCGCGCCTTCGCCCGCGCCCACGACGCCGACGCCTTCGCCGCCGCCTTGCTGCACGGGGCGGGCGTCCCGCTTCCGGAGTAGCCCATGCGCATCCTCGTCAACGACTTCGGCGGCTACGCCTTCCCGGCCGCGCTCAGCCGCACCCTCGCCGCGCGCGGCCACACGGTGCGACACGCTTTTTGCGGCTCCCTCCCGACGACCCCGCAGGCCGCTCTGGAGCGCCGCCCGGACGACGCCCCCGGCCTCTCGTTCGCCCGGATCGCGCTGCCCCGCCCGCTCGACAAGTCCGCCTACTACGCCCGCTGGCAGGGCGAGAACGCCTATGGCAAACGCATCGCCGCCGAGGCCGCCGCCTTCGCCCCGGAGGTCGTGCTTTCGGCCAACACGCCGCTCGACGCGCAGCAGCGGCTCTGGCAGGCGTGCCGGGCGCGCGGCATCCCGTTCGTGTTCTGGGTGCAGGACCTGATCGGCGTAGCGACGGACCGCATCCTGCGCCGCAAGCTGCCGCTCGTCGGGGCGGCGGTGGGGGCGTACTACCGCCGCCGCGAGCGCGTCTTGCTCGGCCGGAGCGACCACGTCGTCGCCATCACGCCGGACTTCACGCCCTTCCTCGACGCCTGCGGCGTCGCCCCGGAGCGCCGCGACATCGTGGAGAACTGGGCGCCCCTGGCCGATTTGCCGCTGCGCCCGCGCGACAACCCGTGGGCCGCCGCGCACGGGCTGGCAGGGCGGCGCGTCTTTCTGTACGCCGGCACCCTCGGGATGAAGCACAACCCGGAGCTGCTGGTCGCCCTGGCCCGGGCCTGCGCCCATGCGCCCGACGTGCGCGTGGCGGCGGCCTCGCAGGGGCTGGGGGCCGACTACCTGCGCGCCGCCCGCGAGCGGGAGCGCCTGGCAAACCTTGTCGTGCTGCCGTTTCAGCCGCCGGAGCGCTTGCCCGACGTGCTCGCCTCGGCCGACGTGCTCGTGAGCATCCTGGAGCCCGAGGCGTCCGAGTTCAGTGTGCCCTCGAAGGTGCTCTCGTACTTGTGCGCCGGGCGGGCGCTGCTGCTCGGGGTGCCCTCCGGCAACCTCGCGGCCCGCATCGTCGCGGCGGCGGAGGCCGGCGCGGCGGTCTCGCCCACCGACGCCGCAGGGTTCACGGCGGCGGCGCGGGCGCTGATGGACGACCCCGCGCGCCGCGAAGCCTGCGGCCGCCGGGCGCGCCGCTACGCCGAGGCGGCCTTCGACGCCGAGCGCATCGCCGACCGTTTCGAGGAGATCCTGCGGAAGGCCGCCGCGCGGCGCTCGCCGCCGGGGCCTCGGTAGTATCTTGCCGCCGCTAACGCCTTGTCGCATGCGCATCTGCATTCAGTTTCCCCGGTTCGGACCCTACCACCTGGCGCGGCTGCACGCCGCCGCCGCGCATTTCGCCCGTAGGGGCGGCGAGGTGATCGGCCTGGAGACGGCCTCTGAGGACGCCACCTATGCCTGGCGCACCGAGGCTCCGGCGCAGGGCGCCTTGCGGCGGGTGCAAATCTTCCCCGGCCGCCGCTTCGACGACCTGGCGCCCCGCGCCATCCACGAGGGCATGCGCCGCGCCCTGGACGAGCTGCGCCCCGATGGGGTCGTCATCAACAGCTACGCCTTTCCGGACGCCCGCGCGGCGCTGGCGTGGTGTTTGCGCCGGGGTCGCATGGCGATTGTCGCCACCGACAGCAAGGCCGACGACGCCCCGCGCACGGCGTGGCGCGAGCGCATCAAAGGGGTTATCGTCAACCAGTTCGACGCGGCGTTTCTGGCGGGCGCGCCGCAGAAGGCGTACTTTCTGCAACTCGGCTTCCCCGAGGAACGCATCGTGACGGGTTCCAACGCCGTCGATAATGCCTACTTCGCCCGCGCCGCCGCCGAGGCGCGCCGCCGCCCCGAAGCGTGGCGGGCGCTGCCCGGCCTGGAGCAGGGCGGCCCGTTCTTCCTCACGGTAAACCGCCTCTTGCCGCTCAAGAACCTGCCTGCGCTGCTGCGCGCCTACGGGCGCTACCGGCAGACGGCCGCCGACCCCTGGCCGCTCGTGTGCGTCGGCGACGGGCCGCAGCGCCCCGAGCTGGAGGCGCTCCTCGCGCGCGAGGGCATCGGCGGGGTGACGCTGGCGGGCTTTCGGCAGATCGACGACTTGCCGGCCTACTACGGCCTGGCCGGCGCGCTCGTCCACCCGACGCACAAGGATACGTGGGGCCTCGTCGTCAACGAGGCCATGGCCGCCGGGCTGCCGGTGCTCGTCTCGGCGCGCGCCGGGTGCGCCCCCGACCTCGTGCGGCCGGGCGAAAACGGCTACGTCTTCGACCCCGACGCCGTGGAGGCGCTCGCAGGCTTGCTCGGCGCCGTCGCCGAGGACCCGGCGCATGCCGCGCGCATGGGCGCCCGCTCGCAGGAGATCATCGCGGCGTGGTCGCCGGAGACGTACGCCGCCGGGCTGGAGGCCGCCGCCGCGCTCGGGCGCCGCCGGCGCTCGGCCGGGCTGCGCCTTGCCGGCGCCGCCGCGCTCGGGGCGCTGCGCCTGCTCACCCGCGAGGTGCGCTCGTTCCACAGCGTCCCCGACTGACGCCAACCTTTTCCCCTATGAAAAGCGTGCATATCGTCGGGCGCTTCCCGCCGCCCCTCGACGGGCAGACGCTCGCCACCCGCCGCCTGGCGGAGCTGCTCTCCGCCGACCGCCGTGTGCTGACCGCCTCGACGGCCATGCCGGAGGTGGGCTTCGTCCAGACGCGCGTCGAGTTCCGGTGGGACCGTATGGCGCACTACGCCCGTCTGCTGCCGCGCCTGCGGCGGGCGCTCGCCGAGGCCCCCGAGGCTCCTGTGCTCTGGCCGGCCGTCTCGCCGGCGCCGCTCGGCCACTGGCGCGACCTGGCGCTTACGCTCCCGGCGTTCCGGTCCGGGCAGCCGGTGTTTGCGGTGCTGCACCGGCACGGCCTGCCGGACCTGTTCACGCACCCGCTCACGCGACCCACGGCCCGCGCGCTGTGCCGCCGCATGGCCGGGTTCGTCTTCCTGAGCGAGAGGTTCTCCGCCGAGTGCGCGCCCTACATCCCGGAGGCCAAGCGGTGGGTCATCCCGAACACCATCGACGAGGCCGTGATCCCGGCGGCGGCCGACGTGGCGGCGCGGCGCGCGGACGGCGGCGCCGGGCGCCCCCTGCGGCTGCTCTATCTCTCGAACATGATGCCCGAGAAGGGCTATGCCGACGTGCTCGAAGCGGCGCGGCTGCTCGCCGCCGAGGGCGCGCCCGTCGAGGCGGCCTTCGCCGGGCGGTGGGCGCAGCCGGAGGACGCAGCCGCCTTCGCCGCCTACGTGGGCCGCCACGGCCTGGAGGGCGTGGTGCGGCATCACGGCCCGCTCGCCGCGCGCGCCGAGGTGGCGCGCCTGCACCTGTGGGCCGATGTGTTTCTGCTGCCGACCTACTGCCTCGGGGAGGCGCAGCCGCTTTCGATCATCGAGGCGCTCAGCGCAGGCGCGGCCGTCATCACGACGCGGCACGGCGGCATCCCGGAGATGGTGCGCGAGGGCGCCGAGGCGTTTTTCGTGCCGCCCGCCGCGCCTCAGGCCATCGCCGAGGCGGTGCGCCGCCTCGCCGCCGACGCGGCCCTGCGGCGGCGCATGTCGGCGGCGGCGCGCGCGCGCTTCGAGGCGGCCTTCAGCCCGGAGGTGGTGCGGCGGCAGTGGCTCCGCCTGATCGCGCCATACGGCTGAGCCGGGCGGCGCGCGTGTAACCTTCGGGCGGCCCCAAGCGTAATGCTCGAAAGATCCTCGCAACCTCCCCTCCGCGCCCCTCGCATGAAACGACTTCTCCTTGCCCTTCTGCTGCTCGGGCTGGCCGCGCCGGCGCGCGCGCAGCAGCCCGAAGCCCCCGTCGGCTACCCCCGCGAAGCGGCGGCGCTGCGGTCGGTGTTCCACACGCTCAACGTCCTTTTGCAGGAAGCCGCCCTGGGGCGCGGCGCCGACCACCTCGGCGCCCGCCTCGACGCGATGCGCCTCGATCTGCTGATGCTCTCCGCCTCGCCCCTGGCGTTTGCCCCGGCGCTCTCGGCCGAGGCTCCTGCCGCCGATGCGGCGGCCCTGGCGGCGCGCTTGCGCGCGGCCGCCGCGCTGCTGGAGGCGGCGGCCGCCGACCTCTCCGACGAGGCGCAGCAGGCGCGCCTGGAAGCCGTCGCCGCCGAGCTGGGCGCCGCTCTCGAAATCGCCGACGCGCTGGCCGCCGCCGACGCGCCGCCCCCGGAGCCGGAGGACGCGTTCCCCGAGCTGGAGGCGCCGGCATGGGCCCCGGCCGACAGCGCCGGGCGCGGCCGCCTCGGGCGGCGCCTGCGCGAGCGCGGGCGGCATGCCGCCTTCGTCGGCGGCGGCGAGGGGTGGCCCTACCGCAGCCGCGTGGCCGTAGAGACGCCGCCGGCCTGGCGCTACAACCGCGTCGAGGGCCTGACGCTCGGCATCGGCCTCGACCCGCTCGGCTTCGGCGAACTCGACCGTTTCGAGGTGGTAGGGCAGCTCAGCTACGCCCTTGCGCTCGAAAAAGTGCGCTACACGGCCGGGGCCGAAATGCTGCTCACGCCGACCGACCTCACGGCGCGCGGCCTCAAGGTGGGCGGCAACTACCACCGCAACACGGCCACCCATGACCAGTGGAAAACGAGCTGGACGGAGAACGGCCTGGCCGCCGTCCTTTTCGGCAACGACTTTTTCGATTACTACGAGGTGCAGGGCTGGACGCTCTACGGCGTCGGGCGCCTCTCCCCGGCGGCGCATCTGAGCCTGGCCTACCGCTCGGACGACTACCGGAATTTGCGCAAAACCACCACCTGGTCGCTTTTCGGCGGCAGCGGCTTCCGGGCGAACCCGCTCATCGACGAGGGGCGGCTGCGCTCGGTCGTGGCCGCCTTCGAGGGCGGGCGCGTCGAGGACTTCAGCTACCTGCCGCGCGGCGCGGCGCTGCGGGCCGAGGTCGAGGCGGGCGAGGGGCTCGGCGGGGTGGGCTCGTTCACGCGCACCGAGGTGGACGGGCGCGCCTACCTGCCGCTCTCGGCGCGGAGCAGCTTCGGGCTGCGGCTGCGCGGCGGCGCGGTCTCGGGCGACGCGCCGTACCAGAAGGGCTTCACGCTCGGCGGCGTCGGGTCGGTGCGCGGGCTGCCGCAGAACGCCTTCTACGGCACGCGGATGCTGCTGGGCAACGCCGAGTTCAGCTATAGCGGCATCACGCCTTTCGGCCACGACGACGACGACTTGCAGCTTATCCTGTTCGCCGATGCCGGGTGGGTGAACAGCCGCGTGAGCAACCGCTTCGACGCCGACCACCTGCTGCCCTCGGCAGGCTTCGGCCTCGGCTTCGACGACCGCGGCTCGCGCCTCGAACTGGCGTTTCCGCTCAAGGACGTAGGCGCGGGGTACGCCCCGTCGCTGTGGCTGCGCATCTACCCTGCTTTCTAGGGGGCGCCCCTAGACGCCGGTGTGCCCGAAGCCGCCTTCGCCGCGCGCCGTCGCGTCGAGGGCGGCTTCTTCGCGCCAGGCGATCTGGCTGTGCCGCGCCACGACGAGCTGCGCAATGCGCTCGCCGCGCCGGACGGTGAAGGGCGCCGCGCCGTGGTTGATGAGCACGACGCCCACCTCGCCCCGGTAGTCGGCGTCGATGGTGCCGGGAGCGTTGAGCACCGTCACGCCGTGCTTGAGCGCGAGGCCGCTGCGCGGGCGCACCTGCCCCTCGTAGCCCTCGGGCAAAGCGATTTGCAGGCCCGTCGGGACGAGCGCCCACGCGCCCGGCGCCAGCACGAGCGGCGCGCCCTCGGGCACGGCGGCGCGCAGGTCCAGCCCGGCGCTGCGCTCAGTGGCATAGGCGGCCAAGTCCAGGCCCTCGGCGTGCGCCATCCGCACAACCGGTACGACGATTCGATCCATGGCGCTCAAAGGGTAAAAAAGGGCGCGGCGGAGGCCCAACCCGCCGCGCCCTGAAAAAGCAGGTCCGCCGCCGGCCTAGGCCTTCGAGCGGTCGAGCATGCGCTTGATCGGTCCGGAGAGCACGCCCATGATGAGCGCGCCGCCCACGCAGAACGAGGCGACGGTCCCAAAGAGCCCCGTGAGCGACATCGACTCGTAGAACTGCGCGAGGAAGCCGCCCATGTAGTTGCCGACCGAGGCAGCCACAAACCAGACGCCCATCATGAGGCTCATGACGCGGGCCGGGGCCAGGCGCGTCATGGCCGAGAGGCCCACCGGGCTCAGGAACAGCTCGCCCATGGTGTGTAGGAAGTACGTCATCACGAGCCAGCCGGGGCCGAGGCGGACGCCCTCGCCGTGGAGGATCAGGCCGCCCATGAGCACCACGAAGCCGAGGCCGACGAACAAAAGGCCCAGGGCAAACTTGGTCGGCGTCGAGGGGTTGCGCTTCCCGAGCGAGACCCACATCCACGCGTAGACCGGCGCGAGCAGGATGATGAACAGGGCGTTGACCGACTGGAAGATGCTCGCCGGGAACTCGGAGGCCCCTCCGAAGAGATTGCCGAGCCATGCCGGCAGCGAGCGGTCGGTGAAGTCGTCGGCGAACAGGTTGAGCGTGGAGCCCGCCTGTTCGAAAGCGCTGAAGAAGATCACCGCCCCCACGAAAAGCACGCCGATGGTGTAGAGGCGGGCGCGTTCCTCGCGCGTCCAGTCGCCGCCGAAGAAGAGCCAGCCGAACAGGCCGAACACCGTCAGGAGCAGCACCACCAGGTACGCGTTCGAGATGCCCTCGGCCGTAATCGCAACGATGCCCGTCAGCGCCAGCACCGCGACCACCGCGATGAAGCCCGTCGTGGCGAGCAGGCCGGTGAGCAGGCGGCGCTTGTCGCGGGCATGCTCGGCCTCGCTCGTGACGGCCGGCCGCGCGCCCGCTTCGCCGAGGTGCTTGCCTCCCAGGACGTACTGCACCACGCCCAGCACCATGCCGATGCCCGCCACCAGGAAGCCGTAGTGCCAGTTGATCGTCTGGCCGATGGTGCCCACGATGAGCGGCGCCGCGAGCGCGCCCATGTTGATGCCCATGTAGAAGATGGAGAAGCCGGCGTCGCGGCGTTCGTCCTCGGGAGCGTAGAGCTGGCCTACCATGGTCGAGATGTTGGGCTTGAGCAGCCCGGTGCCGAGGATGATCGTGAGCAGGCCGCTGTAGAAGGCCGCCGTGGCCGGCACGGCCAGCAGCAGCTCGCCGATGGCGATCAGGATGCCGCCGTAGAGCACCGAGCGGCGCTGCCCGAGCAGGCGGTCGGCGATCCAGCCGCCCGGCAGGCTCACGACGTACACGAGCGACGTGTAGAGCCCGTAGACGGCTCCGGCTTGGGCCACGTCGTAGCCGAGGCCGCCGGTCGTGGTGGCCGCCGTCATGAACAGAATCAGCAGCGCGCGCATGCCGTAGTAGCTGAAGCGCTCCCAGAACTCGGTCATGAAAAGCGTCGCCAGGCCGCGCGGGTGGCCGAAGAAGCCCGTCTGCGGCGCATGGGCGGCGGCGCCGGAAGGTCCGTTGGTCTGCATGTTGCCCGCTTGCTGTGCTCCGGCGCCCGTGTGCAGGAATGCGGCCGCCGGTGCGAACGTGAAAAAAGGTGCGTTAAGCTACACACCGGCTGTTGCGAAACAAAGGCATACCACCGGTTCGTCGTGTTTTCGCGCAGGCGCGCCTGCCGGCCGCCTGCCTTGCGATTTTAGCCTGCGGGCCGCTCCGGCGGCGGCTTATAAAGTGAGCGGCCCCGGGGGCCTCGCTTCCACCGGGCAAGGGCGGTTCGTATATTCGCTTTCCTGTACTCACCCTCCCAGCCGACCCTGCGAGCCGCTTCCGCCGGGCCGGCGCCGCACCCGGACGCTGCCGATGGACGAGCTGATTTCGCATAAAGATACCCATGCCCGCCGCACCCACACCTGCGGCGAACTGCGCCCCGACGCCGTAGGCCGGGAGGTCGTGCTGAAAGGATGGGTGGACACGCGCCGCGACCTCGGCGGCGTCATCTTCGTGGATTTGCGCGACCGCTTCGGGCTGACGCAGATCGTGTTCTCGCCCCAAGACCACGCCGAGGCGTACGCTCGCGCCGAGCATCTGCGCAGCGAGTTCGTCGTCTCGGTGCGGGGCGTCGTGGCGCCGCGCACCCCCGAGACGGTCAATCCGCGCCTGCCCACCGGCGAGGTCGAGGTGCGCGTCATGGAGGTGCTGGTGCTCAACACGGCCGAGCCGGCGCCGTTCTCCATCTCGGCGCATGAGGAAAAGCGCGGGGCCGTCAGCGAGGATCTGCGCCTGCGCTACCGCTACCTGGACATGCGCCGCCCCGAGCTTCAGGAAAAGCTCGTGCTGCGCCACCGCCTCTACCAGGTCGTGCGCCGCTACTTCGACGCCCAGGGCTTCCTGGAGATCGAGACGCCCGTGCTCATGAAGTCCACGCCCGAGGGCGCGCGTGACTTCCTGGTGCCCAGCCGCATCCACCCCGGCAAGTTCTACGCGCTCCCGCAGTCGCCGCAGACGTACAAGCAGATCCTGATGGTGGCCGGCCTGGACCGCTACTTCCAGATCGTCAAGTGCTTCCGCGACGAGGACTTGCGCGCCGACCGCCAGCCCGAGTTCACGCAGATCGACGTGGAGCTGACCTTCGCCACGGAGGACCTCGTCTACGAGATCATGGAGGGGCTCATCCGGTCGGTGTGGCAGGAGACGCTCGGCGTGGCGCTGGAGACCCCGTTCCCGCGCATGAGCTACCACGAAGCCCTGACGCGCTACGGCTCCGACAAGCCGGATCTGCGCTTCGGCATGCCGATCCACGACCTCGGCGCGGCCTTCGAGGGCAGCGGCTTCCGCGTCTTCGACGACGTGCTCAAGAACGGCGGGCGCATCGTCGCGCTCAACGTCG
>CBDTTW010000096.1:0-11485 GCA_965363675.1 uncultured Rhodothermaceae bacterium
GATGCTCTCGCCCATCTTCGGCATGATGATCTCCACGTCGCCCCGGTCGGCGTCGGCGTTCTTCGGCGGAGGGGCGCTTGCCGGGGCGGCCTTGCCTTCGGCGTCGTTCACGTCCGGGTCGGCCATGGCGGCGCTGCTGCCGGGGGCTTCGGGCGCCACGGTCTGCTCCGGCGCGTCCGCAGGCTCGGGCGGCGCGGCGGCCTCCTCGGACGGGGGGGCGGCCTCGCCGTCGGTCTCGATGACGGCCAGCACCGCCCCCACCTGCACGGCTTCGTTCTCGGCGAAGCGCGTCTCGACGAGCACCCCCGAGACCGGCGAGGGCACTTCCGTATCGACCTTGTCCGTGGTCACCTCCAGCAGCATCTCGTCGGCCTGCACGGCGTCGCCCGGCTTTTTCAGCCAGTTCAGGATGATGCCTTCCGTGATGCTCTCGCCCAGTTCGGGCATCTGAACTTCAAACCTAGCCATAGTCTGCGCGGGGAGAAATGCGGGGAAAATGCGGCCTGAAGGTCAATATACGTATGGCCCGGACCGAAGAAAGCCCGAACGCCCGGCGGCGTGTAGCGAGCCTGTAACGCGCCCCCGAGGCCGCTACAGGGCCGGTTTGGGATTGGCGCGGTTCATGAGCGCCTCCACGCCTTCGCGCACGAACACGCGCGCCAGGTCGGCGGCGCGCGCCACGGCTTCCTCCATGACCGGCTGCTCGTCGCGGGAGAAGCGCGAGAGCACGAAGTCGGCCTGGCGCCCGCGCGCGAAGTCGTTCCCGATGCCGATGCGCAGGCGCGGGAAGGCGTCCGACCCGAGCCGGTCGATGATGTCCTGGATGCCGTTGTGCCCGCCGGCGCTGCCGCGTTGCCGCGCCCGGAGCACGCCCGGCCGGAGGTTCAGGTCGTCCACGACGACGAGCAAATGGTCGGGGGCCACGTCGTAGTAGCGAAGCAGGGCCTGCACGGTCTGGCCGCTGCAATTCATGTACGTCTGCGGCTTGATGAGCCCTACCGCCCGGTCTTCGAGCCGCCCCCACGCCGCCAGCGACCGCCCCTGCCCGGTCCGGTACGTAAGCCCCTCCTGCTCGGCCAGCCGGTCCACCACGGCGAAGCCGATGTTGTGGCGCGTGTGCTCGTAGGCGGCGCCGGGGTTGCCGAGCCCTACGATGAGCGCCTTCGATGCGGCCATAGCTCTCCTTGCTGCGCGGCGTCAAAAAAGGGCGCTCGGTAGCCGTGCGCCCTTTCTCGTGCTGCTTCCAAACGAAATTCGCGGGGGCGGCTACTCCTCGTCGGCCGGAGCTTCGCCTTCGGCCTCGGCGGCGCCCTCCTCCTCGGTTACGCGCGGCGCGGCCACGCTCACCAGGGGCGTTTCGAGCGGCGTCGTGAAGGTCACGTTTTCGGCCTGCACGTCCGAGAGGTGGAGCGTGTCGCCGAGGCGCATCTTCGAGATGTCCACCTCGACGGCGCTCACCATGTGGCGCGGCAGGCACGTCAGGTCTACTTCGTGGACGAGGTACTGCGTCTCGCCGCCTTCCTCGACCTGGCCGGCGGGCGTGCCGACGAACCGCAGCGGCACCGTCAGCGTGATCTTCTCGCCCGCACGAAGCACCTGGAAGTCGGCGTGCAGCGCCTTCTCGGCGCGCGCGTCGTAGACCATGTCCTTGAGGATGCAGTCCCACGAGTCGCCGCCGAGGCTCACCGTGACGCGGTGGTTCTCGTTCGTGAAGATGAGCGGCTTCAGGCTCAGGCTCGGCACCGTGAAGATGACCGGCTCGACGCCGTGCCCGTAGAGCACGCACGGGACCTTGTTTTCCCGGCGCGCGGCGCGCGCGGCCGAGCGGCCCGTCCGGCGGGGTTCTGCATTCAGCTTGATGACATCCATGGTACAGTACGGTTTATGCGGTCAGCGCGCCTAGAGCACGAACAGCCGGGACACCGATTCGTGCGTATAGATTCGGTGGATGGCGTCCGCGAACAGCTCGGCGACGCTGACGACGGTGATTTTTTCGGATTCCCGTTTCAGGGGGATGGTGTCGGTCACGAAGAGGTGTTTGATCTCGGAGCTTTCGATGCGGTCGTAGGCCGGCCCGGAGAGCAGCGGGTGCGTGCAGGCGGCCATGATGTCGAGCGCGCCGGCCTGCTTGAGCGCGTGGGCGCCGCTGGTGAGCGTGCCCGCCGTGTCGATCATGTCGTCGATGAGCAGCACGTTCTTGTCGGCCACGTCGCCGATGATGTTCATCACCTCGGCGACGTTCTGGCGCGGGCGCCGCTTATCGACCAGGGCCAGCTCGGCCCCGAGCAGGCGGGCATAGCTGCGGGCCATCTTGAGCGCCCCTACGTCCGGCGCCACGACGACGAGGTTGGAGGCGTCGGACTTGGGCAGGCGTTTCGCAAAGGCGCCCGAGCCGTAAAGGTGGTCTACGGGCACGTCGAAGAAGCCCTGGATCTGCGGGGCGTGCAAATCCATCGTCAGCACGCGGTCCACGCCGGCCGTCGTGAGCATGTTCGCCACGAGCTTGGCCGCAATCGAGACGCGCGGCTGGTCCTTGCGCTCCTGCCGGGCGTAGCCGAAATAAGGCAGCACCGCCGTGATGCGCGCCGCCGAGGCACGGCGGGCCGCGTCGATCATGAGCAGCAGCTCCATCCAGTTGTCCGCCGGGGCGAACGTGCTCTGAATGATGAAAATGTCGGCGCCCCGGATCGAGTCGCGGTAGGCTACGTAAATCTCGCCGTCCGAAAATTCGGAGATTTGCACGTCGCCCAGCTCCATGTCCATACAGGCGGCGATGCGCTCGGCCAGCACGCGGTTGGAGCGGCCCGCAAACAGGGTGATCCGGTTGCTGCTGGAGAAGCGCATGAAGTCGGGCGCGGCGTCGGTCAGGGGGGTGCTCACTCGGAAACGTGGGATCGGGCAGCGCGGCTGCCGGGTGCGTGCGCGCCGTAAGCGCGGCAAGGGTGCGTGCGCGCCTCGGCCGCGCCGCATACGTCCGAAAGTTGCCCGGGGAGGATTCGAACCTCCACATACGGCTCCAAAGGCCGCTGTCCTGCCATTAGACGACCGGGCAAAACCCTGCGGGCGGCGCCGATACTTGCCGCCACAGACGGGTTAAGATACGCCCGCCTGCCCGCCGGAGTCAACGCGCCCGCCCGAGCGGCCCCGCCGGGGCGCCGCAAACTTTCACGGGCGCCGGCGGCTGCGGCAGCCCCCGATCCGTCGTAACGTAGGGCGTGGGCGCGCCTTTCTCCGGGCCGCGCGGCGTACAGGCGCAGGCGCGCGCACGCCCTTTAACCCTCTTCGTGCTATGCCAGAGCTTTCCGACTATACCCCCAAAGATCGCGTCATCGGCATCATCGGCGGCATGGGGCCGTATGCCGGCCTCGACCTCGTCAAAAAAGTATTCGACCAGACGCTCGCCCATTCGGACCATGCCCACCTGCCTGTGGCGCTGCTCTCCTACCCGGAGCGCATCCCGGACCGCAGCCCGTTCCTGTTCGGCGAAACGGATCTCAACCCGGCGCCGCGCATGGCCGAGATCGTCCGCCGGCTCGAATCGGTGGGCGCCGTCGTGGCGGCCATTCCGTGCAACACCGCCCACGGCCCGGCGATCTTCGACGCCCTGGAGCTCCTGTTGCGCGCGTCGGGCAGCCGGGTGCGGCTGCTGCACATGATCCGTGAGACGGCGCGCCACCTGCACGAGGCGTTCCCCGGCGTCCGCCGCGTAGGCATCCTCGCCACCAACGCCGTGCAGCATTTGCACCTCTACGAAGACGCCCTGCGGCAGTACGGCTTCGAGGCGTTCCACCCCAAGGAGCCCATCCAGACGGAAAAGGTCAACCGGACGATCTTCGACGAGACGTGGGGCATCAAGGGCGTCGCCAACCCGGTTTCGGAGCGGGCGCGGCGCTGCCTGCTCGACGCAATCGAGCATCTGCGCGGGCGCGGCGCCGAGGCCGTGGTGCTCGGATGCACCGAACTGCCGCTGGCGGTGCCCGAGGCCGAGTGGGCAGGCGCGGCGCTCGTCGATCCGACGGTCGTCGTGGCGCGGGCGCTCATCCGCGAGACGTACCCGGAGCAGCTCCGGCCGCTCTGAAGCGTGCGGCTCAGACGCCGGTCTGCGGGTACAGGCGCACGTTGCGCGGGGCGATGTACGCCACGTCGCCGATTTGCCAGAGGTGCTCGGCGTAGCGCGCGTGCGGCAGCTCCGCCTCGACGGGGCCGCCGGTGTCGTGGCGCTCCAGGCGCAGCCGCACGAAGGGGCCCATCAGGTTTACGTAGCGCACCGTGGCCGGCGCCGAGGGGCCGGCGCCGGGGCCGCGCGCCACGTCGATGTCGCGCGGGCGCGCCAGCGCCACGAGCGCGGGAGCCTGCGGCGCTTCGGCGGCGGGGTGCGCCCGGTGGGCCCACTCGGCCCCGTCGAACACGTTCGAGGCGCCCAGAAACTCGTACACGAACGGCGAGGCGGGATGCTCGAAGACTTCGGCGGGCGTGCCGATCTGCTCGATGCGCCCTTCGTTCATGATGACGACGCGGTCGGCCATTTCAAGGGCTTCCTCGTGGTCGTGCGTGACGAACACCGAAGTCAGGTGAAGCTGGTCGTGCAACCCCCGGAGCCACTTGCGCAGGTCGCGGCGCACGCGCGCGTCGAGCGCGCCGAAAGGCTCGTCCAGGAGCAGCACGTTCGGCTCGACGGCCAGGGCGCGGGCCAGGGCCACGCGCTGGCGCTGCCCGCCCGAAAGTTCGGTCGGGTAGCGGCGAGCGGCGGCGGCGAGGCCCATCAGCTCCAGCAGCTCGGTCACCCGCTGCTCGACGGCCGCGCGCGAGGGCTTCGGGCGGCTGACCGAAAGCCCGAAGGCCACGTTGTCGAACACGGTCATATGGCGGAACAGGGCGTAGTGCTGAAACACGAAGCCGATCTTCCGGTCCTGCACGCGCTGCGCCGTCACGTCGCGGCCGTTCATGCACACGCGGCCGCCGTCCGGGCGGTCGAGGCCGGCGAGGATGCGCAGGAGGGTCGTTTTGCCGCAGCCCGAGGGCCCGAGCAGCGCCACGAGTTCGCCCTTGCGCACGTCCAGCGAGATGCCCCGCAGCACGTCTACGGCGCCGAATCGTTTGGTGATGCCCTGCGAGGCCAGTCCTAGCGCGCCGCCGTTCGTCTCGAAAGCCATGTCATATCGCCCGGTTATAAATCTGATCGAAGCTGCCGCCGTCGTCGAAGTGGCGCCGCTGCGCCTCGGCCCACCCGCCGAACTGCTCGTCCACGCGGAACAGGCGCAGTTCCGGGAAGCTCTCCCGATGCCGCGCCAGCGCCTCCGGCGAGGTGGGCCGGAAGTGATGCCGCGCCGCAATCTCCTGCGCCGCCTCGCTGTACAGGTACGCCACGTACGCCTCTGCGACGGCGCGCGTGCCGTGCTTCTCCACGGCGCGATCCACGACGGCCACGGGAGGCTCGGCCAGGATGCTCACCGAGGGGATGACGACCTCGAAGCGGCCGCGCCCGAACTTCTCGGCGGCCAGAAGGGCCTCGTTCTCCCACGTGATGAGCACGTCGCCCATGCCGCGCTGCACGAAGGTGTTCGTCGAGGCGCGCGCGCCCGAGTCGAGCACGGGCACGTTGCCGAAGAGCCGCTCCACGAAGGCGCGGGCGCTGTCCGGGCTGCCGTAGCGCTGCTCGGCGTAGCCCCACGCCGCCAGGTAGTTCCAGCGGGCGCCGCCCGAGGTCTTCGGGTTGGGCGTCACGACGGAGACGCCCGGCCGCCCCAGGTCCTCCCAGTCGTGGATGCGGCGCGGGTTGCCCTTGCGCACCAGAAACACGATGGTCGAGGTGTACGGAGCGCTGCGGTGCGGCAACCGGCTTTGCCACTGCTGCGAGAGGAGGCCGCCTTTTTTGAACAGAATGTCGATGTCGTAGGCGAGCGCGAGCGTCACCACGTCCGCCTCCAGCCCGTCTACGACGGCGCGCGCCTGCTTGCCGGAACCGCCGTGCGACTGCAAGACGCGCACCTGCTGCCCCGTCTCGCGGAGCCAGCGCGCCCCGAAGAGCGCGTTGTAGTCGTCGAAGAACTCGCGCGTGGGGTCGTAGGAGGCGTTCAGGATCTCCACGGTCTCGGCGCCCGCCTCCGCATGGCTGCGCGCGCAGCCGGCCGCCGCGAAAGCCGCCGTGAGGAGAACGATGAGCGCAGGGAGCCGCATGAGGAGAAGTGAGTTTCGGGAAGCGTCCGTTGCCCCGCGTATACGCAACGATGGCGCCAGAGGCCGCCGAAGCCGCGATATGTGCCGGGATGAGGCTGTGCGGGCGCTTGCCGAAACCTGCGCACCAGCGCATGAGGATTTATCCAAGAAATACCGTTATATTTAACGGTCACCCATGAAATACGCTGGAAAAAATCTGTGCAACTGCTCCTGAGCCTGTGGCGCGAAGCCTGCCGCCACATCGAGCTGAACGCCGGCATCGGCCGGCTGGCCGACCTCGTAAGCATCCGCATCCCGCTCGACCTCATCATCGTCCGGCGGCTGAACCTCTCGGGCGGTTGCCTGGAGACGGTGGCCGTGGGCAGCCCCTCGGCGTGGGTGATCGAGGAGAAGGCCCGCACCCCTCTGGAGCCGCGCGAGATGGAGGACCTGCTGCTCTGGTGCCGGCGCGGCCAGGTGATGCGCGCGCCCGAGATCCCCCCGAGCGGCCTGCTCACGCGCGTCGTCCCGAGCGGCTTGCAGGGCAGCGCGCTCGTCGGGCCGCTCGCGGGCGAGGACGGCCCTACGGGCACGCTCATCATGCTCTCGCGCACGCCGAACCTGTTCAAGGACGACGACGCGCAGGTGATGCAGCTCCTCCTGGAGCCCTTCGCCGTCGCGCTCGAAAACGACCGCCAGTTTCACGAGATGGCCCGCCTGCGCGAGACCGCCGAGGCCGAGAACCGCTCGCTGCGCAAGCGCCTTCAGCCGCAGGACATCACCGAGACGATCATCGGGGCCGAGAACGGGCTGAAGGATGTAATGCAGCGCATCGAGCAGGTCGCCCCCACGAGCGCGCCTGTGCTGCTCTTCGGCGAAACCGGCTCCGGCAAGGAAGTCGTCGCGCGCGCCATTCATCAGCGCTCGGCCCGCCCCGACGGGCCGCTCGTGCGCGTCAACTGCGGCGCCATCCCGACGGAACTGGTCGATTCGGAGCTGTTCGGCCACGAGCGCGGCAGTTTCACCGGCGCCGTCGGCACGCGCCGGGGCTGGTTCGAGCGCGCCGACGGCGGCACCCTGTTCCTCGACGAGATCGGCGAACTGCCGCTCGCGGCCCAGGTGCGCCTGCTGCGCATCCTCCAGGACGGCACCTTCGAGCGCGTCGGCGGCCAGCAGCCGCTCAGCGTGGACGTGCGCATCCTGGCGGCCACCCACCGCGACGTGCAAAGCCTCGTGCGGCAGGGCGCCTTCCGCGAGGACCTCTGGTACCGCATCAGCGTCTTCCCGATCCACCTGCCGCCGCTGCGCAAGCGCAAGGAGGACATCCCGGCCCTGGCCGCCCACTTCGCGCGCGGCGCCGGGCTGCGCCTCGGGGCCTCGGCGCTTGCCCCCACCCCCGCCGACATCAGCCTGCTCATGGGCTACGACTGGCCCGGCAACGTGCGCGAGCTGGCCGCCGTCATCGAGCGCGCCGTCATCCTCGGCGAGGGCAAGCGCCTCGAACTTCAGGCTGCGCTCGGCATCGCCCGCAGCGAGGAGCCTTCCGACGACGAGCCGCCCGGCGAGACGACCCCCGGCGCGCCCGGCAAACCCATCGCCACGCTCGACGAAGCCATGGCCGCCCACATCGCGCACGCCCTGCACCACACCCACGGCCGCATCGAAGGCCGCTTCGGGGCCGCAGGGCTGCTCGGCATCAACCCGCACACGCTCCGCGCCCGCATGCGCAAGCTCGGGGTGGACTGGAGCCGCTACCGCGACGCCTAGCCGGCGCGTTTTTGCGCTCTTCCGGATCCTCGCCCCGTGCGCCGGGGTTGGCTCTTGCAGACCCACGCCCACGCCACCCTCTTCCGCCCATGAAATACCTCGTCACCGGCGCCACCGGCTTCATCGGCGCCGAGGTGGCGCGCCGCCTGCTCGGCGCCGGCCACCACGTCGTCGCATTGGTGCGCTCGCCCGGGCGGGCGCAGGCCCTGCGCGCGCAAGGCGCCGAACTGGCCCTCGGCGACGTGACCGACCCCGACTCGGTGCGCCGCGCTATGACCGGCGCCGACGGCGTCTTCCACCTGGCCGCCTGGTACAAGGTCGGCGTTCGCGACGACGCAGCCGAGGCCGTCAACGTCGGCGGCACGCGCCATGTGCTGGAGGCCATGCGCGACCTTGGCGTGCCGCGCGGCGTCTACACCAGCTCGCTGGCGGTTTTCTCCGATACGGGCGGCCGCGTCGTAGACGAAACCTACCGCTACGACGGCCCTTTCCTGACCGCCTACGAGCGCCTCAAGTGGCGGGCGCATTACGAGGTGGCGCTGCCGATGATGGCCGAGGGGCTGCCCCTGGTCATCGTGCAGCCCGGCCCCGTCTACGGCCCCGGCGACACGAGCCAGCTCGGGGCCGCCCTGAAGCAGTACCTGCAAGGCAAGATGCCGCTCTTGCCCCTCGGGACGGCCTTTAGCTGGGGCTACATCGACGACATCGCCGAGGCGCATCTGCTGGCGATGGAGCGGGGCGCGCCCGGCGAGAGCTACATCATCGGAGGGCCGAACCACACGCTCGTCGAAGCCTTTACGCTCGCGGAGCGGCTGGCCGGCAAGCGCATCCGGCGCGTCTGCGTGCCGCCGGGATTGCTTCGGGGGCTTGCGCGAGCCTCGGGCGCGCTGGAGCGGGCCTTGCCGCTGCCCGCCGAATACACCGCCGAGGGCCTGCGCAGCATCGCCGGCACGACCTACACCGGCGACGACACGAAGGCCCGCCGCGCGCTCGGCTTCGACCCGCGCCCGCTGGAGGAGGGTTTGCGCCGGACCGTAGACGCGATGGACCTGGAGGCCCCTCGGCGCTAATACGGCACGCGGTGCTCCAGCGCCTCCCACACGGCGAAAATCTCGACGGCCTCCGGGCGCAGCAGTTGCAGCATGGGCATCCGGCGCTGCTCGGGCGGGCGGGCCAGCTCGCGGTAGATCATCGCGTCGTCGAAGCCGGCGCGGGCGGCGTCCTCGTGCGTGGCGCCGTAGACGACGCGGGCGGGGCGCGCCCAGTACATCGCCCCGAGGCACATCGGGCACGGCTCGCAGGTGGTATACACGTCGCAGCCTTCGAGCTGGAAGGCGCCGAGCGCGCGGCAGGCTTCCCGGATAGCGACCATCTCGGCGTGCGCCGTCGGGTCGTTCTCCTGCGTGACCCGGTTGACCCCCGTCGCCACGATGCGGCCCTCGCGCACGATGATCGCGGCGAACGGCCCGCCGCCGTTGCGGGCGTTTTCCAGAGCCAGTTCGATGGCGCGCCGCATGATCTGCGGCGGCGCAAGCGTTTCGTCGGGCATAAGGCGCAGGGGGCTGGTCCGTCCCGGCAACCTACGGCAATCGGCCCGGCGGCGCTGTTACGTTCTGCGCACCTGCGGCTTCAGGCCTGCCGCTGCAAGCCCGGCAGCAGCACCACCCCGATGAAACTGAGGTAACCTAGGGCCAACAGCGCCAGCGCGCACATCTCGGCCTGGCCCGCCAGGCCCGCCGCGCCGAGCACCGCCGCCCAGTCCGCCGCCGCATCGGCGGCGCCCGGCAGTCCCTCCCCGCCGAGCAGGGCGCGCCGCAGCAGCAAACTGCTCAGCCCGAACAGGAACAGAAACACCTGCTGCCCGAAGCAGTAGCCGCGCCGGCTGAAGTAGGCGTAGCACAGGTACGGCGCGAGAAAATGCAGCGCCAGCGCCGCCGCCGACGAAGCCCCGGCCCCCATCCAGGCGGTAAGGACATGCCCGGCGTCGTGCAGCAAAAGCGCTCCCGCATCGGTGAAGTCGAACGCCGCCGCAGGGCGGAACAGGTAGTAGGCGCAGAGCGGCAGAAACACCCCCGAGGGCGCCCAGCGCGTCCACGCGCCATAGCGGAGCGTTGCTGCGGTAGAGGCGGAAAGCATGGGCGGCGCGCGAAAGAGGAGGGCACGAAAAAGGGACGCACCTGTATGGGTACGCAGGTTTTCCCAAGATTCGCCGCCGCGCCGCGCGCTATTCCTTTGTCTTTTCAGCGGGCGCGGCGCCGCCCAGCAGCTCGCGCGCCTTGTCGTAGCTGTAGCGCGTCTCCAGGTCGAGCCATCCCCGCGAGGTCTTGACGCGCACGGCCCGCACCGGCTCTTGCTGCGCCACATAGTCCATAAAGGCCGCAAGCGAGTCGCGGGGGCGCCCGTCGGCGTTCAGGTAGGGCTGCACGTACCCGAGCGCCCGGTGCTGCAAGAAGTACACGCGCGGGCAGATCAGCTCGCTCGGCGGCTGCTCCGGGGCCTCTAGGATGCGTTCCACGCGGTCGTCGGCGCCGAGCTGGAGCACCGGGTAGCGCTGGCGCACCTGCCACGAGCGTTCGCGGATCGCCAGCACCCGGTTTTCGCCCGAGGCCAGAAACTCCTCGGCGATCGTCCGCAGCGAGAACCGGTAGACGGCGTCGCCGGCCATGACGAGGATCGGGCCGGCAGGCTGGAACGACTGGAGCGCGAAGGCCAAATCGCCGACCGACCCTAGGCGCTTCGCCTCGTCGGTGGAGCCGTCGCTGTGCAGGTAGAACGGGATGCGGCGCGCTTCCAGACGCGGGCGCCAGCGCTCGTGCCACTGGTAGAACTGCGAAACGAAACGCGCGTTGGCGACGAGGTGCAGCCCGCTGATGCCCGGCATCTCGGCCACGCGCTCGGCGACGTAGTCCAGCACCGGCTTGTCCCCGAGCGGCAAAAGGGCCTTGGGGGTGTGCCGGGTAAGCGGTTGCAGCCGGGTCCCGAAGCCCGCGCAAAGCAGGATGACGTCCATAGCGGAGGGTGAGGGTTGGTTTAGTGATGCCGGGCGAGCGCTTCGCCTACGGCGGCGAGCACGGCCGCATGCCACGCGCCGTTGGTCGCCACGACGCCGTGGTTGGCCGAGAGATGGGCGCCCCGGCCGAAGTCGAGCGGCTTGCCCCACACGTCGGTCACGCAGCCCCCGGCCTCGGCCACGAGGAGGGCGCCGGCGGCGTGGTCCCAGATGTTTTCGATGTACTGCGCCTGCGCCGGATAGCGGAGGTAGTAGTCGCAGGCCCCCTCGGCGACGGCGGCGTACTTGACCTGGCTATCCATGCGCAGCGGGGCTGCATGCGCGCCCAGGCGCCGGGCCACAGCGGCGCCCAGGTCGTGCGCGCTGTGCCCCGCCTCGTGCGACTCGGTGGGGCGCGCCGCCTGACCGGGGGCGGGCGCGCTCACGCGCACCGGCGCAAGCGGGGCCTGCTCGAAGAGGGGCGTCCGCCAGGCGCCGCCGCCCGCCGTGGCGCCGTAAAGCCAGCCCTGCACCCCGTCGGCGGCATAGGCCGGGCACGCCAGCAAACCCGCC
>CBDTTW010000097.1:0-11242 GCA_965363675.1 uncultured Rhodothermaceae bacterium
CGCCCGGCCGAACAAACCGTCTCCCTCTCCGGCGCCCCCTAAGGCAACGCCCCGAGGCGCCCTGCGGGCAGGGGCCGCTTGCGTAAAAATGAAAACGCCTCTGCGCGGCTGCCGGCGCAGAGGCGTTTTGCTTGGGGAGGCGGCGCGCTACCTGGCCGCCTGCGGGGCGGGCGCCCCGGCGGCGGCCTCCTCGACGATCACCACAGAGCCGTCGAGCGGCAGATTGGTCTGGCGCTGCACGGCGCCCGAGGGCCAGCGCACCACCACCTCGGCGGCGCTGGAAGCGCCCAGGCCAAAGTAGACGGCCTTGCTGCTCGAACTCTGGTACGACGACCCGGCGTGCACTTCGCGCACCATGCGCATGCCGTCGGCGCGCACCAACTCGACGCGCGCGCCCACCGCGTCGCGGTTGGAGGCCGTGCCGCGCAGCGCCACCTTGAGCCAATGGGCGCCCGGCTGGCCGTTCGTCTCGACGAGCATCGGCGAGCCGCCGTCGATGTTGGCGATCATGAGGTCCGGGCGGCCGTCGGCGTCGTGGTCGGTCACGGCCAGGCCGCGGCTGACCGAGCCGTCGCGGAGGCGGCCGCTTGCGTCGATGGCGTCCTCGAAGCGGCCGTCGCCCAGGTTGCGGAACACCAGCTCCTCGGTGTCGCGCGGCGTTTCCTCCCAGACGGGGCCGCCGGCCACCACCAGATCGAGGAAACCGTCGAGGTCGAAGTCCACGAACTCGACGCCCCAGCCCGACGTGCGCCCGCTCGGAGCCAGGCCGCTGTAGTTGGTCGCGTAGTCGAAGCGGTTGTCGCCGAGGTTCTTGAAGAGCGACACCTTGGCGCCCTTCAGGTTGGTCACGGCCAGGTCGAAGTCGCCGTCGTTGTCGAAGTCGGCGCTCGAAAGGCCCATGCTGCTCTTGATCTCATCGACGCCCGCCCCCCGCGCGAACTCCAGGAACGTGCCGTTCTGCTGGTTGAGATAGAGCGCGTTGTGGCTGAGGTCGTTCGAGATGTACACGTCCGGCCAGCCGTCCTGATTCACGTCGGTCCACAGCGCCTGAAGGCCCTTGCCCTCGGCGTTCGTGAGGCCGGAGGCGGCCGAAACGTCCTCGAACGTGCCGTCGGGGCGTCCGCGCATCAGGAACGAAGGCTGCGCCTCGGAGAACGCCGGGAACAGAAAGCGGCGCTCATGCTGCGCCGGGTCGTTGATGTCCCAGGCGACGTTGTTGACGATGAGCAGGTCGAGGCGCCCATCGCGGTCGTAGTCGGCGGCCGAGGCCGAAGACCCCATGCACGGCAGGGCGCCGCAGCGGCCCTTCAGGTCCAGGCCGGCGGCGGCCGTCACGTCCTCGAAGCGCCCGCCGGCGTTGCGGAAGAGCTGCCCGCCGTCGTAGGCGGCCACGTAGAGGTCCTGGTCGCCGTCGTTGTCGTAGTCGAAGAACAGCGCCCCTTGCGGGTAGCCCTTCATCTGCTCCAGGCCCGAGGCGGCCGTAATGTCCTCGTAGGAGCCGTCGCCGCGGTTGCGGAACAGCGTCGAACCGGCGGCGCCGGCCTTGTCGTACTTGAGGAAGGACGGCATGCTCGTCAGGAACACATCCTCACGGCCGTCGCCGTCCACGTCGCCCACGGCCAGGCCGCCGCCCATCACCTCGATGTAGAGCGGCTGCGCGTCGTTGATGAGCGGGCGCGCAAAACCTCCCAGGCCCGCCTTGGACGAGATGTCCTGGAGCATCGCCTTTTCGCTGCTTTTCCAGGAGGGCGGCCGAATGGCCGAGACGAACGGATGCGTGACGAGGCGGCCCAGCAGCACGACGCGCTGCGGACCGTAGTTGTTCAGGGCGAACAAAAGCTGGAACACCAGGAACACCGTGCCCAGAATCTTGACGTGCTTCGGAAGCGCCGCAGCGCCGGCGGAAATGCCTTGCATGCTATCCTCACCCGATAAAGTCTACGATCATGCCGGCGGTGAACGCCGTGACAAAAGTCGCCGCCATGAGCAGCAGCGGGGGCCGCGAGCCTACGTCCTTGCGCAGCATGAAGTAGGAAACCACGCTGACCGAGGGCGCCGCGATGATGAGCGCCGTCGCCGGGCCCATGCCCATGCCCAGGAACACGAAGCCGATCGCCATCGGAATCTCGAACATCGTCGGGATGGCGATCAGGCAGCCGAAAAGCGCCGCGAGCGCGACGGCGCCGGGGCCGCCGCCGAGGTAGCTTTCCACGACCGGGGCGGGCACGAACAAACGGATGAAGGCCGCCAGGAAAATGGCGCTCGTCATGGGGATGAACAGGCGGTAGGCAATCGTGACGCTGGCCCACCACCAGCTTTTGAGGGCCCCGAGGGCGGCCTGCCCCCAGCTTTCCGAGGGGGCCGCTTCCGGAAGCGCGCACTCGGGCGCCGTGGGCGGAGGCGCCGGCAGCGCCGCCGCGAGCGGCATCTTGTCCCGCGTCAGGCGCGCCACGAGCGGCGTGACGGCCAGCACCATGAACAGCGAGGCCACGAGGCGCGCCCAGTGCGCCGGGCCGGGGAACAGCAGCCAGATCGTCACGAGGCCCATCACGTTCATCAGCGAGGCCCCCACCACCACGCCGAGCGTCGTTTCGAGGTTGGCGCCGCGCTGCTTCCAGCCGACGGCCACGGGGATCGAGCAGGCGCTGCACATCATGAGCGGCGCGCCCAGCAGCCCGCCGAACGAAGCGCCCCGCACCCCTCGGCTATGCAGCACGCTGTCGATGACGCGCTGCGGCAGCACGAGCGCCGTCACGGCCCCGCCGATCAGAAAGGCGAAGGCCATCCCAATGGCGTTGTTGTCGTTCATGTTGATGCCCGTCGGAATCCACGAGAGCCAGTACGGCCAGCCCTCGCGCGAGACCAGCTCGGAGAACGTATTGGGCGCTCCGGCGGCCAGCACGTTCAGGATTTCCGACTTGCCCTGCACCGAGGGCCAGCGCGTGAAGTACATGAAAATCCACCACAAACCTACGGCCAGGGCCAGGCCGATCCAGGTTCGCTTGGTGATCCCTGCCAGGAACTGCTTCACCGCCGGGGCCGGGCCGGGCGTCATCGTCGAGACGGTCGCTTTGCTCATAGGGCGTAGAGGGTTTGTAATTACTTGTCACAAGTTATTTACTAATTATCAGAATGCCAATGCCTTACAAGCCCTCGTCGGTGAATAATCGTTGCGCCGGATATTTTTGCCCTACCGGACCCCCGCCCTGCCGGCCGACCCGCGATTTTTTCGGCGGGGCGGCCTCGGGCGGCGCGGCGCCGGAACCCGGGGGCGGCCGCTTCTGTACGAGCCCGGCCCTCCGCCTCTGGCCTATCCCTGCCGCTCGCATGAAAAAGCTTACCGACTTTCCTGACGCCCACCTCCGCATGTTTGCGCGGCCCCCGGCGCCCGCCCGCGAGGCGCTCCGGACGGTGCACCTCATCGGCATCTGCGGCACCGGCATGGGCTCGCTGGCGGGGTTGCTGCAACAGGCCGGCTACTGCGTCCGCGGCTCCGACGAAGCGGCTTACCCGCCGATGAGCACCCGGCTGGCCGAAATGGGCATCGAGGTGCTGCAAGGCTTCGACGCCGCGCATTTGCAGCCGCCCCCCGACCTCGTGGTGGTGGGCAACGCCTGCGGCCCGATGCACCCCGAGGCGGCCTACGCGCGCGAGCAGGGGCTGCCGCAGCTTTCGCTGCCGGAGGCCCTGGCGCACTTCTTCCTGCAAGGGCGGCGCGCGCTCGTGGTGGCCGGCACGCACGGCAAAACCACCACCTCGGGCATGCTCGTGCACACGCTGCGCGCGGCGGGGCTGGAGCCGGGCTTCCTCGTCGGCGGCGTCATGGTCAACGGCAACATCAGCTACGACCGGGGGGCCGGGCCGCACTTCGTCGTCGAGGGCGACGAGTACGACAGCGCCTACTTCGACAAGCAGCCCAAGTTCATGCACTACGGCCCCGCCGGCGCCATCATCACCTCGGTCGAGTTCGACCACGCCGACATCTACGACGGCTGGGAGGACTACCGGGAAGCGTTCCGCAACTTCGCCGGCTCGGTCGAGGCAGGCAATTTGCTGGCCCTCTACGGCGACGATCCGGAAACGCGCGACCTGGCGCGCTTCACCCGCGCCGACGTGCAGTTCTACGGCATCGAGGGCGGCGACGACGACATCTCGGCGCAGGACATCCGGCCGGTCAGCGGCGGCCAGCACTTCACGCTCTACGCGCACGGCGCCGCGCTCGGGGAAGTGTTCCTCCCGATGAGCGGGCGGCACAACCTCCGCAACGCGCTCGGGGTGTGCGCCGTGCTGCTGCACGAGGGCGTGGCTCCGGAGGCCATCATCGAGGGCTTCGCTTCGTTCAAGGGCCTCAAGCGCCGGCAGGAGGTGCGCGGCGAGGCCGGGGGCGTGCTCGTCGTGGACGACTTCGCGCACCACCCGACGGCCGTGCGCGAGACGATCAGCGCCGTCGCCGAGCGCTGGCCCGGCCGCCGCCTCGTGGCCGTCTTCGAGCCGCGCAGCAACTCCAGCCGCCGCAAAGTCTTCGAGGACGCCTACAGCGAAGCCTTCCGCCAGGCCGCCGCCGTGTTCATCAGCGCCCCCCCGCTGCGGCACAACGACCAGGCCGAGCAGCTCCTCGACGAGCAAACCGTCGTGGAGCGCATCCGGGGGGCGGGCGTGCCGGCGTCGGCGCACGCCGACGCGGCGGCGCTGCTGCCGCACCTGCTGGAGCAGGCCCGGCCCGGCGACGTAGTGCTCATCATGAGCAACGGCGGCTTCGACGGCATCCACGAGAAGCTGCTGGCCGCCCTGCGCAGCGCCGCCTGAGCCGTTTACACGGCGCTCGGCCCCATCACGTCGGTCAGCTTCTCCTCGACGAGCGGATCGTTGCCCCAGTAGATCACGATGAGCTTGCCGCCGTCGTAGAACACCATCGGCGTGCGGGACTTGACCTCGTTGTCGATGCGGCCGTAGTCCTGAATCGCGGCGGCGGGGCTTTTGTACTCGAAGATGCGCAGCATACCGCCGCGCACCTGGTACTCCGAGGCCGCCTGCGACAGGTTCGTCTGGTTAGTCTTGCCGCTGAAGTACGCCGGGATGCCGTTCTTGTCCAGGTACGTCACCAGTTCGGCCGTGCTGTTGATCGGCTCGTGGTCCGCTTTGGCATGGGCGCACGCGCCGACGCCGAGCGCCAGCGCCGCCGCCACGAGAATGTTCTGCCAGCCTCTACGCATGGGGCCTCCGAGGGGTTTGTTGCTGATGCCGGGCTCCGGGCCGGCTGTGGCCGCGCGCCGATAGATACAGTACTCGTAGATTGTCAGTATGTTTAGCTTGTATTACTAAACCTCGCCGGGGGCTGCGCCTGCGCATTGCAAAGGTGCGCGCCCGGCCCCGCGCCTTCCATGCCTGCGCCGCAGCGGATCCTCTCGCTCGTCCCGAGCCTCACCGAAACCCTGCACACGCTCGGCCTGGAGCGGCAGGTCGTCGGCGTGACGCGCTTCTGCGTGCATCCGCCGCACTGGCGCCGCGAGAAGGCTACGGTCGGCGGCACGAAGAACGTCCGCATCGAGCGGGCGCGCAGCCTGCGCCCCGACCTCGTCCTCGCCAACCGCGAGGAGAATACGCGCGCCGACGTGGAGGCGCTCTCGGGGTTTGCCCCGGTGCACGTCTCGCACATTCAGACGCTGGAGGACGCGCTGGCGTGCATCGCCGAGATCGGCGGCCTCACGGGCGCGCCGGAGGCTGCCGGGGCGCTCGCGGAGGGCATCCGCGGACAGTTCGCGCGGCTGCCGGCGCCGGCGCCGCTGCGCGCGGCGTATCTGATCTGGCGCCGCCCCTATATGGCCGCCGGCGGCGACACGTTCATCGACCAGATGCTGGCGGCGGCGGGCTTCGCCAACGTCTTCGGCGCAGCGCGGCGCTATCCGGCCACAACCGCCGAGGAAATCGCCGCCTTGCAGCCCGACTGCGTGCTCTGCGCGACCGAGCCGTTTCCGTTCGCGGCGGCGCACCTGGCTGAGCTGCACGCGGCCCTGCCGGGCGTCCGGGTGGCGCGCGTGGACGGCGAGCGCTTCTCGTGGTACGGCAGCCGGCTGCTCGGCGCGCCTGCGTACTTCAACGCCCTGCGCGGCGCCCTCGCCTCGGGCGCCGAACCCCTCGTAGACCTGGCCGACCTGCCATGCCCTGCACTGCCCCTCTGACCCCTATGCCGCCTCTCCGTGAACTTGCCCTGCCCGCCGCCCTGGCGCTGCTGGCTATGGGCTGCGCCGCCGCCAAGCCTTCCGCCGAAGCGGCCCTGCTGGAACGGGCGCGCCGCCTCGCGGCCGACATGGTGCTCGTGGACGGGCACATCGATTTGCCCTACCGCCTCTCCGAGTGGCCCGAGGACGTGAGCGGCCGGGCGCGCGGCGGCGACTTCGACTACGCCCGCGCCCGCGAGGGCGGCCTGGACGCGGCCTTCATGTCCATCTACACCCCTCCCGAAGAGCAGGACGACCCCGACCGGGCCGCCGCCCTGGCCGACTCGCTCATCGGCAGCGTCGAGCGGCTCGTGCGCGCGCACCCGGACCGCTTCGCCCCGGCGCGCAGCCCCGCTCACGGGAGAGGTGCGCCGCAACCGCCGCGAAGGGCGCCTCTCCCTCCCGCTCGGCATGGAGAACGCCGCGCCCATACGCCCCGACCTCTCCAACCTCGACTACTTCTACGAGCGCGGCATCCGGTACATCACGCCGGCGCACGGCAAGGACAACCGGTTCTCGGACTCGTCCTACGACACCACACGCACCTGGGGCGGACTGAGCCCGGCGGGCGCGGCCCTGGTGCGGGCCATGAACCGGCGCGGCATCCTCGTGGACGTGTCGCACCTCTCGGACGAAGCCTTCGACGATGTACTGGCGGCCTCGGCGGCGCCCGTGCTCGCCACGCACTCGTCGGCGCGGGCCTTCACGCCCGGCTGGCCGCGCAACCTGACCGACGACATGATCCGCCGCCTCGCCGCGGCCGGGGGCGTCGTGATGGTCAACTTCGGCTCGAACTTTTTGCGCGCCGAGTATCAGCCCGTCACGGCGCGCCTGCGCGAGGGCATCCGCGCCGAAATGGCCCGCCTCGGCCTGGACGAACGCACTCCGGAAGGCCGCCTGTTCTTCTACGAACAGCGCGCCCGGAGGCCCGTAGGCTCCATCGCCGACGTGGCCGACCACATCGACCACATCGTGCGCCTCGCCGGAGTGGACCACGTCGGCTTCGGCTCCGACTTCGACGGCGTCTTCGGACTGCCGGCCGGCTTGCGCAGCCCTGCCGACTACCCGGCCCTGCTGGCCGAGCTGCTGCGGCGCGGCTACGCCGAGGACGACTTGCGCAAGATCGCCGGCGAAAACGCCCTGCGCGTGTGGGCCGAAGCCGAGCGCACGGCGGCGCGGCTCCGGCCCTAAGCGCGGCTCAGCGGGACTTCCAGTTCCGGATCTGGTCGAACAGGTACGTGCACACGTTGTCCTTCGGGATGCGCACCTGGGCCATCGAGTCGCGCTCGCGCACGGTTACGGCGCCGTCTTCGAGCGTCTGGCCGTCCACCGTCACGCAGAACGGCGTGCCGATCTCGTCCATGCGACGGTAGCGCCGCCCGACGGCCCCTTTCTCGTCGTAGGACGTGTTGAAGTGCGTCCGCAGGTCCTCCTCGATGGCATGGGCCGTCTCGGGCATGCCGTCCTTCTTGACGAGCGGGAAGACGCCCACCTTCACCGGGGCGATGGCCGGGTGGAAGCGCAGCACCACGCGCGTCTCGCCCTCGATCTGCTCCTCGGTATACGCCTCCGAGAGCAGCATCAGCATCGTGCGGTCCAGCCCGACCGACGTTTCGACGACGTAGGGCACGTAGCGCTCCTGCGTCTGCGGGTCGAAGTACTCCTGCTTCTTGCCCGAGAACTCCTGGTGGCGCCCGAGGTCGTAGTCGGTGCGCGAGTGGATGCCCTCGACTTCCTGCCAGCCCATCGGGAACTGGTACTGGATGTCCACGGCGGCATCGGCGTAGTGGGCCAGCTTCTCGTGCACGTGCCAGCGCAGCTTTTCGGGGCGGATGCCGTTGGCGACGTGCCAGGCCATGCGCTTCTCGCGCCACGCTTCATAGGCTTCGCGCTGGGCGCCCGGCTTGACGAAGTACTGCATCTCCATCTGCTCGAACTCGCGCATGCGGAAGATGAACTGCCGCGCCACGATCTCGTTGCGGAACGCCTTGCCGATCTGCGCGATGCCGAAGGGGATTTGCTGGCGCGCCGTCTCGCGGACGTTGTGGAAGTTGACGAAGATGCCCTGCGCCGTTTCGGGGCGCAGGTACACGCGGCTCTCGTCGTCGGCGACGGCGCCGATGTGCGTCGAGAACATGAGGTTGAACTGGCGCACCTCCGTCCAGTCGAAGGCCCCCGAGTCGGGCGAGCGGATCTCCTCGCTCATGATGAGCTCGTAGAGGGCGCGCGGCATGTCCGGGGCGTTGAGCGCCGCGACCATTTTCTCCTCGACCTCGCGGGCGCGCTCGGTTTTGCCGGCTTTCTCCAGGCGCGCAATGTGGCCCTCGATGAGCTGGTCGGCGCGGTAGCGGTGCTTCGAGGCCCGGTCGTCGATGAGCGGGTCGTTGAAGGCATCGACGTGCCCCGAGGCTTTCCACACGGTGGGGTGCATCAGGATGGCCGCGTCGATGCCTTCGATGTTCTCGTGGCGGTGCACCATGGCCTGCCACCAGCGGCTCTGGACGTTGCGCTTCAGCTCGACGCCGAGCGGGCCGTAATCGTAGGTGGCGGCGAGCCCGCCGTAGATCTCGGAGGAAGGAAAAATGAAGCCGCGCCGCTTGCACAGCGAAACCAGCTTTTCGAGGACATCGCTCATAGACGTTGCAGGGAGGAGTTGCCGCAAGGGAACAAGGCGGAGCCGCCGGCAGGGGCCCCGGCAAAAAGCGCCTTAAAGTACCAACACGGCCGCTCGTATCCAACGGCAGGCCGGCGGCGGGCGGCTCCGAGGGGCTCGCCGCCGCCCCGAAACGCTTCCCGTTCTTCACATTTCACCGGCCGTTATATGACCATGTTGTTGGGTACACCAATGTAAACAGCTAAAGGACAACATGTTGCAAGTTCGACACAAGCCGTTAGAAACGCGGTTCCCCGGGGCGTATTAAAGTCGAAGTTCACTACAGAGCAGCCCATAGGGAAGGGCGCCGCCGCCGGAGCGGCCCTTCCGGGTTGTATGTCGGATTCAGAATCGCCGGACGTTTAGCCGGAGACGGGTATGCTCGCCTACAAACTTGCCAACGCTTCGGAGAGCGGAATGAAGTTTACGAACCTGACCTCGATGCTTCAACAGCGGTACGGTCCGAACTCCCGTGAGGTCGAGCCCAACCACTGGGTGTTCGAGGTATCGACGGGCATAAACCGGTCGCAGGTCGTACATCTGCTGCTCAAGGCGGAGGATGCCAACGGGCGGGACGTATCGCGCGTGGTGGCCGACAGCCCCATCGGGCCCTTGCCGCAACGCTACGACCTCGAAACGCTGCTGCGTCGCAACGCCACCCTGGACGTAGGCGCCATCTGCATCGAGGATTTCCGCAACGCCAGCAACGAACTCATTACGTACCTCACCCTGCGCGCCTCGCACCTCGTCTCGACGGCGGACTTCGAGGAGATCTGGGAAATGGTCGAAAAGGCGGCGCACGTAGCCGACAGCCTCGAAAAAGACATATATGCACGGGACTTGCATTAAAGCGCCCGCTGCCCTCCTCACACCCAACCTTCTGATATAAACACTATGTTTCGGAGTTTTCTGATAAACACACGCTACGACGCTTACCGGCGCAACGAACACGGCATCAAGAAATTCGCGGAGATGTGCGTGGGCCAACTGGTCCGCAAAGTGGCGAAGAAATCCGCGTTCTTCCGCCAGATGAACGAGAACATGCTCGTCGAGAAGGCGAACCTGCGCCTGCGCTCGGCCGAGTTGCACAACAACACGACCCTGGAGCCGGGCGAGTTCTTCATCGTGCGGCGGCGCCTGCTCGGCAACGCCTTCGTGATCGCCGGCGTGGTGGTGGCGGCCATCTTCCTGACGTACGTCGCCGTCTCGGGCTTCATCACCCAGAGCGAGCTGCTCTCGGGATGGTTCGCGTGGGTGCTGGCGGGCGTGCTGGCCGTAGTGCTCGTCGGCGGCGGCACCGTCATCACCGAGCGGCTGCTCGAAGCGCTCTACCCGCGCCGCACCCCCAAGACGCCCGAGCTGCGCGAGGCCAACCGCACGGTGGCGCCGCTCTGGGCCATCCTGCTCGTCGGCATCGAGCTGGCGCTCCTGGGCATCGCTGAGACGCGGGCCTCGGAGTTCTCTGCGGCCGAGGGCAGCGTACTGCTTTACTTCGGCTTCATCACGATCATCATGCTGTTCCCCCTCATGGCCGGCGCCATCCGCTGGGACGCCATGCAGTATATCGACCTGTACAAGTCCACGCAGGTGCTGCGGGCCATCGAGAGCCGCCTGGCGCAGATCGACTCGATCCTGCGGCAGAACGAGGAGTACGAGAGCAACTTCTACCGCATCCAGAGCCTGACCTACTGGGATTTGCTCAACGACTTCCGCGCCTCGAAGGACAACTACAACCTGCGCAAAGGCATCAGCGAGAACCTGACGGGCCACTTCGCGCAGACCTACGACTTGTTCCAGGCCGAAGCCAACAAGCGCTACTCCGCCGACATCCGCGACGTGACCACGAAGTCGCTGCGGAAGCTCGAACTGGTGGGCGCGCTGCCCGGCCAGAAGCTTCAGACGGCCGCTGCGCGCACGCCTAGCGCCGTGGCGACGCCCACGCTCTCGGCGTCCGACGGCGACGGCGGGTATCTGAATCCGCAGCCGATCCGGTAGACGCGCGTTGCCGGTCTTCTTTAAAAAGCCTCCCTGGACGCCGGGGAGGCTTTTTTGGTCTGCTACTCGCTGTAGACCACCTCCAGGACGGTCTCGCCGACCTGCTTCAGGCTTTCGGCGCTGCACTGGTCCGGGGTGTCGGCGGTGGTGTGCCAGTACGGCGGAAACGGCTGCGCCACCACGTCCACGACGGGAATGCGCTGCCGCAGAAACGGCACATGGTCGTCGTAGACGGCATCGCCCCGGCGGTCTGTGAACGCCTCGGCCCCCACGCGCCGGGCGGCGGCCCACACCTTATCGACGATGGGGCGGGCGTGCTGCACCGAGAAGGCTTCGCGCGGGAGCGAATAGGCCGATGCACGACTTGGTCAGCCGG
>CBDTTW010000098.1:0-11206 GCA_965363675.1 uncultured Rhodothermaceae bacterium
GCAGCGCCCCCGACATCGCGGGCCAGGGCGTCGCCAACCCGATCGCCGCCATCCTCTCGGCCGCCATGATGCTCGACGAGTGGGGCCGGCGCGCCGCCGCGGCGGCCATCCGCCGGGCCGTGACGGAGGTGCTGGAAGCCGGCTGCCGCACGCGCGATTTGTGGTACGAGGGCCGCGAGCTCGTCGGCACGGAGCAGATGGGCGCCCGCGTGGCCGAGCGCCTGCAACACCACCTTGCGGAGGTGCACGAATGAAGCCCCGTATGGCCCCGAACTTCCGCCGGGCGCCCGGGCGGGCGACGCTGCGACTTACGGGGGCTCCGTGAGCCCACCCGAGCGTTGCCCTTTTGCCCTTATTCTTCGTCCAAGACCGCAAGCACCCTTATGTCAGACCGCGTAATCATTTTCGACACCACGCTCCGCGACGGCGAGCAGGCCCCCGGGGCGTCGATGACCATTCCCGAGAAAGTAGACATCGCCCGCACGCTCGCCCGCGTAGGCGTGGACGTGATCGAGGCGGGCTTCCCCGTTTCGTCGCCGGTGCAGATCGAAGGCGTCAAGCGCGTGGCCGGCGAAATCGAAGGCCCGACCATCTGCGCCCTCGCGCGGGCGCACCCGCTCGACGTGAAGGCCGCCGCCGAGGCCCTGGGCAATACGCCCAAGCGCCGCATCCACACGTTCATCGCCACCAGCGACATCCACATCGACGGCAAGTTCGGCGACGACCGATACGGCCTCACGCTCGCGGACAAGCGCAAGACGATCCTGAAAATGGCCGTCGAGGCGGTGCAACTCGCCAAAACGTACACCCCCGACGTAGAGTTCAGCGCCGAGGACGCCGGGCGCACCGACATCGGGTACCTGTGCGAGATCGTGCGGGCGGCCGTCGAGGCGGGCGCCACGACCATCAACATCCCCGACACGACGGGCTACTGCCTGCCGCACGAGTACGCCGAGTTCTTCCGGCGCGTCCGGCAGGAGTGCATCCCCGACTTCCCGGACGTGGTGCTCTCGACGCACTGCCACGACGACCTGGGCTTGGCCGTGGCGAACTCGCTGGCCGGCGTCAGCGCCGGGGCGCGCCAGGTCGAGTGCACCATCAACGGCATCGGCGAGCGCGCCGGCAACGCCGCCCTCGAAGAAGTGGTCATGGCGATCCGCGTGCGCGAGGACCTCTACAACGTCCACACGCAGATCGACGCGCGCCAGCTCACGACGGCCAGCCGCCTCGTCTCGACGTACAGCGGCTTCCCGGTGCAGCCCAACAAGGCCATCGTGGGGCGCAACGCGTTCCGACACGAGGCGGGCATCCACCAGGACGGCGTGCTCAAGCGCAAGGATACCTACGAGATCATGCGCCCCGAGGACGTGGGCCAGGACGCCGACGGCATCCGGCTGGGCCGCCACTCCGGGCGCCACGGGCTGTTCCAGCGCCTTGAAAAGCTGGGCTTTACGGTGCCTCCGGACGACCGCGACGAGGTGTACAAACGCTTCCTGGCCGTGGCCGACCAGAAGAAGGAGGTCTACGACGAAGACCTGATGCGCATCGTCGGGATGATGGAAACGCCCTCCCCGACGCAGCACTACCACCTGGAGGACTTCGAGGTGTGGGTGGGGGCGACGCGCCGGCCCGAGGCCGCCGTGACGCTGCGCGTGGGCAAGGAGCAGGCGCCCCGCGTCGAGCGCGCCACCGGCGACGGCCCCGTGGACGCCATCTACCGCGCCATCGACCACGCCATCGGCGCCCCGTTCTCGCTCAACAGCTACACGCTCCGGTCGGTGACCGAAGGCCAGGACGCTCTGGGCGAGGTGACCGTGCGGGTGACGTACTCCGGCAAGCTGTTCACCGGGCGCGCCACGAGCACCGACATCCTGCGCGCCTCGGCCGAAGCCTACGTCGATGCGCTCAACCACGTCGAGACGCACCGCGCCGGCGACCAGTTCGTGATGGGCGCCATCATGGAGTCGTTTCAGCAGGGCTCCGAGCAGAAGTGGTAACCCTTTGAATCCAGACGAGGAACGATTGTGTCCAACCCGATGAATATAACCGAGAAGATTCTTGCCGGGCACGCCGGGCGGCCGCGCGTGGCGCCGGGCGAGAACATCTGGGTGAACGTGGATGTCCTGATGACGCACGACGTGTGCGGGCCGCCGACCATTGGCATCTTCAAGCGCGAGTTCGGCGAGCAGGCGCGCGTTTGGGACCGTGAGCGGGTGGTCATCATCCCGGACCATTACATCTTCACCGCCGACGCGCACGCCAACCGCAACGTCCAGATTCTGCGCAGCTTCGCCGCCGAGCAGGCGCTGCCGCACTTCTTCGACGTAGGCACCGACCGCTACAAGGGCGTCTGCCATGTGGCCCTCGCCGAGGAAGGCTTCAACCGCCCCGGCGAAATCCTGATCGGCACCGACAGCCACACCTGCACCTCCGGGGCCTTCGGGCTGTTCTCGACGGGCGTAGGCAACACCGACGCCGCGTTCATCATGGGGACCGGCAAAATCTGGATCAAGGTTCCCGAGACGATGCGCTTCGTCTTCGAGGGCGCCTTGCCGCCCTACCTCATGGCGAAGGACCTCATCCTTCAGGTCATCGGCGACATCGGGGCGGACGGGGCCACCTACCGCGCCATGGAGTTCGACGGCCAGGCCGTCTACGACCTCTCGATCCAGGAGCGCATGACGCTCTGCAACATGGCGATCGAGGCCGGCGGCAAGAACGGCATCATCGCGCCCGACCAGAAGACCTTCGACTACGTCAACGCCCGCACGCAGGCGGCCTACACGCCCGTCTACGGCGACCCCGGCGCCCGGTTCATGGGCGAGTGGGTCTACAACGTGGCCGACATGGACCCCGTCGTCGCCAAGCCGCACAGCCCGGACAACCGCGCCACCGTGCGCGAGGTGGCCGGCACGCGGCTCGACCGCGCCTATATCGGCAGTTGCACGGGGGGCAAGCTCGAAGACTTCGAGGGCGCCGCCCGCATCCTGGAAGGGCAGGAGGTGCGCGTCGAGACGTTCGTGGTGCCGGCGAGCACGCAGGTCGAGCGCGAGCTGCACGAGACGATGCTCGGCGGCGCCACGCTCTGGGAGGTGTTCGTCAACGCCGGCTGCAAAATGGGCCACGCGAGCTGCGGCGCCTGCCTGGGCGGCCCCGTCGATACGTTCGGGCGCACGCACGGCGAGGAAGTCGTCATCTCGACGACGAACCGCAACTACCCCGGCCGCATGGGCTCGAAGAGCGCCTCGGTGTACCTCGCCTCGCCGCTCACGGTGGCGGCCTCGGCGGTGCACGGCGTCATCACGGACCCCCGCGAGGTGCTGGTGTAGCGATTCCGGTTTTAAGAAGATTTTAAATATTGCCCCCACTAGTAAAGGATAATCAGCATATATCCCTTACTAGTGGAAAGGGCGCAGCCATAATTCTTATATTATGAAAGATGTCATCCGAGGCAAGGCTTACGTCGTGGGGGACGCGATCGACACGGACCAGATCATACCTGCGCAGCACCTCGTCTACAGCCTGACGGCGCCCGAGGAGCGGCGGCTCTACGGCCGCTACGCGCTCAGCGGGGTGCCGACGGCATGCCAGGGGCTGCCCTTCGGCGACCGGCCGTTCACCGAGGGCGAGCGCTACGAGAGCGACTACAAGATCGTCGTGGGCGGGTCCAACTTCGGCTGCGGCTCCTCGCGCGAACACGCGCCGTTCGCGCTCCAGGAGGCCGGCTGCGAAGCCGTCGTCGCGGAGAGCTTCGCGCGCATTTTCTACCGCAACGCCGTCGATGGCGGCTTCGTGGCGCCGTTCGAGTCCATGGAGCGCCTCGTGGACCGCATCCGGACGGGCGACGAGCTGGAGATCGACGTGGCGACGTGCACGCTCAAGAACCTGACCAGCGGCGAGACGCTCTTGCTGCGCCCGCTCGGCGACGTAGCCGACATTCTGCGGGCCGGCGACGTGTTCGCGTACGCCCGCCAGGCCGGCATGATCGCCTAGCGCCTACCGCCCCGATTCAACGCCCACGACGATGCACGCAGAACAAAGACCCCGCGTCGAGCTTTTCGATACTACGCTCCGGGACGGCACCCAGGGCGAACACGTAAGCCTGACGGCGCAGGACAAGATCCGCATTGCCCAGCGCCTCGACGCCTTCGGGATCGGGGTGATCGAGGGGGGGTGGCCCGGCTCGAACCCGCGCGACCACGAGTTTTTCGACCGCGCGCGCGACCTCGCCTGGAGCCACGCGCAGCTTTGCGCCTTCGGCTCGACGCGCCGCACGGGCCTCACGCCCGAGGACGACCCCAACCTCGCCGCCATGCTGGCCGCCGAGACCCCCGCCGTGAGCCTTTTCGGCAAAAGCTGGACGCTGCACGCCACGGTCGCCCTCGGCGTCTCGCTCGAAGAAAACCTGAGCCTGATCCGCTCGTCGGTGGCCTACCTGCGCAGCCACGGCCGCCGGGTGATCTACGACGCCGAGCACTTTTTCGACGGCTACAAGGCCGACGCCGGATATGCGCTCGCCACGCTGGCCGCCGCCGCCGAGGCAGGGGCGAGCGTGCTGGTGCTCTGCGACACCAACGGCGGCACGCTGCCGCACGAGGTGTTCGAGACCGTCGGGGAGGTGTGCCGCCGCTTCGAGACGCCCGTAGGCGTGCACACGCACAACGACAGCGGGTGCGCCGTCGCCAACACGCTCATGGGCGTGCAGGCCGGCGCCCGGCACATCCAGGGCACCATCAACGGCATCGGCGAGCGCTGCGGCAACGCCGATTTGTGCGTGGCGATCCCTGCGCTTCAGCTCAAAAGCGGCTTTTCATGCGTCACGGAGGCGCAACTGGCCGGGCTGACCTCGCTCTCGCAGTTCGTAAACGAAGTGGCGAACCTGACGCCCATCGACCGGGCCCCCTACGTCGGGCGCAGCGCGTTTGCGCACAAGGGCGGCATCCACGTATCGGCCGTGATGAAGCAGTCGGCCACCTACGAGCACATCGCCCCCGAGCAAGTCGGCAACAAGCGGCGGGTGCTGGTCTCGGATTTGTCGGGGCAGAGCAACGTGCGCTACGTGGCCGAGGAGCTGGGCCTGGCCGTCGATGACCGGCAGCAGGCGCAGCAGGTGACGCGCCGCATCAAGGAGCTGGAGCACCTGGGCTACGAGTTCGAGGGGGCCGAGGCGTCGTTCGAGCTGCTGCTGCGCACCATGCAGGGCGAGCACACCGACTTTTTCACGCTCGACCGCCTGCGCGTGCGCAGCGAGGTCAACGGCGACGACTTCGACCACTCGGAAGCTTCGCTCGTGGTGCGCGTCCAGGACTCGCGCGAGCTGGTGGCCGCCGAGGGCGACGGCCCCGTCGATGCGCTCTCGAAGGCGCTGCGCAAGGCGCTCATGGGGTTCTACCCGGATTTGCACCCGGTGCGCCTGACCGACTACAAGGTGCGCGTGCTCAACCCCGGCGAGGGCACCAAGGCGGCCGTGCGCGTGCTCGTAGCCCACGCCGACGGGGTGCGCACCTGGAATACCGTGGGCGTCTCGACGAACATTCTGGAGGCGAGCTGGCAAGCGCTCGCCGACGGCATCCGGTATTACCTGCTCCGCCAGACCGAGCGCCGGCCTATGGCGGCGGCCTGCGAAGCTCTGCCGCTGCCGTAGCGACTGCCGCCGCCTGCACCCACGCGCGCCGCCCCCCAAGGCCGCGCCCCGTTCACTTACTCAGCCTGACGCGTAACCAGCGCACCGCATAGAGGGAAACATGTACTATTCGAGAGCAACCGACGGCCTGTATGACCCATCCTTCGAAAGCGATGCCTGCGGAGTCGGTTTCATCTGCAACATCAACGGCGAACGTTCGCACGAGATCGTCCGCAGCGGCCTCGACATTCTGATGAACCTCGACCACCGGGGCGCGTGCGGCTGCGACCCGACGACGGGCGACGGCGCGGGCATCATGATCCAGGTGCCGCACGCGTTCCTCGCCGACGCCTGCGGCGGGCTGGGCTTTCGCCTGCCCGACGAGGGCGGCTACGCCGTCGGCATGGCATTTCTGCCGACCCTCGAAGCCGAGCGCCGATACTGCATGGAAACCGTCGAGGCCGTGGTGGCCGCCGAGGGGCAGCAGATGCTCGGCTGGCGCCTGGTGCCTACCAACGACGAGCATCTGGGCGTGGCCGCCCGCGAGCACGAGCCGGCGAGCTGGCAGTTCTTCGTCGCTCCCGGCGCGGCGCACACCGACGCCATGGCCTTCGAGCGCAAGCTGTTCGTCATCCGCAAGGTGCTCGAACACACCATCAAGAAAAGCGCCCTCACGCAGCGCAGCTACTTCTACATCTCCAGCCTGACCACGCGCACGCTCGTCTACAAGGGCATGCTCACGACGGGGCAGCTCCGGGAGTACTTCCCCGATCTGCACCACCCGCTCATGGCGAGCGCGCTCGCCATCGTGCACTCGCGCTTCAGCACCAACACGTTCCCGCGCTGGCCGCTGGCGCACCCGTTCCGTTTCCTGGCGCATAACGGCGAGATCAACACCCTGCGCGGCAACGTCAACGGCATGAACACCCGCGAGGCGCTGTTCCGCTCCGACCTGTTCGGGGACGACATGGACAAGCTGCGCCCGATCCTGGAGGAGGGGGCCAGCGACTCGGCCATTCTCGACAACGCGCTCGAACTGCTGTACTTCACCGGGCGCGAGCTGCCCCACGCCGTCATGATGCTCATCCCGGAAGCCTGGGAGCGCCACGAGCAGATGAGCGACGAAAAGCGCGCCTTCTACGAGTACCACTCGTGCATGATGGAAGCCTGGGACGGCCCGGCCACCATCGAGTTTACCGACGGCCGCTACGTCGGGGCCGTGCTGGACCGCAACGGCCTGCGCCCCTCGCGCTACACGGTCACCTCCGACGGCATCGTCGTGCTGGCTTCGGAGACGGGCGTGCTGGACTTCGACCCGGCGCGCGTCGTCGAGAAGGGGCGCCTCCAGCCGGGGCGCATGTTCCTCGTGGACATGGAGGAGCACCGCATCATCAGCGACGAGGAGATCAAGGAGCGCATCGCCCGCCGCCGCCCGTACCGCCAGTGGCTCAACGAGCAGCGCGTGACGCTCAAGGATCTGCCCGAGCCGCAGACGGTCGGCGCCATCGCCGACACCGACGACCTGCTCAAGCGGTTGCAGCAGCTCGGCTACACGCTCGAAGACGTGCGCCTGATCCTCGGGCCGATGGGCGAGACCGGCAAGGAGCCGCTCGGCTCGATGGGCGACGACTCGCCGCTTGCCGTGCTCTCGGACCGCCCCCGGATGCTCTACGACTACTTCCGGCAGCTTTTTGCCCAGGTCACCAACCCGCCGCTCGATGCCATCCGCGAGGAACTCGTCACCTCGCTCAACAGCACCATCGGGACCGAGCAGAACATGTTCGACGAGACGCCGGCGCACTGCCACATGCTGCGCCTGGAGCAGCCGATCATCACCGAGCGCGAGCTGGCGAAGATCCGCGAGATCAAGAACGGCGCGCTCAAGGCGATTACGCTCCCGATGGTCTACGACGTATCGACGGGCGGCGAGGGCCTGCGCGAGGCCATCGAGCAGCTCAGCCGCGACGCCTCGGACGCCGTGGACGCCGGCCACACCATCCTGATCCTCTCGGACCGCTCGGCCAGCGCCACGCACGCCCCCATGCCGGCCCTGCTGGCGATGGGCGGGGTGCACCACTACCTGAACAGCCTGGGCAAGCGCACGCGCTGCGGCATCATCCTGGAGACCGGCGAGCCGCGCGAGGTGCACCACTTCGCCGTGCTGATCGGCTTTGGGGCGGGCGCCGTCAACCCGTACCTGACGATGGAGGTGCTGCGCGAGCTGGTGCGCCGGGGCGAGGTCAAAGGCGTCGATCCGGAGAAGGCCGTCAAGAACTACGTCAAGGCCGTCGGGCAGGGCATCCTGAAGGTGATGTCCAAGATGGGCATCTCGACGCTGCACAGCTACCGGGGGGCGCAGATCTTCGAGGCCATCGGCCTCGGCGACGCCGTCATCGAACGCTACTTCCCCGGCACGCCCTCGCGCCTGAAAGGCGTAGACCTGGACGTGCTGGCCGAGGAGGTGCGGATGCGGCACGAGTTCGCGTACCCGCCGGCCGAGCTGGGCTACACCCTGGACTTGCAGATCGGCGGCCGCTACCAGTGGCGCCGCAACGGCGAGCACCACCTGTTCAACCCGCTCACGATTGCCAAATTGCAGCACTCGGTGCGCGAGAACAGCTATCAGACCTACACCGAATATGCTGCGCTCGTCAACGACCAGACCCAGCGCCTGGCGACGCTGCGCGGCCTGATGGCCTTCCGGACGGAGGCCGCCGCCCCCGTGCCGCTCGACGAGGTGGAGCCCTGGACCGAGATCGTCAAGCGGTTCAAGTCGGGGGCCATGTCCTACGGCTCGATCAGCAAGGAAACGCATGAGACCCTGGCCGAAGCCATGAACCGGCTGGGCGGGCGCAGCAACACCGGCGAAGGCGGCGAGGACCCCGAGCGCTACAGCCGTGAGAGCCTCAAGCGCAGCCGCATCAAGCAGGTGGCCTCGGGCCGTTTCGGCGTAACGATAGGCTACCTGACGAGCGCCGACGAGATCCAGATCAAGATGGCGCAGGGCGCCAAGCCGGGCGAGGGCGGCCAGCTTCCGGGCGAGAAGGTCTACCCGTGGGTGGCCCGCACGCGCCACTCGACGCCGTACGTGGGCCTGATCTCGCCGCCGCCGCACCACGACATCTACTCCATCGAGGACCTGGCGCAGCTCATCCACGACCTGAAGAACTCCAACCGCGAGGCGCGCATCAGCGTCAAGCTCGTGAGCGAGGTGGGCGTGGGCACGGTGGCCGCCGGCGTGGCGAAGGGCAAGGCCGAAGTGGTGCTCATCAGCGGCCACGACGGCGGCACGGGCGCCTCCCCGAAAACGTCGATCATGCACTGCGGCCTGCCGTGGGAAATGGGCCTGGCCGAGACGCACCAGACGCTCATCCGCAACGGCCTGCGCAGCCGCATCAAAGTCGAGTGCGACGGGCAGCTCAAGACGGGCCGCGACGTGGCCGTGGCGGCGCTCCTGGGCGCCGATGAGTTCGGCTTTGCCACGGCGCCGCTCGTGGCGATGGGCTGCATCATGATGCGCAAGTGCCACCTGAACACCTGCCCCGTCGGCATCGCCACGCAGGACCCGGAGCTGCGCAAGAAGTTCAGCGGCTCGCCGGAGCACGTCATCAACTACCTGCACTTCGTGGCCGAGGAGCTGCGCCGGATCATGGCCTCGCTCGGCTTCCGCACCGTCGATGAGATGGTGGGGCGCAGCGACCTTCTGGAGATTCGGGGCGACAACGCGCACTGGAAGGCGCGCACGCTCGACCTCTCGCCGATCCTGGCGCAGGCCGAGGTTCCGGAGCACCTGTTGCCCTTCCTGGCCGGCGGCCAGGACCACAGCCTCGAAGACGCCATTGACCACTGGACGGTCGAGCAGGCCGCCCCTGCGCTGGAGCGCGCTGAGCCGACGGTCATCGAGATGGCGATCAACAACACCAACCGCACCTTCGGCACGATCCTCTCGTCGGAGGTCTCCAAGCGCTACGGCGAGGCGGGGCTGCCGGTACGATCACGCTCCGACTCAAGGGTTCGGCGGGGCAGAGCTTCATGGCCTTCGGCGCGCGCGGCATCACGGCGCGCATCGAGGGCGACGCCAACGACTACTTCGGCAAGGGGCTTTCCGGGGCGCGCCTCGTCGTGACGCCGGACGCGCGGGCGACGTTCAAGCCCGAGGAGAACATCATCATCGGCAACGTGGCCCTCTACGGCGCCACCAGCGGCGAGGTGTACGTGCACGGGCGCGCCGGCGAGCGTTTCTGCGTGCGCAACAGCGGCGTGCATGCCGTCGTCGAAGGCGTCGGCGACCACGGCTGCGAGTATATGACGGGCGGGCGCGTCGCCATCCTCGGCGCGACGGGGCGCAACTTCGCCGCCGGCATGAGCGGCGGCGTGGCCTACGTCTTCGACCCTACCGGGGCGTTCGCCACGCGGCAGTGCAACGTGGAAATGGTGGAACTCGAAAGCGTCGAGACGGACGAGGACATCGCCGAACTGCGCGGCATGATCGAGCGGCACCTGGCCTACACCGGCAGCCGCCGCGCCGCCGAGATCCTGGACGGCTGGGAAACGACGCGCGATCAGTTCGTCAAGGTGATGCCGACCGAGTACCGGAAGGCGCTGCGCCGCCTGGCCGAGGAGGCCGCCCTGGCCGCCTCCGCCCCCGAGACGGTCGCCGCCTGAAGCGCCCGAGCACCCTCACCCTGACGATTCACTCTTTTTGAAGCAGCGTATATGGGAAAGCCGACCGGATTCATGGAGTTCACGCGCGAGTTGCCCCCCCGGCGGGCCGTGGAGGAGCGCGTGCACGACTACAAGGAAATTTACCTGCCCATCGCCGAAGAGAAGGTGCAGCAGCAAGCCGCCCGGTGCATGGATTGCGGCGTGCCGTTCTGCCAGGCCGGCTGCCCGCTGGGCAACCTGATTCCGGACTGGAACGACCTGGTCTACAAGGAGCGCTGGAACGAAGCCTACGTGCGCCTGCGCGCTACGAACAACTTCCCGGAGTTCACGGGGCGCATCTGCCCGGCTCCCTGCGAGTCGGCGTGCGTGCTCGGCATCATCGAGCCGCCCGTGACCATCGAGCAGATCGAGCAGGAGATCGCCGAGAAGGCGTACCGCGAAGGGTGGGTGCAGCCGCATCCGCCGGCGGTGCGCACCGGCAAGACGGTGGCCGTCGTCGGCAGCGGGCCGGCCGGGCTGGCCGCCGCCGACCAGCTCAACCAGGCGGGGCACACCGTGACCGTCTACGAGCGCGACGACCGCGTGGGCGGCTTGCTGCGCTACGGCATCCCGGACTTTAAGCTCGAAAAGTGGGTCCTTGACCGCCGCATCGGGCTCATGGAGCAGGAAGGTGTGCGCTTCGTGACCGGGGCGCACCTCGGCGCCAACGTGCCCGTCTCCGAACTCGACGCCTACGACAGCGTCGTGATCTGCACGGGGGCCACCCGCGCCCGCGACCTCGCCATCGAGGGGCGCGACCTGGAGGGCATCCACTTTGCGTGGGACTTCCTGACGCAGCAGAACCGCCGCGTGGCGGGCGAGGCCGTGCCTGAGGCCAAGGCCATCACGGCGGCGGGCAAGGATGTGATCGTCATCGGC
>CBDTTW010000099.1:0-11172 GCA_965363675.1 uncultured Rhodothermaceae bacterium
CCTCGGCCAGGCGGCGAGCGCTTTGCACCCCGCCGGGGACGCCGCGCATCGGGGGGTAGCGCACGGAGGCGTAGTGCGCCAGGCTGCGCTCGCAGAAAACGTGCGCGCCGCCCTGCGCCTCGGGTCCTTCCGGCGGCGACCCGGCGGCGTGGGCCGTACGGGCGGCGCGCCCCTCGAAGGCGGCGACCGCGTCCGGGTCAGTAGCCGTAGATGGAGAAATCATCCCGGCGCATGTGCAGGTTCAGCACGATGGCGAGCATCGCCGAGTTCGCCAGCAGGGCCGAGCCGCCGTAGGAAATGAACGGCAGCGGAATGCCGATGACGGGCAGCATCCCCGTGACCATGCCCATGTTGACGAAGATGTGGATCAGGTAGATGCCCGTAGCGCCGGCCGCGACCATGCTGCCGAACGGGTGCTTCACGCGCGCCCCCAGCTCGATCACCCGGGTCAGCAGAAGGGCGAACAGCACGAGCACCACGACCGAGCCGAGGAACCCGAACTCCTCCCCGATGACGCTGAACACAAAGTCCGTAGACTGCTCCGGGATGAAGGCGCCCTGCGTCTGGGTGCCCTGCGTAAAGCCTTTGCCGAAGAGCCCTCCCGACCCGATGGCCGCCTTCGACTGCACGAGGTGGAAGCCTACGCCCTTGCGAAACTCCTCGGCCTCCGGGTTTTTGAACGAGAGCACGCGGGCCACCTGGTACGGCTGAAGGAGCACCGTCAGCGCGATGGAGGCCGCCGCCGCCGTGCCGCCCGTGAACAGCGCCGAAAGGCCCGTCAGCAGGCGGTCGCGCGTTTTCCAGAACATGCCGAGCGTAAAGACGACCGCGAAGGCAATGGCCGCCGGCATGTACACGATGGCAAGGTAGCCTGCCAGCGCCGGCGAAACCATGAGCAGCACCGTGCTGATCGGCAGGCCGCTCCAGAACAGCATGATCGGCACGAGGCCGATGAACACGAGGGCCGTGCCGGTGTCGTTCTGAAGCAGAATCAGCGCGGCCGGGATGATGATGAGCACCACCGCGTAAAGCCCGTACTTCAGGTTGCTGTCGTTGGGCCGCCGCGACGAGAGCAGTTGCGCCACGGCCAGCACCGTGCCCACCTTCGCCAGCTCCGACACCTGAAACTGCGCCGGGCCGATCACGATCCATGATTTGGCGCCGTTGATCTCGCGCCCGATGGCCAGCGAGAGCAGCAGCAGCAGCAGCGTAAAGCCGTAGGCGGGGTACGCGGCTTTCTGAAAGAAACGCACCGGCAGCATCAGGGCCACGGCGATGCCCGCCAGGCAGACCGCCGCCCACATAGCCTGCCGCTGGAAGTTCTGCTTCACGCTTTCAAGCAAAAACTCCGAGGCCGGGCCGTGCGTGGTGCTGTAGATGGCTGTCAGGCCGACGCCTACGAGCGCCAGCCACGCGCCGAGCGTGAGGTAGTCGAGGTTGCGGTACCAGGTGCGCATGTCGTCCGTAAAAGGGGGTTAGAGCGCCTGGCTGCGCACCGCCGCGACCCGCTGCGCAAGCGCCTTGCGCTCGGGCGAGATCTTGCCGGTCAGGTACTGCTCGGCCATGAGGCTGGCGATAGGGCCGGCGGCCACCGCGCCGAAGCCCGCGTTCTCGACCTGCACGGCGATGGCGATGCGGGGGTTGTCGTAGGGAGCGAACATGATGAACACCGAGTCGTCCTTGCCCTTGTTCGGCGACTGCGCGGTGCCCGTCTTGCCGCCGCTCGGGATGCCGGGAAGCTGCACGCCGCGCCCGGTGCCCTGCTCCATCACCTGCCGCATGCCGAGGCGCACGATGTCGAAGTACTCCTTCTTGATCGGGATGGGGCGGGGCGCCGGCAGGTTCGGCTTGACGCGCTCGCCGGTCTCGGGCTGCACCAGCTCGCGGACCAGGTGGGGGGCGTAGAGCGTGCCTTCGTTGGCGATGGCCGCCATGTAGTTTGCCATTTGCAGCGGCGTCACGCCCATGTTGCCCTGCCCGATGCCGAGGTTGATCGAGTAGCCGACCGTCCAGCCGGCGGGGAACGAGCGGTTGAAATAGGTCGAGTCGGGGATGAGGCCCGGCGTCTGCTCCGCGATGTCGGTCGGGGCGTTCTCGCCGAAGCCGAACATGTGGGCGTATTTGCTGAAGGTGTTCACGTCGGTGCGCATCATCATCTCGAAAAAGAAGGTGTTGCACGACTTGGTGATGGCCGTGAGCACTTCGAGCGAGCCGTGGACGTGCATGCAGCGGAACATGCGGCCGCCGCCGAGCGGGTGGTAGCCGGGGCAGTTGACGCGCGAGGTGGGGGTGATGGCGCCCTCCTGAAGCGCCATGAGCGCCATGAACGGCTTCCACGTCGAGCCCGGAGGCATCAGGTTCATGGTGGCCCGGTTGTACATGGGCTTTTCCTTGCTCGTCGTGAGCCACTTCCAGGTTTCCGGATCCACGCTCTGCGAGAAAATCTCCGGGTCGAAGTCGGGTTTGGAGAGCAGCGCGATGATCTCGCCCGAGGTCGGGTCGATGGCGACGGCGGCGCCGCGCTTGCCTACGAAGAGCGACTCGGCGAGGGCTTGCACCTGGCTGTCGAGGGTCAGGTGGAGGTCGTAGCCGCTGAGCGGGGGCTTGTCGTCGGAGCCTTCGCGGTAGGGCTGCACTTCCAGGCCCCGGATGTTGACCAGCTTGAACTCGCTGCCCATGTGCCCGCGCAGGTAGCCCTCGTAGTTTTTCTCGACCCCCGCCTTGCCGATCATGTCGCCCTGGCGGTAGCCCTCGTCGCGGCGGTTGCCCAGCTCGCCGCCGGTGATCTCGCGGATGTAGCCCATCGCGTGGGCGGCGTTGGCGGGCGTCAGATACATGCGCTTCTGCTCGACCTCGTAGCTGACGCCGGGCAGGCGGTACAGGTTTTCGAGCACGCGCGCCAGCACGTCCTTGCGCACCTCACGGAAGGCCCGCGTCGGGCGGAAGGCGCTCCAGGCGCGCGCTTCCTTGAGCTTGCGCACCACCGTCGTGTCGGGGACCTCCAGCAGCTCGGCCAGCAATTCGATCCGCGACGGGTCGAAGTAGCGCGGGATCACGCTGATGGCGAACGTCTGCTCGTTGGCGACCATCAGGATGCCGTTGCGGTCGTAAAAAGCTCCCCGCGCCGGCAGCACGCGGATCTCGCGGATCGAGTTGCTCCGCGACTCGCCGGTGTACTCCTGCGAGTCGAGGATCTGCATCTGCGCCACGCGCAGCGTGAGCAGCCCGAGCACGGCCAGGATGATGAAGCTGAAAAAGCGTACGCGGATGCGGTATTCGTCCATACTACGGTGCGGCGGCAAATGGCGGTGGAAACGGGCGGCCCCCTTTCCCGGAGAGGAAAGATCGCCCTAGCTATTTAACGAAACAAGCCTGCGGGTGCGTATGGGCGTAAAGGTATAACTACATCTTATACAATACAGTAACACATCGCGGCGTTGTTTTGGAGAACAGGAAAGCCTTCGGGCTTGTCTTAAACAGGTGAACCCCTCGCCGCGCTTGGGCTGCGTTCCCGTTGTTAGTTGTTGGAACACCAAAGGTTTTCGCCCGGCGCGTCTAAACTGCGGCCGGACCGAGAATTACCCTTCGAGGGGCAGAACAACATGCCCGCCGGCGGACTTCCACACAGACCCCCATTGAAGCATCCTCCCGTACGCAAGCCCGCCGCGCCTTTTCTCACCGCCCACCGACACCCCCGCGCCCACATGAGAACCTCTTCCGCGCTTGCCGCCCTGGCCGTATGCCTGATGATCGCCGGCCTGATGCCGGGGGCGGCCCAGGCGCAGTTCGGCCGCAACAAGGTCCAGTACGACGACTTCGACTTTCAGGTGCTCACCACCGACCGGTTCAGCATCCACTACTACACCGAGGAGGAGCAAGCCGTCCGCGACGCGGCGCGCATGGCCGAGCGCTGGTACCGGCGCCACTCCCGGACGTTCCTGCGGGACTTCACCGAGAAGAAGCCGATCATCTTTTACGCCAACGATGCCGACTTCCACCAGACGAACGTCATCGGCGGCAACCTCGGCGAGGGCACCGGCGGCGTGACCGAGGCGCTCAAGCAGCGCGTCGTGATGCCGCTCACGGGGTCCTATGCCGACACCGACCACGTGCTCGGGCATGAGCTGGTGCACTCGTTTCAGTACGACATCGCCTTTTCGAGTATGGCCGACAGCAGCCGCTTCAACATCGGGCTGCTGCCGCTCTGGCTCGTCGAGGGCATGGCCGAGTACCTCTCGGTCGGGCGCGTGGACTCGCACACGGCCATGTGGCTGCGCGACGCCGCCATCCGCGACGATCTGCCGACGATGGAGCAGCTTACCCGCGACATGCGCTACTTCCCGTACCGCTACGGGCAGGCGTACATGGCCTACATCGGCGGCAAGTACGGCGACGCGGCCGTAACCGACATCTACAAGCTGGCCGGGCGCGCCGGCGTGGACTCGGCCATGGTCTGGACCATCGGCATCACGCCCGACTCGCTTTCGAAGGAGTGGGCGCAGGTCGTCAAGGATACCTACCTGCCGTTCATGCAGGGCCGCACGTCCTACAAAAGCGCCGGGCGTAAGGTTCTCTACGAAGAGGCCGGCACGGGCTCGATGAACATTTCCCCCGCGCTCAGCCCGGACGGCAAGTACGTAGCCTTCCTCTCCGAGCGCGACCTGTTCAACATCAACCTGTTCGTGGCCGACGCCGAAACCGGCCGCATCGTCAAGAAGCTCGGCGGCCTCAACGAAGACCCGCACTTCGACGCCCTCCGCTTCATCAGCAGCGCCGGCTCGTGGTCCCCCGACGGCAAGAAGCTCGTCTTTGTGGCCTTCGCCGACGGCGACAACGAGCTCGCCGTCTTCGACGTGGACTCGGGCAAGATCGAGCGCCAGATCGCCGTCAAGGATATCGGCGCCATGTCCAACCCGTCGTGGAGCCCTGACGGCCGCACCATCGCCTTTACGGGCCTCGACGGCGGCATCAGCGATCTCTACCTGCTCGACGTGGCCTCCTCGAACGTGCGCCAGCTTACGAACGACCGCTACGCTGATCTTCAGGCCACCTGGAGCCCCGACGGCCGCACCATCGCCTTCGTGACCGACCGGGGCGAGGGCGGCGCCGACTTCGACGCGCTCGAATACGGCGAGATGCGCCTGGCGCTCATCGAAGTCGGCTCGGGGGCCATTCGGGTGTTGCGGCCGTTCCCGAACGCGCTGCACCACAATCCGCAGTTCTCCCCCGACGGCCGGAGCCTGTTCTTCGTCTCCGACCAGGACGGCTTCAAGGACGTGTACCGCATGCACCTCGACGGCGGAGAGACCTTCCGCATCACGAACCTGGAGACGGGCGTAAGCGGCATCACGGAAAGCTCCCCCGCGATGACGGTGGCCCTCCAGAGCGGCCGCATGATGTTCTCCGTCTTCGGCGACGGCGAGTACACCGTGTTCGAGCTGCCGCAGGACAGCCTCGCCGGGCGCCCGGTGCAGGCGCTCGCCGCCGGCGGCCAGGGCATCGCCTCGGCCGGGGTGCTGCCGCCGTTGCGCGCCGTGGACGAGGGCATCGTGGGCAACTATCTCAACGATCCGCTCACGGGCTTGCCCCCGGCCGGAAAAGCCTTCCCGACGCGCCCCTACCGCACCAGGCTCACGCTGGACTATGTGGCCCCGCCGACCATCGGGGCCTCGGCCGGCGGCATGTGGGGCAACCGCTTCTACGGCGGCGTCGGCTTCTTCTTCAGCGACATGCTCGGCAACCACAACCTGACGGTCGTCGCGCAGGCCAACGGCACCATCAAGGATGTCGGCGGGCAGGTCTCGTACCTGAACCAGGCCAGCCGCTTCAACTACGGCGTCTCGGCCGGGCACATCCCGTATATGTACGGCGGCGGCTACGGCTACTACACGCAGGACCCCGAGAGCGGGCAGGTCTACAACGTCGTCGAGATGCAGCGCTACCGCATCTTCATCGACCATGCCAGCCTCATGAGCGCCTACCCGTTCTCGACGACGAAGCGCGCCGAGCTGAGCGCGGGCTTCGTCCGCTACGGCTTCGACCTCGAAGTCGAGACGATCCTGCGCGACATGTACGGCAACTACATCGACCGCAACCGCGAAAGCATTGATTCGCAGGACCCTGCGTACTTCTTCCAGGGCGCGACGGCCTACGTCGGCGACTACTCGCAGACGGGCTTCACCTCGCCGGTGGCCGGCGGGCGCTACCGCTTCCAGGTGGCCCCGATGATCGGCACCGATAAGTTCGTCAGCGTTACGGCGGACTACCGGCGCTACCAGTACCTCAAGCCGTTCACCTTCGCCGTGCGCGGCCTGCACGTGGGCAACTACGGCGCTCCGAGCGACACGTGGTACGGCCAGGAGTACCTCGGGTCGAGCTATTACCCCGGCTACGTGCGCGGCTACAACTTCGGCACCTTCGACGGGGCCGAGTGCACCGTGATCCAGGGGACGCGCTCCTGCGCCGAGACCGAGCGTCTTCAGGGCACGCACGTAGCCCTGGCGAGCGCCGAGTTCCGCGTGCCGCTGCTCGGGCCGGAGGTATTGGCGCTCATCAACTTCCCGTACCTGCCCACCGAGGTTTCGCTTTTCGCAGACGGCGGCCTGGCCTGGACCGGCGAGAGCAAGCCGGTGCTCAAGTGGGACCGCGACACCACTGAGCGCGTGCCGGTGTTCTCGGCGGGCGTCTCGACGCGCGTCAACCTGTTCGGGTACATGGTGCTCGAAGCGTTCTACGCATATCCGTTCCAGCGCCCGGTCAAGGGCGGGCACATCGGCTTCCAGCTCGCGCCGGGCTGGTAACCGCGTCCCCCCGGTTCCTGGGGTCTGCGCGGCCGCTTGCCTTCGGGCAGGCGGCCGCGTTTGCATTTGGCCCCGCCGCCGGCCAATACTCTTTGCTTCTTCAAGAGCGCGTTGTAGATTCCGCGGATTTTGCGGCAGAAATTGAGGCGCGAGGAAAAGCTGCGCCCCGCCGGCGTTTTCCCCCGGCGCTTTGCGGAACCGCTTTGCGGCCCGGGCGGCCGCGACCTTCCACCGAACGGAGTCATCAAGAGCAATGCGAATCGCTATCCCCAAGGAGCAGCACCCCGGAGAAACCCGCGCCGCCGCCACCCCGGCCACGGTCGGGCGCCTCAAGAAAATGGGCGCGACGGTCGCCGTGGAGCAGGGCCTGGGCGCCGCCGCCGGCTTTCCGGACGCCGACTATGCCGCCGCCGGCGCCGAGGTCTCCGCCGACCGGCTGGGGCTGCTCTCCGAGGCCGACCTGGTGCTGCGCGTGCGCAAGCCGCCTGAGGAGGAAGTCGATGCGCTCAAGCCGGGCAGCATCCACGTCAGCTTCCTGGACCCCTTCAACGAGCGCGCCCTCATCGAGCGCCTGGCGGCGCGCCGCGTGAGCGCCGTGAGCATGGAGATGATCCCGCGCACCACGCGCGCGCAGAAGATGGACGCGCTCAGCTCGCAGGCCAACCTGGCCGGGTACGTGGCCGTCGTCGTGGGGGCGGCCTACATGAAGAAAGTGCTCCCGATGATGACCACGGCCGCCGGCACCATTCTTCCGGCGCGCGTCTTCATCATCGGCGCGGGCGTGGCGGGCTTGCAGGCCATCGCCACGGCCCGGCGCCTCGGCGCCAAGGTCGAGGCGTTCGACACGCGCCCCGTCGTAGCCGAGCAGGTGCGTTCGCTCGGCGCCCGCTTCGTCGAGATCGACCTGGGCGAAACCGGTCAGACTGCCCAGGGCTATGCCCGCGAGTTGACCCCGGAACAGCTCGAACGGCAGCGCCAGGGCATGAAAGCCGTATGCGCCGCCTCCGACCTGGTCATCACCACGGCCCAGGTGTTCGGGCGCAAGGCCCCGGTCATCCTCACCGCCGACATGGTGGCCGCCATGCGCCCCGGCACGGCCGTCGTGGATCTGGCCGTCGAGAGCGGCGGCAACGTCGAGGGGTCCGTCCTCGATCAGGTGGTCGAGGTAAACGGCGTGACGGTGGTCGGGCTCCCTAACCTCGCCGCGCGCGCCCCGCAGAACGCCAGCCAGGTGTTCGGCATGAACCTCGTCGGCTTGATCGAAGAGTTCTGGGACAAGAAGGCCCAGACGTTCACGCTCCAGCTCGACGACGACATCATCCAGAACGCCCTCATCACCCACGAGGGGCAGGTGTGGAACGAACGTTTCAAACAACAATGAGCTTACCCATGGTAAAACTGCTATTTCACCGCCGGACGCTCGGGGCGCTGAGCGCGCTGGCGGCGGGGCTCTGCCTTGCCGGGGCGGCCTACGGCCAAGGCATGGAGCCGGGCGACCCGCACGGCGCCGCGAGCAGCGAAACGGGGCCGGGCCTCATCTCGCTGCTGTTCGTGTTCATGCTTGCCACCTTTATCGGGCTCGACGTGATCCGCCACGTCTCGCGGCTGTTGCACACGCCGCTGATGTCGCTCACGAACGCCATCTCGGCCATCGCCGTGGTGGGCGCCCTGCTCGTGGCCGGTCCGGAAGTCGGCGCCCAGCACCCGCTCTACATCAACGTGCTCGGCCTGGTGGCCATCGTCTGCTCGGTCACCAACATCGTCAGCGGCTTCCTCATTACGGACCGCATGCTCAAAATGTTCAAAACGCGCGAGGTGGGTAAGAAATGAACCCTCAGACCACCGAAACGCTCATTCAGATCACTTACCTGATCTCGACGGCGCTGTTCATCTTCTCGCTCAAGTGGATGAACGACCCGAAGACGGCGCGGCAGGGCGTGCTCTCCGGCGCGGCCGCCATGGCCCTGGCCGTCATCGGCACGCTGCTCAACCCGCAGATCGCCGTCAGCAATTTGCCGTGGATCGCCGTGGCCGTCGTCGTCGGCACGGCCTTCGGCATTCCGCTCTCGCGCGTGGCCCTGACGGCGGTGCCGCAGCGGACGGCGCTCTCACACGCCTTCGGCGGCCTGGCCGCCGGCCTCGTCGGCACGGCCAAGTTCTACCTGTGGCTGCACGAAGGCCCCGAAAACCTGACGGCCTTCCGCATGACGGCCATCAGCGCCGAAGTGCTGCTGGGCTACCTGACCTTCACCGGAAGCCTCATGGCCGCCGGCAAGCTCCAGGAGATCATCCCGACGCGCCCGATCACGTACCGCGGCCAGAACATCGCCAACTTCCTGCTGATCGGCGTGGCCGTGGCAAGCTGCATCGCGCTCGTCATCAACCCGACCGGGCTGGCGTACCTGTTCCCGCTCGTGATCGTGCTGGCGCTCCTGTTCGGCGTGCTGCTCATCATCCCCATCGGCGGGGCGGACATGCCGACTGTGATCGCGCTCCTCAACGCCTACGCGGGCCTCTCGGCTGTGGCCATGGGCTTCGTGCTCGACAACAAGCTGCTCATCACGGCGGGCGCCCTCGACGGCTCGTCGGGCCTGATCCTTTCGATCATCATGTGCAAGGCCATGAACCGGAGCTTCGCCAACGTGCTCTTCGGCGCGTTCGGGCAGGTGAAGGCGCAGGGCGAAGCCGCCGAGGCCAAAAGCTACCGCAGCGCCACCCCCAAGGACGCCGCCGAGATCATGGAGCAGGCCGAGACGGTCGTCATCGTGCCGGGCTACGGCATGGCCGTGGCGCAGGCGCAGCACCGCGTGCGCGAGGTCTACGACCAGCTTACCAAACGCGGCGTGACGGTCAAGTTCGCCGTGCACCCGGTGGCGGGCCGCATGCCGGGCCATATGAACGTGCTCCTGGCCGAGGCGGATATCCCGTACGAGGACCTCGTCGAGATGGAGGACATCAACCCGGAGATGCCGCAGGTGGACGTGGTGCTCGTCATCGGCGCCAACGACGTGGTCAACCCGGCCGCGCGCGCCGACCAGAGCAGCCCGATCTACGGCATGCCCATCATCGACGCCGACCGCGCCCGGACGGTGCTGGCCATCAAGCGCAGCATGAACCCGGGTTTCGCCGGCATCGAGAACGAACTGTACTTCCTCGACAAGACGCTCATGGTCTTCGGCGACGCCAAGGCCGTCGTCGGCGACATGGCGAAGTCGCTTGCCGGGGAGTCGGGGCTGCACTGAACCGCAGGGGCGGCCTCGTGGTATATTGCGCCTACGTCTGACCGGTGCCCGCGCATGCCTTCCCGCCGCCTGCTTTTGCTCAGCAACTCGATGAACCCCGGCCGGGGCTACCTGGAGCACGCCGAGGAGGCCCTGGCCGAGGCGCTCGGGGCCGCCTCGGGGCGCCTGGCCTTTGTGCCCTACGCGGGCATCCGGATCACGCCCGAGGCGTACGCGGCGCGCGTGCGCGAGCGCTTCGGGCGGCTCGGCTGGCAGACCGCCTCGGTGCACGAGGCCGCCGACCCGGCGGCGCTCATCGCCGAGGCCGACGCCGTGGTAGTCGGCGGGGGCAACACGTTCGAGCTGCTGCGGCGGCTCTACGCCGAGGATCTGCTGGAGGCCATCCGCGCCCGCACGGCGGCGGGGGCGCCGTACATCGGCTGGAGCGCCGGCGCCAACGTCGCCTGCCCCACCATCCGCACGACGAACGACATGCCCGTCGCCGAGCCGCCTTCTCTGGCGGCGCTCGGGCTGGTGGGCTTCCAGATCAACCCGCATTTCACCGACCGCAGCATCCCCGGCCACGGCGGCGAGACGCGCGCCGAGCGCCTGGAGGAGTTCGCGGCGGCCAACCCCGGCTGCCTGGTGGTGGGCCTGCCCGAAGGCTCATGGCTGCGCATCGAGGGCGCCGCGCCGCCGGTGCTCTGCGGCGCGGCCCCGGCGCGCATCTTCGGCGGCGGCCCGCCCTACGACGTGGAGCCCGGAGCCATGCTCTCGTTTCTGCCGCCGCCGCCTCGCTAGCGGTCCGAAGCCTTGCCTACACTCCCATGCCTGATTTGCTGAGCCCCGCCGAGGTGCGCGTGCTGGGCGCCATGGTCGAAAAGGAACTGGCGACGCCCGAGTACTACCCCCTCACGGCCAACGCCCTGACGGCGGCGTGCAACCAGAAGACGGGCCGCGACCCCGTGGTGCAGTACACCGAGGAGGAAACGGCCGCCCTGCTCGAAGCCTTGCAGCGCAAGCATCTGGTGGGCCTCGTCAGCGGCGCGCACCTGCGGACGGTGCGCTACCGGCACAACATGGCCGAGGCGTACGGGCTCGCCCGGGACGAGCTGGCGGCCCTGTGCGTGCTCCTGCTGCGCGGCCCGCAA
>CBDTTW010000100.1:0-11032 GCA_965363675.1 uncultured Rhodothermaceae bacterium
GGGCGTGCCGGCGGCGCTGCTCATGGCGAACCTGCAAGCCTGCCTGCACGTGCTCCTGCCGATGCAGATGCCCCTCGAACAAACCACCGCCCACATCAACCGCGTCATCTGCGACAACACCAACTACGACAAGTTCATCACGTACTGCCACGGCGTCTACGACCGGCGCACGGGGGCCTTTGCCTACGTCAACGCAGGGCACAACCCGCCGATGCTCGTGCGCGCCGGCGGCGAGCTGACGCTGCTCGAAACCGGCGGCCTGCTGCTCGGGGTGATGAAAGGCATCGCCTACGAGGCCGGCGCCGAGACGCTCCGCCCCGGCGACGTGCTGGCCCTTTTCACCGACGGCGTGACCGAGGCCATGAGCCCTACGGCCGAGGAGTTCGGCGAGGACCGGCTGCTGGCGCTGCTGCGCGCGCGCCGCGACGCCTCGGCCGAGCACATTCTGAACGCCGTCTACGACGAGATCCGGCGGTTCACGGGCGGCCCCGAGATGCTCAGCGACGACCTGACGATGGTGGTGCTGAAGGTGGGCTAGGGCAGCAGCCCGGCCGTCTCCCCGCTGAGCGCAGTGAGCAAATCGCGCTCGGCCGGGCTGAGTGTCTGGTTGCGCCGGGCCATGGCCGCCTCGGCCACCTGGAGCGCCTTGCCGAGCCGGTGCGGCTGAAAGCCTTCCTCGGGGCAGCCCCACGTGAAGGAGGGCACATACCGGGGCATGAAGCCGCTGCCGTAGAGGTTGCAGCAGACGCCCACCACGGCGCCCGTGTTGAACATCGTCGTGATGCCCGCCTTGGAATGGTCGCCCATGAACAGGCCCAGGAACTGCTCGCCGGAGGACTCCTCCGCCCCGAGCGCCGCGTTGTAGAGCGATACCGGCTGGTAGTCGTTGCGCAGGTTCGACGTGATCGTGCCCGCCCCGAGGTTGCACCACTGGCCGAGGTACGAGTGCCCCATGAAGCCTGCGTGCGCCTTGTTCGTCTGCCCGACGAGGATGCTGTCGTGCACTTCGCCGCCCACCTTGCACGTCGGGCCGAAGGCGCACGCGGCGAGGTTGGCCCCGATGCGCGCGTAGGAGCCTTTGCCGAGGTAGAGCGGCCCGCGCAGCACCGCCGCCTCCATGACCGTCGCGCCCTCGTCGATGTAGATGGGGCCGGTCTCGGCGTTCAGGATGGCCCCCGGCTGCACGACGGCCCCGGCCGCGATGAAGATGCGCTCCGGCTCGACGAGCAGCGCCCCCCGCTTCACGAGGGCGTCGGGGCGCTCGTAGACGCGGCGCTCGCCGACGCGGTGCGCGTACTCGGCTTCGAGCGTCGGCCCGATGCGCGTCACGAGGTCCCACAGTCGGCCGACGAGGCGCGCCCCTTCGAGCGGCTCCTGCGGCAGCCCGGCAAAAGCCTCCTCAGGCGAGAACGGCGCCGCAGGATCGGGCGTCGCGGGCAGCCACGCCCCTACGACGGCTCCTTCGTGCACGAAGGCCCGCGCCGGCTCGCCCGGCCGCGCCGCCTGAAGCAGCCGCTCGGCCGCCGGCCCCGCCTCGGGGGCGTAGCGCGCATTCAGATACAGCACCCCCAGCCCCTCCGGTGTGCGCAGCAGCACTTCGGGATGCCGCGCCACAACCGCCCCCGCCACCTCCGGGCGGCAATGCGCAAACACCTGCGACGGGCGGAAGACGGCCTCGGCGGCCTCCAGCACCGTCATCATGCCGAGGCGCAGTTCAAAGGCGGCGCGCGTCGTGACGAGCGGGGCCAGGTGGCGGACGGCGGCGTCCTCGAAGAGGCAGATGTACATGGCGGAGCGTCGGAGATCGGAGCGAGAGGGAAAGCGTGCAATTTAAAGATTGGCCGATTTCGACCCGTAGCGTTCCGGCGCGTCGTGCGTAAGCAAATCGCCGCGTGCAACCTACGGGCGGTTTGCGTACCTTGCCCGTAATCTGCGCCAGATATCACCAGTAACCGGTTAAACCCTATGAAGTTTTTCATCGACACGGCGGACCTCGGCGAGATCCGCGAAGCCAACGATATGGGCGTCCTCGACGGCGTGACCACCAACCCGTCGCTTATGAAGAAGGCCGGCCGCGTCAGCTTTCACGACCATATCCTGAAGATCTGCGAGATCGTCCAGGGCGACGTTTCGGCCGAAGTCACCGCCACCGACTTCCAGGGCATCCTGGACGAGGGGCGCGTGCTGGCCGCCATCCACCCGAACGTCGTCGTGAAGGTGCCCCTCATCCTCGACGGCATCAAAGCCATCAAGGCGTTCACCGAGGAGGGCATCAAAACCAACTGTACCCTCTGCTTCTCGGCCACCCAGGCGCTCATCGCCGCCAAGGCCGGGGCCACCTACATCAGCCCGTTCATGGGCCGCCTGGACGACATCGCCAGCGACGGCATGATCCTGATCCGCCAGATCGTGCAGATCTACGGCAACTACGGCTACAAGACCGAAGTGCTGGCCGCCTCGATCCGGCACCCGCTGCACGTCGTAGACTCGGCGCTCGCCGGGGCGCACGTCGCCACGATTCCGTTCAGCGTCATCAAGCAGCTCATCAAGCACCCCCTCACCGATAGCGGCCTCGCCCGCTTCCTCGACGACTGGAAAGCCTACGAGAAAGAGCTGCAAGCCGAAGTGCAAGCCGCGCAGAACTAGCTCCCTACGCTCCACTGTTCGCCCACGGCAAGCACATGCAGCCGCTCGGAGATGCCCCGAGCGGCGGCGGCGGTTTGGAGGCGCGCCGATTGCGATGCCTCTATCAAAGAGATGGAAAAAATAGAACTCTGCGTCCTCTGCGAGCCAATCAATCTTATGGATAGCCTGCCAGGCTCACAACGATCGTCGCGTTTAGCCCTTCAAGAAGACTAGCTTCTACGCATGAAACCGAAGGTCTACATCGAAACCACGATCCCTAGCTTTTACTACGAAGACCGCTTGGGGGCCGCCGCCGTCGCACGCCGAGCGTGGACGCGGCAGTGGTGGGAAAATGCCCAGCCAGCATTCGACCTTCTAACAAGCGTCGCGGTGCTTTCCGAACTCGATCAAGGCGACTACCCCAAGAAGATGCTGTGCCTTCAGCTTCTTGCTGAAGTCCCGCTCGTTGCCGTCGAACCGGAGGTGATCGAAGTCGTACAGGTCTACATGGAGCACAAGCTCATGCCGGGTGATCCGGCGGGCGACGCGCTGCACCTGGCGCTGGCTTCCTATCACAAGTGCGATTTTCTGCTTACGTGGAATTGCAGACATCTGGCCAACGCGAACAAGTTCGGGCACATACGGCGCATTAACACGTTGTTGGGCTTGTACGTACCGAGTATGGTAACGCCGCTTGAGCTGCTTGGAGGGCAAGGAGATGAAGGGTGAGAAAAACGCGATCACTTGGGTTCGAGAAAGCCGCCGCCGGATTTCGGAGCGGTTCGGGCACGACCCGAAGAAGCTGGTGGAGTATTACATAGAGCAGCAGCAGCAGTACCAGGACAGGATGGCGCCCGGCCAGTCGCAGAAGCCCCAGAAGCAACCGGCGTCTTAACCCGGCCCTCCCCTCGCCGACTCTCCCGGCTCCACCGAATGCCGCCGCCGCAGAGGCGCATATTTACCCGGCGCGTCTGCCGGAAGGGGCAATTAGACCCGGGTCTCCTCCCTATCCCCCTACGCTCCACTGTTCGCCCACGGCAAGCACATGCAGCCGCTCGGAGATGCCCCGAGCGGCGGCGGCGGTTTGGAGGCGGGCGGGGGCTTCGCTGAAGGGGTCGTCGGCCAGGTCGAACGCGCCCCAGTGCACCGGAAGGACGTGCTCGGCCTCCATGTCGAGGGCGGCCTGGACGGCTTCCTCGGGGTTCATGTGCACGGCCTCCATGAACCAGCGCGGCGCGTAGGCGCCGATGGGGGCGATCAGGAGGCGCGGCGGCCCCAACAGGCGGCGCGCCTCGCCGAAGAACGGGCCGTAGGCCGTGTCCCCGGCGTAGCACCACGGCGGCGCGTCGTGCGGCTGCACATACCAGCCGCACCAGAGCGTCGTATCGCGGGCCGAGAGGCTGCGCCCCGAGAAGTGCTTGGCGGGGATGCAGTGGAAGCGGCAGCCGCCGAAGTCGGCGTACTGGCGCCAGTCCAGCTCGGCCACGCGCCGGGCGCCCCAGCGCTTCAGCAGGTCGCCCACGCCGAGCGGCGCGAAGAACTGCGGCGCATGGCCGTCCTGAAGGCGGCGGACGGCGTCCTTGTCGAGGTGGTCGTAGTGGTCGTGCGAGAGCAGCACGGCGTCGATGCGGGGCAGGTCGGCCAAGGCAATGGGCAGGCCCGTGCGGCGGTCCGGTCCGGCAAAGGAGAGCGGGCCGGCGCGGTGCGCAAACACCGGGTCGAGGAGCACGTTCAGCGACGGCGTCTGTACGAGCGCCGTCGAGTGGCCGATCCAGGAGGCGCGCAGCCCGGCTTCGGGCGGCGCGAGCGCCTCGGGCGGCAGAGGGCGCCAGGGAGCGGCCGGGCCGGGGGGCCGGGGGCGCAGCATCCGCGTCAGGATCCACCGGGCGGCGCGCAGATCCATCGGCGCGCGCTCCGGAGGCCACGGGTTGGCGAAGCCGCCCGGCCTGTGGTGCTCGGTGTTATAGCTCGGGTGCGCGTGTATGGCCGGCATCGGAGGGAATGAGAAGAGGCGGGCACGGCGAGGCCCCGCGCCGGATGATCCGGGCGGGGCCTCCAAAGCCTCAAGGCGCCGCGCCGGTATAACCCGCGCGCCGCGCCTGCGTTTCAGACTAGCGACGGTCGGCGATCTGGCGGCCGAGCCTCCAGATGACGCCGCACCGCATGTTCATGGGGTCCACCTTGAGCGTCACGTTCTCCTCGACCTCGAAGTGCGTGGCCCGGTGGACGGCCTCGCGGGCCTCCAGGATAAAGGCGACGTGGTCGTACCACGAGGGGTCGTAGCGGTCCTCGCGGGCCAGCGACGCCAGCGGGTCGCCGTAGGCGAGCGTTTCGTAAGGCGTCTCGCGCACGGGCTCCGTGAGGCCGGCCACCAGCTCGCGCTCCCGGCGCGCCACGCCGAAGCCTTGCGTTGCTGCGCCCGCCCGGGTCGCGGCGGCGCGGCTCACGGCGGCGGCGCTGCGGGCCGCCTGATGCACGCCGCGTTTCATGGCGGCCCCGACCGGGCTGCGGCTGCGCCCGTAGAGCGCCGCTTCCGGAGGCTCATCGCCCGGGGCATGCTGCGCCTGCGCTGCGGAGGCCAGAAGGCCCAGCGCCAGGCATATACTGAGGAAGTACGCAAGTTTCATTTATGTAAAGCAACTATTTCTAAGGAAGGAACCACCCTGCATAGTACCGCCCGCGCGGCCCGATGGCCGCATGCCTTTGAAACGAAGCTGTATAAGTCCGCGTGCCCAAACATTTATTTTACAAATCACTATGCACCCCCCTGAAACGCGCTCCGGGCTTTGCCTCTCGCCGCGGCCGCGCCGCCGGCAGGGGGCGGCGCGGGCCGTGCGGGCAAAAAGGCCCGCTCCGGAGGGCGGCCGAGGCGTTATATTGCGCCTGCCTTACCCCTGAAAGGGTTCTAATGAAAGTTTCTTCCTACACAGCATGCTTTTCCTTCCTCTCGGAGATACCAACGGCATCGGAGCCAGTTGTCATTACGTTCGTTTCGGCGATACGGGAATCCTGCTAGACGCAGGCGCCGACCCTGAGGAGGACGGCCCGGCCTCGCTGCCGGATCTGGCGCTGCTGCGGCGCAACCCCGAGTGGTACGTGGACCACGCCGTCGTGACGCACGCCCACCACGACCACATGGGCTCGCTGCCCCACCTGATCCAGAACTTCCCGCACGCGCTCATCCACATGACCCGGGTGACGCGGCAGTTCGTGGACATCCTGCTGCCGGCCTCGGCCAAGCTCCAGCGCCGCCGCCAGCGCGAAGGCTCCTCGCCGCACGACCCGCTCTTCAGCGAAGAGGAGCTGGACGTGTTCAGCTACCTCTACCTGACGCACGAACTCGGCGAGCGCTTCGACCTGACCGGCATTCGCGCGCAGACGGCCGTAAAAGGCTGCTTCTACAACGCCGGGCACGTGCTCGGCGCGGCGGGCGTGCTGATCACCTACGCCGAGGACGGCCAGGAGCGCCGCGTGTTCTACACCAGCGACACGAACACGCGCCCGCAGATCATCATCCCCGGCGGCGAGTACCCCGAGCCGCCGCTCGACGTGCTCATCCTGGAAAGCACGCTCGCCGCCGATCCGGAGGCCGAGCTGACCACGCGCCGCACCGAGGAGCAGCGCTTCGGCGAGGCGTTGCAACGCGTGCTCGGGCGCGGCGGCGCGGTGCTGCTGCCCGTGTTCGCCTTGGGGCGCGCCCAAGAGGTGCTTGCTCTCGTCAACCGGTTCAAGCAGCGCGGCATCATCGACCCCGACACGCCGGTGTACACGGCCGGCTCGATGCGCTCTATCTCCGACGTATACGACAAAAGCCGCTTCACGACGCCCCGCCTCGACGCCGAGGTGCAGATGTTCGGCATCGAGCAGCGCCGCGTGCCGCGCAGCCTTTCCGGGCAGGCCGCCGCGCTGGCCGAGCCCGGCATCTTCATCATGAGCAGCGGCATGATGTTCGAGCGGACGGCCTCGAACGCGCTGGCGCAACTCATGGTCAGCGAGGCCAAGCACGGCATCTTTCTCGTCGGCTATGCCAAGGAAGGCTCGCCCGCCCACCAACTGCTCGAAGCGGCCAAGCTCGGCCCCGAGACGCCGGTCACGCTCAGCACGGGCGCCGAGGCGCAGCCCCTGCGCTGCGAGGTGGACCGCTTCCGGTTCAGCGGCCACAGCCACCGCCGCGACCTCATCGAGATCGTCGAAAAGACGCAGCCGCGCCAGGTGATCCTCGTCCACGGCGAAGACGAGGCGCGCCACTGGATGGCCGAGAACATCCGGTTCTTCTACCCCGACATCGAGGTGCACGTGCCCGACTACGGGACGCCGCTCACTATTTGAGCCGCCCGCGCCGGTGCGTATATAGTAGGGTCCCTGCGGCGGCCCGGCCCCTTTCCGGCCGGGCCGCTCTTCGTTTCCCGCATGCGCCGCCCCCCGATGCCCGCCTACTCCGACGCCCTCCTGGCCGACTTCACGGCCGAACTCCGGCCGCGCCTCCAGGGCGAGGTGCGCGCCGACCCCATGACGCGCGCGCTCTACGCCACCGACGCGAGCATGTACCAGGTCATGCCCGCCGCCGTCGTGCTGCCGCGCAGCGCCGAGGACGTACAGGCCGCCCTGGAAGCCGCCCGGCGCTTCCGGATGCCCGTCCTGCCGCGCGGCGGCGGCTCGGGTCTGGCCGGGCAGGCCGTCGGGGCCGGCGTCGTCATCGACTTTTCGCGGCATCTCAACCAGGTGCTCGCGCTCGACCTGGAAGCCCGGACCGCGCAGGTGCAGCCGGGCCTCGTGCTCGACGTGCTCTCGGCGGCGCTCAGCACGCACGGCCTCATGGTCGGCCCCGACCCGGCGAGCAGCAACCGCGCCACGCTCGGCGGCATGATGGCCAACAACGCCACGGGCACGCACTCGATCCTCTACGGCAACGTCATCAACCACATCCGCGAGGCGAACGTGCTGCTCGCCGACGGCTCGGCGGCCCGCCTGGCCCCGCTCCGCCCGGCCGACCTGGAGGCGCGCGGGCGCGGCCCCGCCCTGGAGCACGCCGTCTACCGGATGCTGGCCCGCCTGCGCGCCGAGCATGCCGACGTGATCCGGCGCGACACGCCCCGACATTGGCGCCGCAACAGCGGCTACCGCCTGGAGTACGCCCTGGAGGAAACGGTCAACCCGGCGCAACTGCTCTGCGGCAGCGAAGGCACGCTCGGCGTCATCACGGACCTGACGATCGGCCTCGTGCCGCAGCCCCGCCGGACGGCGCTCGGGGTGGCGCACTTCCGCACCCGCCGCGAGTCGCTGCTGGCGGTGACGGACATGCTGGAGACGCGCCCCTCGGCCATCGAACTGCTCGACGGGCACGCCCTGCGCATGGCGCGCCTCGCCCCGGCCTTCGCCCGGATGATGGGCTTCGTGCAGGGCGAACCCGAAGCCTTGCTCATCACGGAGTACTACGGCGACACGGAAGCCGAACTCCGCGCCCGCCTCGACGACCTGGAACGCGTGCTCACGGCCAAAGGGCACGGTTACGCCCTCGTGCGCGCCCTCGCCCCGCCCGAGATCAAGAACGTCTGGAACGTGCGCAAGGAAGGGCTCGGGCTCATCATGAGCGTCAAGGGCGACTGCAAGCCCCTCGCCTTCATCGAGGATGCCAGCGTGCCCGTCGAACACCTCGCCGACTACATCGACGCGCTCGTGGATATGCTGGAGCGCACGGGCACGCCCGTCGCCATGTACGCCCACGCCTCCGCCGGCACCCTGCACGTCCGCCCTTTCATCAACACGAAGGACGCCGCCGACGTGGCAAAGATGCGCGACATCGCCGCCGGCTCGATGGAGCTGGTGCGCCGCTACGGCGGGGCCGTCTCCTCGGAGCACGGCGACGGCCTCGCGCGGAGCTGGCTCAACGAAGCCTTGCTCGGGCCGGAGCTGTACCGGCTGCACCGGGAGGTCAAGGCGACCTTTGACCCCGACCACCTGCTCAACCCGGGCAAGATCGTCGATGCGCCGCCCATGACCGAGCAGCTTCGGATGGGGCCGGGCTACGCGGTGCAGCCCGTCGCCCTGGCGATGGACTGGTCGGAGCATGGCGGCTTCGCGGCCGCCGTCGAGCTGTGCAACGGCAACGGCGCCTGCCGCAAAACGCAGAGCGGCACGATGTGCCCCAGCTACATGGTCACCCGCGAGGAGGAGCACTCGACGCGCGGCCGCGCCAACGCCCTGCGCGCCGCCCTCTCCGGCGCGCTGCCCCCCGGCGCCCTCACCGACGCGCGCATGTTCGAGGTCATGGCGCTGTGCGTGCAGTGCAAAGGCTGCAAAACCGAGTGCCCCTCGAACGTGGACCTCTCGCGGATCAAGTCCGAGTGGCTCGACAAGTACTGGAAGGCCCACCCGATGCCTGCCCGGACGCGCCTGTTCGCTTACATGGCGGCGCTGGCCCGCACGGCGCCGCCCCGGCTCTCGGCCGCCTCGAACTGGTTCACCCGCCGGGGCGCCGTGCGCGGGGCGCTTCAGCGCACGCTCGGCATCAGCGCGCGCCGCACCCTGCCGGCCTTCGCGCCGGTTCCGTTCACGGACTGGTTCGCCGCCCGCTCGTGGCCCGAAGGCGCGCGCACGGTCGTCCTCTTCGCCGATACGTTCAACAACTACAACAAGCCCGAGACGGCCCAGGCCGCCGCCGAGTTCTTCCACCGCACCGGCCACACGGTGCTCGTCCCCTCGGCGCGCGCCTGCTGCGGGCGCACATTCATCTCGAAGGGGCTGCTCGCCGAGGCGCGGCGCACGCTCGCCGAGGCGCTAGGGCTGCTCTACCCCTATGCCGAGCAAGGGCTGCCGATTGTCGGGCTGGAGCCCTCGTGCATCCTCACCTTCCGCGACGAGCTGGCGGCCTTCTTCCCCGGCGACCCACGCGCCGCGCGCCTGGCCGCCGCTACGTTCACGTTCGAGGAGTACGTCGCCCGCGAGGAGGTGTTCGCGGGCCTCCGCTGGAAGCCTGCCCCCCCGGACGTGCTGCTGCACGGGCACTGCCACCAGAAAGCGCTCGTCGGGACGGGCCCGGCCGAGCGGGCGCTGGCCCTGCCCGGCGGCAACGTGGCCGTCGTAGATGCAGGGTGCTGCGGCATGGCCGGCGCCTTCGGCTACGAGGCCGAGCACTACGACGTTTCCATTGCGATGGCCGAGCACCGCCTGGCCCCCGCCGTGCGCGCCGCCGACGCCCGCACGGTCATCGCGGCGGCGGGCTTTTCGTGCCGCAGCCAGATCGCCGACACGACGGGCCGCACGGCGCTGCACCCCGCCGAAATCCTGCTCGGCGCGCTCGCCGAATAAGCGTCAGGGGGCCGTCCAGACGTTGTTCTGCCGGTCGGTGTCGGGGAAGAAGCCCTCCGGGTCGATCTCGACGCGCACGACCGGCGCGGGCGTACGCAGGCGCAGGGTCGCCGCAGCCTCGCCGTGCAGCCACCGCTCGACGGGGATCTCGTGGCGCTCGACGGCGCCGTTCTCCAGCGTCACGACGAGGCGCGCGGGCATGGGGGCCTGCCCGAGGTTCGCCACCTCGATAGCCGTGGCGTCGCCCTCGCGCGCGACCTGCGTCACCGCCTGGTCGAGCGTCCAGGTGCGGAAGTACCAGGCGTCCCAGAACCAGTCCAGGTCCTTGCCGGCGGCCTGCTCGAAGGCGTTGAAGAAGTCGTACGGGTACGGATGCTTGTAGGCCCACGCGCGGATGAAGCCCTGGTAGCCCGCGCGGAACGCTTCTTCGCCGAGGAGGCCGCGCAGGGCCGTCAGGAGCGAGGCCGGCTTCGGGTACGAAGCAATCTGGTAGGCGAAGGGCGTGTAGTGGAAGTTCGACCACCGCATGATCTCGCCTTCGAGGCCGCGCGCCGCCGCCAGCAGATACGTCTCCTGGTCGTCGCGCTCGGGGCGGCTGCCGGGCGTGCGCCGCCGCCGCAGCGCGTTCTCGACGAACGACGTGGCGCCCTCGTCGAGCCAGCTATAGCGCCGCTCGTCGGTCCCGACGATCATCGGAATCCACATGTGGCCCAGCTCGTGCGCCGTCAGGCCGAAAAGTCCTTCGGCGCTGCTGTTGTAGGCCCCCATGAGCGTCATCATGGGATATTCCATGCCGCCGCCGATGATGCCGTCGCCCTCGACGAGCGTCATGTGCGGCCACGGATACGGGAAGCCGGTCACGTCCGAGAGCGCCGCGATGGCCTCCCGGCCGAAGGCAGCGGCCTGGGGCCAGTGGACGGCCGAGGGGCGGTAGAGGGCGTAGACCGTGGCGTAGTCCGTGCGCCCGTCGCCGTCGCGGTCGCCGACGGGCGTACGCATGCCGTCCCAGAGCGAGGCGCGCGTGGCCGAGAACGCAGCGTCGCGGACGTTCTCGGCGCGGAACCGCCACACGAGGGGATCGCCGGCGGTCGTGGGGCGG
>CBDTTW010000101.1:0-10981 GCA_965363675.1 uncultured Rhodothermaceae bacterium
GTGATCGAGATGACGTTGGTCGGGATGTAGGCCGACACGTCGCCGGCCTGGGTCTCGATGACCGGCAGCGCCGTGAGCGAGCCGCCGCCTTTGACGAGCGGCCGGAGCGACTCGGGCAGGTCGTTCATCGTGCGGGCCACCTCGTCGCTGGAGGTGACCTTGGCGGCGCGTTCGAGCAGGCGGCTGTGCAGGTAGAACACGTCGCCGGGGTAAGCTTCGCGGCCGGGCGGGCGGCGCAGCAGCAGCGACACTTCGCGGTAGGCGACGGCCTGCTTCGAGAGGTCGTCGTAGACGACGAGGGCGTGGCGGCCGGTGTCGCGGAAGAACTCGCCGATGCAGGCGCCGGCAAAGGGGGCCACGAACTGAAGCGGCGCCGGGGCCGAGGCGGGCGCGTTGACGATGACCGTGTATTCGAGCGCGCCGTTCTGCTCCAGGGCGCGCATCACCTGCGCCACCGTCGAGGCTTTCTGCCCGATGGCGACGTAGACGCAGAACACCGGCTTGTCGGTCTCGTGCGTGGACTTCTGGTTGATGATCGTGTCGATCAGGACGGCCGTCTTGCCCGTCTGGCGGTCGCCGATGACGAGTTCGCGCTGGCCGCGGCCGATCGGGATCATCGAGTCGATGGCTTTGATGCCCGTCTGGAGCGGCTCTTTGACCGGCTCGCGGAAGATGACGCCTGGGGCCTTGCGCTCGAGCGGCATTTCGTAGAGCGCCCCGCCGATGGGGCCGCGCCCGTCGAGCGGCGCCCCGAGCGGGTCGATGACGCGCCCGAGCATGCCTTCGCCGACGCTGATCGAGGCGATGCGGCCCGTGCGGCGCGCCTGCGAGCCCTCGGCCACGGCCGAGGCGTCGCTGAAGAGCACCGCGCCGATGTTATCCTCTTCGAGGTTGAGCACCATGCCGGTGACGCCGCTCTCCGGAAACTCGATCAGCTCGCCGGCCTGCACGCGCTCCAGGCCGTAGATGCGCGCGATGCCGTCGCCGATCTGGAGCACCGTCCCGACTTCGTAAACGTCGGTGGCCGTCTCGAAACCGCCCAGTTCGCGGCGCAAAACCGCTGTTACTTCATCGGGTCGAATTGCCGTTGCCATGTCTATGCTGTTTTACGCGGCCCTTGCTCGGCGCGCGTGCGCCCGCGCCGGGCGGACGGACTAATTGGTGGAGAGTGCGGCGCCCCCGAACTGCTCGTGCAGGCTTTCGAGCTTGCGCCGTACGCTGCCGTCGTAGACGGTGTCGCCGATGCGCACCACGACCCCGCCGATGAGCGAGGGATCGAGCTGCGCCGTCAGGCGGATTTTCTTGCCCACTTTGGCTTCGAGCGCCCGGGTCAGCTCGGCCTCGTCGGCCGGCCCGAGCGGAAGCGCCGTGCGCACGTGCGCCTCGGCGATGCCCGCCTCGGCGTCGCGGCGGCGGTCGAAAGCGTCGAGGATGGCCGGCAGGGCCGCCTCGCGCTTGGCGCCGATGAGCAAATGCAGAAACCGGAGCGTGAGCGGCGCGACGCGCGCGCCGAAAAGCTGCGCTGCAATGGCCTCTTTCTTTTCGCGCGGCACGACCGGGCTTTCGAAAAGCTGCCGCAGCGCGCGCGAGGCGCTGAGCGTCTGGCGCAGCAGCGCCACGTCGTCTTCGGCCTGGGCAAGCAGGCCGCCGGCGGCGGCTTCTTCGTAAAAAGCGCGGGCGTAGCGCCGGGCAACCGTCAGGTCGTGCATACGGAAAGTGCGGAGGCGCCTCCTGAGGGTCAGGAGGGAAGCTCCTTGATGAAGTCCTGGACGAGGCGCTGCTGGCGCGCGCCGTCCATGTTCTCTTTGAGGATTCTGCCGGCGGCGCCGATCGCCAGGTCCGCCACCTCGCTCCGAAGCTCTTCGAGGGCGGCCTGCTTCTGCCGCTCAAGGGCTTCGGAGGCTCGGGCCTCCTCCTGCCGAATCAGCGTCTTCGTGCGCTCGATCTCCTCGGCGCGGAGACGCTCGGCCGTGTCGCGGGCTTCGCGCAGGATGCGCTGGGCCTCCTGCTCGGCCTGCCGGCGGGCGCTCTCGTTGTCCTGCTGGATCCGGCGCGCCTCGGCCAAAGCGACTTCGGCCTGCTGGATCGAACGCTGGATCGTTTTTTCCCGTTCGTCCAGGGCGGCCGTGATCGGCCCCCAGGCGAAGCGCCGCAGGATAAAGAGCAGCAGCAGGAAGACGATCAGAATCCAGATCGCCAGCCCGAAGTTGGGCGCCAGCAAGTTAGCGGCCACGAAAACGTACATACTACGCCTGGTTCAGGGTTCGGAGGGCGCCGGCTGCACACGCGCAGCCGCCGGAGTTCGCGCGCCTACTTGAACGCCAGGATGATGCAGATCACCAGGGCGAACAGGGCCACGCCTTCGATGAAGGCGGCCGCCAGGATCATGGATTGGCGGATGTCGCCGGCGGCTTCGGGTTGGCGCGCCGAGCCTTCCATGGCGGAGGCGGCCAGCCGACCGATGCCCAGGCCGGCGCCCAGCGCCACGATGCCCGATCCGATGCCTGCGGCCAGAAATGCTAAAGAAGCTGCGTCCATAGGAGTGTTATAGCTTTAGGGGTAGGTGCGGTGGTGAGGGTGAACGTACGATAGCGGGAGGCTTCAGACCGGCTCGACCTGAAGGTCGGCGGCCTGCCGCGTGAGGCCCGCCCCTTCCGGAGCGTGCGCCTCGTGGGGGGCCTCGTCGTGGTGATGCTCCGCGACGGCCAAACCGATGAACAGCGCCGAGAGCATGGTAAAGATGTACGCCTGGATGAACGACACGAGCAGCTCCAGCAAGTAGATGAACAGCGAAAACGCTACGCTGATCACCGAGATGCCGTAGCCCGCCACGGGGCCGAAGATGCTGCCGAACGAGAAGATGAGTCCGATCAGGCTCAGGATCACGAGGTGGCCCGCCGTCATGTTGGCGAAAAGACGAATCGTCAGGGCGAACGGCTTGGTAAAGAGCCCCAGCACCTCGACGGGAATCAGGATGAACTTGAGCAGGAACGGCACCCCCGGAGGCCACAGGATATGCCGCCAGTGGTCGCGGCTGCCGCTGAACTGCGTAATCACGAACGTGATGAAGGCCAGCACCGCCGTAACCATGAGGTTCGAGGTGGCCGTCGCGCCGAAGGGGACCAGCCCGATCAGGTTGCACGTCAGGATGAAGAAGAACACCGTAAGCAGGTACGGCATGTAGCGCGCGTACTTTGGGCCGATGTTGGGCCGGGCGATATCGTCGCGGACGAACAAGACGAGCGTTTCGAGCAGGTTTTGCAAGAGTCCGCGCGGCGCCGAGGTGCGCCCGACGCCGGCCCGGTAGCGGGCGGCCATGCGCAGGAACAGCCCGAGCACGATGAGCGCGCCCAGAACGGCAAAGACGAGGTGGCGCGTAATGGACAGGTCGAGCAGCAGGTCGCCTTCGACGGGCACGATCTCGGATTCGAGGTGCATGGCCCCGGCGACCATCGGCTCGGCGTGCCGGGCCGGGTTGAGCGCCTCGTCGGTGTCGGCCTCGGTCACTTCGTGCGGGTCGGCGGCGGTCTGGCCGAGGCCGGCTTCCTCGCCGGCGCCGCTCGCGTGCGTTTCGAGCGCGCGGAAGCGCCCCGAGGCGAGCGCGGCGCGCGTGCTGCTGAAGGCGTCCAGGGCCAGGCCGGTTTCGCGGCGCACGACGAAGAGACGGGGCAGCTCGAACTTGCCGAGCGGCTCGAAGTCCATGTAGTACCCGTCCGAGACGTGGTGCACCGGGTCGAACTCCTCGGCGCCGTGCTCCTGCGCCCGCGCGGCGCCCGCGCCGAGCAGGAGGAGCGCGCACACGGCCGCGGCCCGCACCAAACCCGCCGGACGGAAGGACAACGATATGGACGAAAACCTGCGGTAAGTCATTCTGAATCGGCCTGCGAGGCCGGCGTCATCTGCGGCTGCCGCCCACGGCGGTACATGTACACTCCCTCCGCCACGAGCCCCACGGCGAGCACTGCGAGGAAGGAGGCGCTGTAGGCCCCGGCCTCTACGGGCGCAAACGCCATCCCGAGGCTGAAGGCGAGCAGCGCCCCCAAGAGGCGCAGCGTAAGCCCCCCCAGGAACACTTGGTAAAACCCGGCGCCTTCGGCGCGCGCGGCGCGGCGGTAGGTAAAGTAGCTCGCCGCATGATAGAGCACTCCGAGGCCGCCGCCAAGCCCTAAGCCAATCCAAAACTCGGTCATGGAAGCTTGGTTATGGAAGCATCGCCCGGCGCGCTCCACCGCGCCCGTCGCCGGCAGGGATGCGCGGCATGCTGCTGCAAAACCAGCGCCAACACGCAGGAGCGCAAGCCCCCCAAACGTGCATCAACCCAAAATAGGGGCGAAACGCCTGCGAATGCCATACCGCCGGGCTAAAAATACGCGCTTCCGGAGGGCGGCCGGTCGTACTTCAGGGCGCCGGAGGCTTCTCGGAGGCAGTTTTTGCCTTGCCGTCCGCGCTCATCTGCCGGTTCATGCGGAACAGGTACGTGAAGACGGCCAGGATGCCGAGCGCCGCGCCGGCGAGCGTCAGCCAGGGCGAGCTTTCCAGGCGCCGATCCGCAAAGATGCCTCCGACCGTGAAAACGAGCATCGTAGCGGCCAGTTGCATGCCTACCCCAAGGTAGGGACCGGCCGCGCGGAACGAAGCCTGCCAAGGCTCCCGCGCAGGGGCGCGTTTGTTTGCCATAGGGTCGCCCGCCTCGCCGGGCTGCTGATGCTGAGCGCGCACCCCGGTTGAACGCCCGCGCCGCCGCCGCGTTCTTGCCGCCGGGCGCCTTGACTCGGCAGAGAAAACAAAGTACCTTATTGGGCTTGAAAGCGACGAAATCTTTCCCTCCCCCCATAGATCGGTATCCCGCGCGATATGCCACAACATAAATCAGCCGAAAAGCGCGTTCGGCAAACGGAAAAGCGCAGAGCGAACAACCGAGTCCATCGCAGCCGCATGCGCACGATGCTCAAGAAGCTCCACAACCTCCAGGACAAGCAGGAGGCTACGGCGCAGCTCAACCAGGTCAAGGCGTACCTCGACCGCCTGGCGACCAAGGGCATCATCCATAAGAACAAGGCCGCCAACTATAAGAGCGAGCTGGAGAAGCGCGTCAACGCGCTCAGCTAAAGCCTCTTTCCCCGCTTTGAAAGCCCGCGCCTCCTACGGAGCGCGGGCTTTTCTGTTTAGACTTGGTGAATTGCAAGGCCACGGTCTAAGCCGCGCCGCGCGGCGGCTTTGCGATGCTTTTTTGAGGCAAGCGCCGGAGAATAAAAAGCCTTCGACGAAATGAGCCCCCGTTCCCCGGCCGGCGGCGGCGCGCGAAATAGGGTCCTCCTCTTTATGAATATCTAAGATTGTGTGAACGAGAAGGTTAAGCGCCCTTTCCGGGAGGGATCGCGTTACGAGCTAAGTACACATTGATGCTGATGTTGGCCGATAAACACATTAGTCACATTTGGCGTTACGATCTCTTGTCAAGCGGCAGGAACTAGAGCCCTCCGCCGGGGAGTCTAAGGGGCCAACCTGAAGGAAAGCGCGGCCCGCTGCTGTAAATTGGCCCGTTGGTGTTCTTTGGCAGCCATTCTCACTCCGCCTCCTCAGTCGCCGGCTACAGGTATTCGTGGTATTATTTGCTGGTAAGCAAGTGCAAATATTTGGCGACGGAAGGGCTATGTTTGCAGCATCGTAACGCTTGAAGCTTTCCACCCTCGGTTGTCTTATTGCATCTTGTGCTGACGCGCCCGCGCCGGGCAGTTATGCCTGTCCGCGACGCTGAGATGGAATGCCGCAGCGGCGAGAACGCCTCTCGAAGCTCCCCCGGGCACACGACCCGGACGGCTCCGAAGCGGCTCGTGCGGCGGCCCTTCGGCAAAGCGCCGCCTTGAGAGAGCCACCCCACACACACCCCTAAAAAGACATGACTTTTAACCGTAAACCTTCGAGGATTACACCTATGCAACGATACGTACGGTCGTTCATGATCCTGGGCTTGTTCGCCATGTTGGCGGCGCCCGGGATGCTCCAGGCGCAGAACCTGCGCCCCGAGAAAACCCTTTACATCAAGCCGCGCGTCGGCGTCGCCTTCCACCTGGGCGACACCGAGCAGTCGCCGTTCAACCTGAACCTCGACAACTGGAAAGTAGACGGCAAGATTCCGTATGCCGGCGGCCTTGAGTTGGGTTACCAGTTCAGCCAGACGGCCAGCGTGAGCCTGGGCGGCCAGATCACGAACCACCCGCTCGTGTTCGTGTACGGCCCCGATGTGCCCTCGGGCAACACGGCCAGCGGGCAGCCGGTCGAGGACGACGGCACCAACTTCACGGCGGCGCAGCTTCTGTTCCGCTTCGGCACGCCGGGCCGCGTCTCGCCGTTCCTCGCCATCGGCGGCCACGTGACCTTCGGCCAGGACGGCCGCATCAACGATCCGGCCTTCGGCCCGTCGGCGGGCGCCGGCCTGGACGTGGTGCTCTCCGACCGCACGTCGCTCGTGCTGGAGTGGATCTCGAACTTCACCTTCCCGGACGACGCCTTCGACAGCTACGACGAAGCCCCGGGCACGAGCGACGGCTTTGCGCCGTTCGACCTTCCGAGCGCCGTTACGCTCGGCTTCAAGTACAACTTCAAGAGCGCCTTTACGCCGGTGATGGTCAGCTCGGTCAACTGCCCCACGACGCTCCAGGCGGGCCAGTCGGGCACGTTCACGGCGATGGTCAACGACGACGCCACGCAGCCGGTCGAGTACCGCTGGGAGTTCGGCGACGCCGGCACGGGCACGGGCATGAGCGCCACGCACACGTTCGAGACGGCGGGCAACTACACGGTCACGTTCACGGCCACCAACCGCGGCAGCAACGCCACGCAGACCTGTACGGTCAACGTGACGCCGCCGCCGGTGCCGGCCGCCTTCGTGAACCTGAACGCCAACCCGAACACGTTTGAGGTCTGCGCCCCGACGGCGGTGCAGTTCACGGCGGAAGTGCGCGGCGACCAGCCGGTGACGTACAACTGGAACTTCGGCGACGGCACGACGGGCACCGGCCCGAACCCGACGCACCAGTATACGCAGCCGGGCACGTACAACGTCTCGGTGACGATCTCGAACGCGAGCGGCCGCGACACGCGCAACATCACCGTGAACGCGCAGAACTGCACCTCGGTCTGCCGCGACATCACGGAGCTGAACTCGGTGTACTTCGGCGCCAACAGCAGCACGCTGACCGACGAAGGCCGCGCCGCGCTCCGCGAGAACATCGACGTGCTCAAGGAGTGCCCGACGATCTGCGTGCGGATCGAGGGTTGGGCCGGCCCGGGCGAGCGCAACGCGCAGCAGCTTGCCGAAGCCCGCTCCCGCGCCGTCGAGCAGTTCTACATCGACAACGGCGTTTCGGGCAGCCGCCTGATGGCCGTCGGCATGGGCCGCGTCACGGGCACGACCAGCAAGAAGGAGGGCGCGAACCAGTACCGCCGCGTCGACTCCATCCCGATGGCGTGTGACCTGATGGGCAGCAAGTAACCCGCTCGCTGGTCCCCCGACGGGGGAACGGCAAACCGCCACGGGGGCTGCACCGACTACCGGTGCAGCCCCCGTTTTTTATGCTTCTGCCGAAAGCCGAAGCCGGCGTCGGCGGCAAGCGGGCGCGCCATACGAACCTGGTAGAAGAACGGGATGTCCGCCAAAATCGTCCGCAGCGCAGCGCTCGCTCGGCAGGCGCCCGCGCAGCGCGCGGCAAGCATGCCGCCGTGAGGAAGCGATGCAGACGATAGAAAACAAGCGTTGGGAGAAGGAGGCAGCGCGGCAGAAAGGCGGGCCGCAAGTTCGGGGGCGCAACCTCTGAAGCAGTGAGCGTAGCGCGCCGCCGTAGCACTTAGTAGCCGGCGGCCTGGGGGGCGGGGTCGGGCTGGCGGATGCGGTAGTGGTCTTCGCGGCCGATGATGGCGCCGAGCGGGGTCGTGATGAGCACGGCGTAGACGGCATGGGCGGGGGGGAACAGCACGCGCTTTTCCTCGCGGGTGCGCGCCAGCGTGAGCACGCCGGCGCCCTCGTCGTCGCCCTCCAGCTCGGCGCGGACGGCTCCCACGGCGGCCCCCGTCAGCACGCCGAGCGCCAGCCCTGCCACGGCGCCCTTGCCGGCGCGCACAATCGTCACTTCGCGCAGGTCCGACGTGGCGATCTGCTCGAAGTGGTTCTTTTTAGGATTGATCCAGGACGTAGAGTCCGGGGCCACCTGTACATTGACGACGGCGATGCGGCGGCCGTCGCGCAGGTGGAGCGTAGCGACCTTGCCGCGCGCCTTCCGGTTCAGCTCCGAGAAGCGCATGCCCTGCGCGCCGGCCACGTCGGCGGTGCGGGTCGAACCACAGCCGCACAGGATCAGTACCAGCAAAAGCGCCGGCAGCGCGCGCCGTATCGTCATGATCGTCTCCGGCCAAAGGGTTGAGAGGGCGGCGGGCCGCCTGCCCCCGGCAATTTATACCCATGCGAAGCGTTTACAACTCAAGGGTACGCACAAATGTACGGTTCTGGGGCTATGGGGCGGGAAAATAAGAACCTTCAACCGGGCGCCCGCGCGCGCTTGTGGTGGGCCGGGCTGCTGGCGGGGCTGCTCTGGCAACTCGGGGCGCCGGCGGCTTTGCCACAGTCCGCGCCGGAGGTGCGCATCCAGGCGAACGGGCAGGGGCTGCTCATCGAGACGGCGCAGGTGCGCAAGCGGCTCGCCTTCACCGACGCCGCCGGCGGCGGACCGATCCGGCCGGCGTCCTTCGAGGCGGTAGGGGCTGGCGAGGGGCTGCGGTCCGAGGCCGGGGCCCCGTGGTTCGAGTTCGCCGTTGGCGGCGCGCCCGTCACGGCGGCCGATGCGGTGTGGCGCTATACCGGCAGCGACGTGCGCCCCCTGAAGCACGGGGGACGCGAGGCGGAGGTGCGTTTCGAGGCCGTGAGCGGCCCGGCGCGCGGCCTCCGGCTTGCGTATGCGGCGCAGGCGTACCCGGGCGCGCCGTTCGTCCGCGAGCAGCTCCGGCTCTCCGCGCCGGAGGCGGCCGGGCTTGCCCTGAGCCTGCGCGAGGGGCGCGCCGAGGCGGTGTTTCCGCAGTACGCCCTCGTTGCCGGCGAGGCCCCGCTGCGCGAGGTGCAACTGGCGAACTGGGGCGCCGAGCTGCTGGAGGCGCCGACGGCCGGGCTGACCTACGACGAGCGCACGGGCACGGAGAACCTGCGGCCCTTTGCCAATCTGTCGCAGAACTACATGTTCCACCCGCGCCGCCTCGACGCGCCGCCGGCGGCGGGCGAGAGCCTGCACAAAGGGCCGATCCTGGCCGGGCGCGCCGGGGGCGTCGGGTGGATGGTGGCCTACGAGCACGGATCGCCGGACAACGCGCCCGAACAGCGGTGGGTGAACCTGCGCCGGCGCAGCGCCGCCGGGGCGGCCGTCGTCGGGACGGCCCCGGCGCGCGGGGCCTACCTCGACGGGCAGCCCCTCACGGAGGCCGCGCCCTACGCGACGCTCTGGACGGCGACGGCCGTCTATCCGGACGCCGGTTACGACGCCGCCGAGGGGCGCCTGTGGGACTACCTGCTGCGCTGGATCACCGACGAGCCGGCCTCGCGCGCGCCCGTATTTTACTACAACACCTGGGGCATGCAGCGCGACGAGCAGAACGCCGGCAAGAACGTCCATGCCGTGCTGACGCAGGAGCGCGCGTTGCAGGAGGCCGCCGCCGCCGCCGAAATGGGCGTGGATCTGTTCGTGCTGGATGACGGCTGGCAGAACGCCTTCGGCGACTGGAAGCCGCACCCGCAGAAGTTCCCCGGCGGGCTGGCCGCGCTCGGCCGCGAGCTGACGCGGCGGGGCATGCAGTTCGGCATCTGGATGGCCCCCATTCATGCCGACTCGTTCGGCGTCACGGCGCGCCGGCATCCCGAGTGGCTCATCCGCGACGAGCGCGGCCGCCCCATCGTCGGGCGCTGGAACCGCAACGTGTTCTGCCTGGAGAGCGACTACTACGACGCCTTCATCGCCGCCTCGAAGGCGCTCGTCGATGCGGGCGTGCGGCATTTCAAGTGGGACGGCGTGGATACGAACCACCTGTGCCGCGAGGCGGGGCACCGCCACGGCGGGGCGGCCTACCCCCCCGAGCAGCGCGCCGAGCGCTACGGCTACGCCTTCGCCGGCGCGATCACGCGCGCCATCGCCGAGCTGAAGGCGTACAACCCCGACGTGGTCGTCGAGTTCGACGCGACCGAGCCGGACCGCAGCATCGGGCTGGCCATCCTGAGCGAGGGCAAGTACTTCTGGATCAATAACGGGGCCTCGTGGTACGGCGACCGCTCGCGCTACCGGGTCAAGTCGGTGCGCATGGCCCCGGCGCTCTACGGCCGCCTGATTCCGCCCGTGCTCCAGAGCGCGGCCAACTACCCGCACAACGAGCGGCCGTACTACGGGCAGCGCTACGCCGTCAACACGAGCCTGCTGGGCGGCCTGGGCTTTTGGGGCAACCTGGCTGAGACGACGCCCGCCGACCGCGCCCGCATCCGCGAGACGGTAGGGCTGGCCAAGCGCGTGCTGCCCTACACGATGCAGGCGCGCCCCGACTTCGTCGGGACGGTGGGCGGCAGTCCCGAGGTGTACACCTACCTCGACAGCAGCGCGGCCGCCGGGCAGGTCATCGGCTTCAGCGGGGCCGCCCTTCTCTACGAGCACCGCGTGACGGGGGTGCGCACCGACAGCCTGCTGGCGGTCGTGCGCAACGCCTTCACGGCCGAGGGCGACGCCGTGACGCTGCCGCTCGCCTTCCGGTCGCCCGAGTCTACCGTCGAGGCGTTTCTGCTGCCCAACCACGGCTCCGGGGTGCGCATCGTCTCCTCGACGAGCTGGCTGCGCGAGGCCCGGCTGGAGGCGTCGGGGGCGCTGGTGTTCACGCCCGGCGCGCCGGGGGTGCACGTGGTGTCGTGGCCGGCCTCGCGCGGCACTTTTGCTATTCGCCGCGGCAGCTGCACCGCAAG
>CBDTTW010000102.1:0-10923 GCA_965363675.1 uncultured Rhodothermaceae bacterium
GGCGTAGGTATCCAGGCCCGCCGCCGCGCCGCGCCGCCGGGCCGCCAGGCGGGCTACGGCGCCGAGCCCTACGCCCGACTCGAAGGCGCTGCTGAACACGACGGCGGCGCCCTCGGCGCGGGCCGCCTGCACCCACGCCTCGACGGCGGCGCCCAGGAGCGTCGGCTTGAGGACGAACGCCGCCGCGCCGAAGCCCGAGGGCGCGCCGGGCGGGCGCTCGGCGAGCGACTCGTCGAGGGCGAGCGGCAGGCCCGTGCGGGCTGCAAGCGTCGGCAGGAGCGCCGGGTCCTGCAACGGCTCTTCCACGAAGGCGATGCGCACGCCCTCAAGGCCCTGCGCGAACGCTTCGGCCTCGGCCAGCGTCCAGGCGCGGTTGGCGTCCAGGCGCAGCGCGATGCCCGCGCCCGCCGCCCGGGCAAAGCGGCGCACCCGGTCGGCGGCGGCGGCGGGGTCGCCGGAGACCTTCAGCTTGGCCGTGGCGTAGCCCCCGGCGACGATGCGCCGCGCCGCCGCCTCCGGCTCGGCCTCGGGCGTGACGAGCGCCGCCACGGCGAGCGGGGCGGACGGCTCGGGGCGGCCTTCGAGGCGTTCGCGCGCGGTCGCCAGGGCGAAGGCCGCCGAAGGCAGGCAGGGCGAGGTCTCCGGCGCGGCAAGGCAGCGCCGCAGCTCGGCCTCGGCCTCGTCCAGGCGCTCGCGGCTGAAGCCGGGCAGCGGGGCCGCCTCGCCCCATCCTTCGCGGCCGTCCCCGGCGCGCAGGCGCACCAGCAGCCCTCGGCGCACGCGCACGACCGTCCCGCCGAGCGGCAGCGGCGGGTCGAGCGGCAAGGCGTAGCGGTACAGCGCCGCCGAAAGCGGGGACGCCATCAGTTCAGCCAGCCGATGGTGAAGATGAGGGCGTAGGCCAGCAGCAGGCGCGCCGTCAGGCCGAGCACCGGGTTCAGGCGCGCCGCGCTCGTGCATTCGCGAAGCGTTCGGTAGGCCAGGGCGCCCGGCACGACGATGACGAGGCAGAGCAGCACCGCCCGATGCCCTCCCGGCATTAGGCCGAGGTACGCCGCCACGCCCGCCGCTCCGAAGATGCACCCAAGGTACAGGGCGCACCCCACCTGCCGCCCCAGCCGCACGACGAGCGTGCGCTTGCCGGCGGCGCGGTCCTCGTCCACGTCGCGGATATTGTTTGCAAGCAGAATCGCCACGGCGAGCAGCCCGGCGCCCAGCCCGGCGATGGCCGCCAGCGGCTCGACGCGCAGCGCCTGCACGTAGTACGCCCCGGCGACGGCCACCGGCCCGAAGAACACGAGCACGAAGGCGTCGGCGAGGCCGGTGTAGGCCAACGCGTAGCGCCCGGAGGTATAGGCGATGCCGCTGGCGATGGCCGTCAGGCCGAGCGCGAGCACCGGCCAGCCGCCCCGGTAGACGAGGTAGAGGCCCACCAGAAAGCCCACCCCCAGCACGATGGCCGTGGCGCGCTGCATCTCGGCGGGCGTCGTCAGGCCGGCTTGGGTGGCGCGCAGCGGCCCCTTGCGCGCCTCGGTGTCGGCCCCGCGCGCGAAGTCGGCGTAGTCGTTGTTGAAGTTCGTGCCGATCTGGATGAGCAGCGCCGAGACGAGGGCGGCCAGGGCCGAGGGCAGGTGCAGCACGCCTGCCTCCAGCGCCATTGCCGTGCCCATGATGACGGGCGCGGCGGCGGCGGCGAGGGTTTTCGGGCGCGCGGCCGTCACCCAGCGGCCCCAGCGGCCGGGCGGAGGCACGGTGAGCGGCGGCGGTTTCGGGCGGGCGGGCGGCATGGGCGGCGGAGGGGTCAGGGGCGGTAGGGAAACTTCGAGTACTCGGGCTTGCGCTTTTCGAGATACGCCTTCTTGCCCTCCTGCCCCTCCTCGGTCATGTAGAACAGAAGAGTGGCGTTGCCCGCCAGCTCCTGAAGCCCGGCCTGGCCGTCGCAGTCCGCGTTGAGGGCCGCCTTGAGGCAGCGGATCGCCAGTTGCGAGTTGGCGAGGATTTCGCGGCACCACTGAAGGGTCTCCTCCTCCAGCCGTTCGAGCGGCACGACCGTGTTGACCAGGCCCATCTCCAGCGCCTGCTGCGCATTGTAGGGGCGGCACAGAAACCAGATCTCACGCGCCTTCTTCTGCCCGACGATGCGCGCCAGGTACGAGGCGCCGTAGCCGCCGTCGAAGGAGCCCACGCGCGGGCCGGTTTGCATGAAGCGGGCGTTTTCGGCGGCGATGGTCAGGTCGCACAGCACATGCAGCACATGGCCGCCGCCGACGGCCCAGCCGGCCACCATGGCGACGACGGGCTTGGGGCAGGTGCGGATCTGGCGCTGGAAGTCGAGCACGTTCAGACGCTCGATGCCCCCTGCCTCGTCGCGGTAGCCGGCCTCGCCGCGAATGCGCTGGTCGCCGCCGGAGCAAAACGCCTCCGGCCCCTCCCCCGTCAGGATGACGACGCCGATCTGCTGGTCGTCGCGGGCGTCGTTGAGCGCGTGGGACATCTCCTGCACCGTGAGGGGGCGGAAGGCGTTGCGCACCTCGGGGCGGTTGATGGTGATTTTGGCGATGCCTTCGGCTTTGTGGTACCGGATGTCGGTGTAGGCGCCGGCTTCCTGCCAGTCGATAGAGGCCATACGGGCGTTCAGAGGTTGAGGTTGAGAAAATCGAGGAGCAGCCGGGCAAACGGCTCGGGCTGCTCGGCGTGGACGTTGTGGCCGCAGTTGGGCAGGACGGCGGCGCGGATACGGTCGGAGCGGGCGGCCATGCGCTGGGCGATCTCGGCGTACTTGCCGTCGAGCGCCCCGGCGACGGCGAGCACCGGGAAGGGAGGGGCGTCCAGGGCGGCCCATAGGCAGGGCTGCACCCCCGTGCTGAAGCCGCGCAGCGCGCGCGCCAGCTCGGCGGCATCGCCGCGGCGGCGGCGGGCCAGCAGGGCCTCCAGGCGCTCGGGGTCGGCGGCAAGGCCCGCGAAAAGAGGCTGCCGGTACCAGGCGTCTACGAACGCGGCCGCGCCCTGCGCCTCTAGTTGCTGCGCCAGGCGCTCGTCGGCGCGCGCGCGCGCCGCCGCCTCGGCGGCGTCCTCGTAGCCGGGCGCGCACGACTCGGCCAGGAGCGCCCGGCAGCCGCCGCCGGCGAGGGCGTGGTGCAGCGCGAGGCGCCCGCCCATGGAGTAACCCACGAGCGCATATCGCCCGACGCCCAGGCGGCGCAACTGCTCGGAGAGCAGCGCCGAGAATCCGGCGAAGCCGTAGGCCGCCGCCGGCAGCCCCACCGAGCGCCCATGCCCCGGCGCATCGAAGGCGAGCGCGTAGTACTGCTCGGCGAGCGCCTCGGCGGTGGGCTCCCAGTCGGCGGCGGCCCCCAGGAAGCCGTGCAAAAGCACCACCGCCGGAGCGTCGGGGTTGCCGTACGATTGGTAGTGAAGCATCCGCCGCCGCCCGGAAGATCAGGTTGTTGAAAAACGTGGATATTCGCCGATACGCTCGTTGTCCGGATAAACAAGCGGGGCGCTTCCGCGTAGGGTACTCTAGAGGAAGCGGCCCCGCCGGAGCAGGCGGCCTGCACGCCCCATTTGCGCCCATGTTACATCACCGCACCTATACTTGTTCTCCCGAAGCCGACTGGGTCGTGTTCGTACACGGCGCCGGGGGCAGCTCGTCGATCTGGTTCCGGCAGCTCCGCGCCTTTCAGGCGCATTTCAACGTGCTCATGGTGGACTTGCGCGGGCACGGCGGCTCGGCCGCGCTGACGGCGGCGCGCGAGCAGGGGGCGTACTCGTTCGAGCAGGTGAGCCGCGACATTGTGGAGGTGATGGATCATCTCGGCATCGGGCGGGCGCACTTCGTCGGCATCTCGCTAGGTTCGGTGCTGATCCGCACCCTGGCCGAGCTGGCGCCCGACCGGGTGCAGTCGGTCGTGCTCGGCGGGGCGATCACGCGGCTGAACCGGCGGTCGCGGTTTCTGGTGGCGGCGGGCAACCTGTTCAAGCGGGTCGTGCCGTTCATGTGGCTCTACCGGCTTTTCGCGTGGGTCATCATGCCGCGCCGCAGCAACCGCGAGGCGCGCAACCTGTTCATCTCGGAGGCGCGCAAGCTCTGCCGCAAGGAGTTTCTGCGCTGGTTCCGGCTGACCTGGAAGGTCAACCCCCTGCTGCGCCTGTTCGAGGAGAAGGAGCTGCCCATGCCGACGCTCTACATCATGGGCGAGGACGATTACATGTTCCTGCCGGCGGTGCAGGCGCTCCTGCGCAAACACCGCAACAGCCTGCTCGAAATCGTGCGCGACTCGGGGCACGTGGTCAACGTCGAGCAGCCGGCGCACTTCAACCATGCGGCGCTCCGATTCTTGCAGCAACATTCCGTGCGGTAGGGCTTCCAAATTCGCGCGCGCTGCACGCGCAAACCGGGCGCGGCGGCGTAGATTGAGGCGACTGTGCAACCAGATCGCTTTCGCGCCATGGCCTCCGTAGGAACCCCCGAACAACCGCTCCGCGTCGCCGTCATCGGCGCCGGCCCCACCGGCTTTTACGCCGCCGACCACCTGCTCCGGCAGAAGGACGTGTCGGTGTCGGTAGACCTGTACGACCGCTTGCCGACGCCGTTCGGGCTCGTGCGCGGCGGCGTGGCCCCCGACCACCAAAAGATCAAGTCGGTGACGCGCGTCTTCGACAAGGTGGCGGCCAACCCGGCCTTCCGGTTCTTCGGGCACGTCGAGGTGGGCAAGGATGTGACCGTGGAGGAACTGCAAGCGTACTACCACCAGATTTTCTTCGCCACCGGCGCCCAGGCCGACCGCAGCATGGGCATCCCCGGCGAGGACCTGGCCGGCAGCCACTCGGCCACCGAGTTCGTGGCGTGGTACAACGGCCACCCGGACTACTGCCACTTGCAGTTCGACCTGTCGCAGGAGCGCGTAGCGGTGGTGGGCGTGGGCAACGTCGCCATTGACGTGGCGCGCATCCTGTGCCGCACGCCCGAGGAGCTGATGGCGACGGACATTGCGGACTACGCCCTGGAGGCGCTCCGCCACAGCCGGGTGCGCGAGGTGTACGTGCTCGGGCGGCGCGGCCCGGCCCAGGCCGCCTTCACGACGCCGGAGGTGCGCGAACTCGGGGAGATGGCCGGCGCCGAGGTCGTGGCGCTCCCGGAGGAAGTGGCGCTCGATCCGCTCTCGGCGGCGGCCCTGGCCGCGCAGCCGGACAAGAGCATCCAGAAGAACATCGAGATTCTGCAAGGCTACGCGCAGCGCCCGCCGGGGGACAAGCCGCGCACGCTGATCTTCCGGTTCCTGGTCTCCCCCACCGAGATTCTCGACGACGGCGCAGGCCGGGTCGGGGGCGTGCGCATCGTCTCGAACGAGCTGTACGCCGACGAGCGCGGCGGCTTGCGGCCGCGCGCCACCGACCGCACGGAGGTGTTGCCGGTGGGCCTGGTGTTCCGTTCGGTGGGCTACCGGGGCGTGCCCGTACCGGGGGCGCCGTTCGACGAGCGCTCGTGCACGATCGCGCACACAGGGGGGCGCGTCGTAGACCCGGCCACGCGCGCGCCGATCATGGGTTTGTATACGGGCGGCTGGATCAAGCGCGGCCCCTCGGGCGTCATCGGCACCAACAAGCCGTGCGCCGTCGAGACGGCCGAGGCCATGCTGGCCGATTTGGCCGCCGGGCGCCTCGCCGCGCCGGCCCACCCCTCGCCCGAGGCGGCCGAGCGCTTCATCCGCTCCCGGCAGCCGCACTACTTCACCTACGCCGACTGGCAGAAGCTCGACCAGCACGAGGTCAGCCGAGGCGCCGAGGCGGGGCGCCCGCGCGTCAAGCTGACGCGCATCCTCGACATGGTGAAGGCGCTCGGGCGGTAGCGTTGCCCGAGGGAGTGTATCTATATTTAGCCGCTTACTTCAACCCGGGGGACCATCGTGCTCAAACCTGATACGCTGCTGCACCTTTCCCCGGAGGCCGTCATCCGGGAAGCCCACGCAAGCCGCCTGTATATCGAGATCGGCGGAAACGGATTTCGGTACGGGCAAAACGCGCTTGCCATCCTCTCGGCGTTCCACCTTCCCAAACGCTTCGACGAAGGGCTGAAAGCGCTGCTGGGGGCAGACCAGGGGCGCCTGCACCGCATGCAGCTTTCCTCGGCCATCCTGCACATGGCCGAGCAGGGCATCCTGCTGCCCGGCGAACGCCCCGAGCCTCTGGCGCCGCGCATCCAGGATCGCAGCTCGTACAACCAGCCTCACCTCAACAACGCCATGATGCGCGACGCGGCGCGCATGCGCACGATGCTGGCGGCCGTCCGGCAGACGGTGCGGCCGGGGGATGTGGTGGTGGAGATCGGCACGGGCATCGGCATCAACGCCATCGAGGCGGTGCGGGCCGGGGCGGAGCACGTCTACGCCATCGAGCTGGCCGACGTGGGGCAGGTGGCGCCGATCATCTTCCATCAGAACGACGTGGCCGACCGGATCACGTATCTACACGGCGACGCGCAGAAGGTCAACCTGCCCGAGCGCGCGCGCGTGCTGATCTGCGACGTGTCGAGCTGGAATCCGATGGACAAATCGGCGTTCGTGATCGCGCGCAGCGGCTACCGGCTGCTGCAAGAAAACCCGGTGACGATCCCGGGCAGGATGCAGGTCTATGCCGTGCCCGTAGAAATGCCGGAAGAGAAGGCCGCCATGCACCTGTTCACCCGGCCGCATCTGGACGCCTGGAAGGCGGCGTACGGCATGGACTTCAGCGCGCTCGAAGCATTCAACCACCGCCGCCGCCTCATCACCAGCGTACAGGCGCCGGAGGTCAAGGGCTGGAGGCCGCTGGCCGAGCCTACGCTCATCGGCACGTTCGACGTGGGCAAGCGGCAGATCCCGCCGGACGAGGCCTTCTTCACGGCGCGCGCCACACGCAGCGGCCGGCTCACGGGCATCCTGCTTTACCTGCGGGTGTTCTACGGCGCGGACCTTGTCGTGGACAACTATCCCTTCGATACGGACCGGCCGATTGTGTGGCACAGCCCGGTTTTCTTGGACCTGGAGCCTGCCGCGATTGCCGAGGGCGATGCCATCGGCATGCGCTACCGCTATTTCGACGACGGCCGGGATACGTTCATCCGAGGAGAGCGCTCGAAGAACGGGTTCTACATCGAGTACGTGCGGCCCTGAGCGTGGAGCGGCGAGAAAAGCTTCAGGCAGCGGAGCGCCCTCGGAGCCGAGGCGGGCGGCCTGCTGTGGGGTGCAGGCCCTCCGGCGCGCTCGGCGGCCGAGGTGTCGGCGCATCCGCTGCCTGGATCAGCGCGCGCCTTGCCGGCGCGCGCACATGCCTAGAGTAACCGCGCCGCAGCCGGGCGGCAAGGAACTCTCGCCCGGCCGCGCGGCAGGAAACGGCGACGGCCGGTGTAGGCGCATCCCCTACATTATTACAGAGTTTGCACGAGTAAGGCCAAATGGGTTGTTGTCCTTTCTTCGCCCTCCTTTTTAGCTGCTCAGCGTTCAAATAGCAAGGCGCTCGGGCGCAAGTCCGCTTTGCGCTTTACTCTCAACCCGAGGTGTTGCGATGACCTTCGTCCGTATGACCCTTGCGCTGAGCTGCCTGCTGGCGGCGGCATGCGCCCCCACCCTCCCCCGCTCCGACGGCTTCACGCTGCTGCCGCTCGACGACCTCTCCGCGTTTCGGCCGGCGGCGGCCAACTGGCGGATCGCCGGCGGGGCGGCCCAGGACCCTGCGGACCCCCGCCGGCTTGCGGCAAGCGCCGGGCGCGGCGTGCTCGTGAACCTCCCCGGCGAGGCGGCTCGCGACAACCTGTTCACCCGGCTCGAACACGGCGATGCCGAATGGGAACTGGACTTCATGGTTCCCCAAGGTTCCAACTCGGGCGTTTACCTGCAAGGGCGCTACGAGGTGCAGATCCTGGATAGCTGGGGCGTAGCGGCGCCCACGCATACCGACGTAGGCGGCATCTACGAGCGCTGGGACGAAGCGCGGCCCGAGGGCGCGCGCGGCTACGAAGGCTACGCCCCGCGTGTGAACGCCGCGCGGGCGCCGGGCGCATGGCAGCACTTCCGCATCGTGTTTCAGGCGCCGCGCTTCGACGCGCAGGGGCGCAAAACGGCCGACGCGCGTTTCGTGCGGGTGGAGCTCAACGGCGTGCTCGTGCAGGAAGACGCCCCCGTCACCGGGCCGACGCGCGCCGCCGCCTTCGACGACGAGCGCGCCGTGGGGCCGCTGATGCTTCAGGGCGACCATGGACCGGTGGCCTACCGGAATGTGCGCTTCCGGCCGCTGTAGCCGCCGCGCCTTGAAACGGCCGCGCCCGCTGCCTTTGTGCAACGGGCGCAGCAAGCAAGGGCCTTCGAGCCAGTGGAGGCGTCTAGAAGAAGTACTGGAGGCTGACGTTGAAGCGGTAGTTGCGCACCCAATCGTCGGCGACGCCCACGACCGGCTTGTACTGCGCGTCGAACGCGCCGGTGTAGCGGGCGGCGGTGGCTTCCAGCTCGAAGGCGGCGCGGACGGGGCCGGAGTTCCGCACGATGCGCGGCGCGAGGCGCCACAGGCCGTCGATCTCGGCGCCGCGCGCGTTGACGCTTTGAGGCGCGACGGCTTCTTCGGCGCCGCCGTTCGTAGCGTAGCCGGCGAATAGCCCTACCGACCCCGAGGCGCCCATCGCGTAGCCGGCATCGACCCACGCGGCGGTCGTCAGCAAAGGCTCGTAGGGGTTCGACGTGTCGTTCGCGGCGCCGGAATGTGCACGGGTCACGAAGCCCCCGGTCATGCTGTGGTCGGCCAGGTCGTAGCCGTAGGTAAGCTTGGCGCGCAGATCGAAGCCGCCGCCGACGGCCTGGGCGTAGCCCTGGGCCGCCCATGCGCCGAAGCGGTCGCCGCCGAGGACGGGGCGAACCCACTTGTACGAGGCGCCGCCGCCGGCGCGCAGCTTCTCGGAGCCGAGGAGCGCGTGCAGGTGCGCCTGGGGGCGCGCCGCCTGCTGCTGGAGCTTGGCCCCGCCGATTTCGCTGGCGCCGTCGCGCTGCTGCGTGAGCGCGGCCGTGATGCGCGCGCCCTGAGGCTTGAGCACGAACTGAAGCTGGGGCAGCAAAGCGAACGGCTGGAACGGCGCCCCGCCGTTCGTGGCGATGACGTTCGGGAAGATGACGCCGAAGCTCGGCGACCAGCCCTGCCCGGCCAGCACTTCGTAGCCCCCCCAATCCATGTGCACGTAGGCATGGCGGATGCGCAGCAAACTGACGGCGGCGTTGGTGGTGCCGATGAAGTCGCCCTCGAAGAAGCCGGCGGCCTTGGCGCCGAAGGCTTCGAGTCCGGAGCCGGCAGCGCGCAGCCGCGAGCGGAAAGCCGCCATGAGCAGGTTGTCGGTGCGGTTGACCTCGGAGTCGCGGAGCGGGTACAGGTGGAAGTCGCCTTCGCGGATGTCGAGCACCTGGCGGGTATCGTAGACGCCTTCGGCCTGGATGTAGCCGCTGAACTTGACCGTTTGCGCCGCAGCAGCGGCCGGCAGCAAAGCGGCGATGAGCAAGAGGTGGTAACGGAAGCGAAGCATGGAAGCCGGTTCGGTGGGTAAGCGTTAAGGGAGGAGGACAAAGCGCAGCGGCGCGAAGGCTGGAAAATAATCGTCGCGCCGGTCAATTACATTTTTTTACAATGTGCGGCGCGACTTTTTTCACGTCGGGAGGCGAGTGTGGCAATACACGTAGGCGCTTCAGGGTGGAGTTACGACCACTGGCAAGGGGTGCTCTACCCGGAGGGCCTTCCCCCGCGCGACCGGCTCGGCTGCTACACGAGCCGGTTCACGACGGTAGAGCTCAACGCGAGCTTTTACCGCTGGCCCCGGCGCTCGGCTTTCGACTCGTGGCGGCGGCGCCTGCCGGAGGGGTTCGTCTTTACGGTCAAGGCGCCGCGCCTGCTGACGCACTTCCAGCGGCTGTACCAGCCGGAGCGGTGGACCGAGCGCATCACGTCGGACATGGCGCGGCTCGGCGCGCGGCGCGGGCCGCTGCTGGTGCAACTTTCCCCTAACTTTCCCTTCGACTACGAGCGCCTGGCCTATTTCCTGAAACATGCGACGCCGTGGGTGCGTGTAGCCGTCGAGTTTCGGCATCCTTCGTGGCATCAGGAAGCGACGTTCGGGCTGCTGGAAACCTACGGAGCAGCCTACTGCGTCATGAGCGGCGCGCACCTGCCTTGCATCCTGCGCGCCACGGCGAACTTTGCATACGTGCGCCTGCACGGCCCGGACACAGGGCATCTCTACGGCGGCAGCTACTCCGACGACGATATGCGGTGGTGGGCCGACCGCGTGCGTGAGTGGGCGCATCAGGGCCGCGACGTGTTCGCGTACTTCAACAACGACGGCGGCGGCAATGCCGTCCGCAACGCCTGGACGCTTCGGCATTACCTCGGCGTATAACCTCAACCTACCCGCTGACATGACGACCTCCTTCCGCATATTCATCCTTCCGGCGTGCATCGCGCTGCTGACAGCTTGCGGGCAAGCCGACGCGCCGGCCGCCGACCTGGCCGCCGGCGCCGACTCGGCGGGGGCCGCCTCACGCCTGGAGCAGCCGGCGCGCTTCGACCTGGCGCAACCGGAAGCCGCCTTCACGATGCCGCCGGAGCTGGATGAGCTGTCGGGCATCACCGTGCTCGACGCCAACCGCCTGGGCGCCGTCGCGGACGAGAAGGGGGTGCTGTTCGTGCTCGACGCGGCGTCGGGAAAGCTGCTCAAACAAACGAAGTTCACCTCCAAAGGCGACTTTGAAGCCGTGGAAATGGCCGGGGGCAGGCTCTTTGCGCTGGAGAGCAAGGGCAACCTGTTCGAAATAGAAAACTGGGACGCAGAGGCTCCGGAGGCGAGGGAATACAAGCTCGACCTGCCCAAGGGCTGCGACGCCGAGGGGCTGGCGCACGACGCGGCGGGCAACCGCC